>NZ_JBDGJU010000020.1:0-74907 GCF_057656735.1 Microbacterium sp. Soil_C_42
TCGGCCGGGACGGGCTCCGCGGGTGCGGGCTCCGCCGGTGCGGGCTCAGCCGGGGCGGGCTCCGCCGGTGCGGGGGGCTCGGGCGCGGGGAGGATCGACGCGTCCACGCCCCGGCTCTCACCGGGCGACAGCGTCTCGGCCATGAGCCCGCCGCGGTGGCCGGCGCCGAGCGCGTGTCCGACCTCGTGCCGCACGACGGTGAGGAGGTCCATGCGTGACCAGCCCCAGCCGGCGGCGTCATCGTCGATCACGATCGTGCGACCGGATGCCTCGCCGAGGCGGCCGTCCGGCAGCGAACCGACGGACGCGGTGATGCCCGAGACGTCCGCTCCGGTGTTCGCCCACTCGCCCAGGACCTGCGCCAGGGCGCCTGCGAGAGCGCCCGCGCCGAGGAACTGGTCGGGGCCGACGGGGTCGCCGGGCGCGCTGGACGCGGTCATGGGCTGCGCGGCGTCGTCCTCCCCGGCCGCAGGCGGCGCGGTCGGCGTCGGTGTCGGCGTCGTCGTCGGCGTTGGTGCGGGCGGGGGCGTCGTCACTCCCGCGCCGTCATCGCCCGAGATCGTCGCATCGCCGTTCTCCATCGGGCACGAGATCGACGCGGGCTGCCCGTTGGTCCCACCGACAGTGGTGCACTGACTCGTCGAGAGCGCCTTGGCAAGCGCCGCGAGCGCCTCCTGCAGCTTCGCATCGGCTTCCGCCTGGGCCTGCGCGGCCTGCTGGGCCACGGCCAGCTCCGTGACGTACGCACTCTGCTCCGTTTGCACCACGCGCTCGCGACGAGCCGCCTCCGTGCGCCGGTCCTCTTGAGCGGCGAAGACGGAATCGAGCGCTGCGCGAGCCTCGTCGCGGGGGAGCACCTGGACGACGACGACCTCGGCGTCGCGCAGGTGGATGATCTCGGCCGGGGTCTGCGCGGGAATCGTTGCGGGAGCTGTCTGCGCCACCGGCGCTCGCTCGACCGCGGGGGGCTCCGGGGCGGCGGCATGTGCGGGTGCGACGCCGGCGACGACGAGAGCGACGCTCACGAGGGCGGCGATGGCGGCGGAGCCGGCACCGTGCGCGCGCCGAAGAGCGGCGCTCTTGCGCGCACTCGATTCAGCGGCCCCCGACGGCACGATTCCCCCCACGCCTGACCCCACCACCCGAAGTGGGGTCGACGTCGCCGAGTATGGCACCGACCTCTGATCGCGTACAAGCAAAATCCTCAAACACCTGGACTTCTACGGCGTGTCGCGAAAGCTCGCCGGCGTGTCGCGAAGCTGTCGCCGGGGTCTTGGCTCTCAGGAGCCGCCCTGGCTCAGCGCGCAGGAATTCGGTCCCATCGTCGGTGCGGCGCCGCTGGAGACCACGATGCCGAACGGCACGTCTTGGCAGGCCACGCCGCCGATCCATCCCCCCGACTCGCCCCCGAGGATCACGGCCGCAGTGGTCGCGCCGCCGATGTCCATCCCGTCCACCGTGGGAGCCGCGGAATCGTCCGTCTGCAACGCGACCGACCCGCCGCTCGCAGTGGTCGACAACAGTGTCGGCGAGGCGGTGCCGGCGATCGCGACCCCGACCGTGTTGTCGGCAAACGTGCTCGAGCGCACCGAGCCGCTGGTCGCGTCCATGAACAGCAGTCCCACCTCGCCGTTGCCGGCGAACCGGGAGGCTTCGATGCTCACGCGGTGCCGGCCGGTCACCGCGAGGCCCGCCCACGCGTTCCGCTCGAACAGGGTGTCGGTGACCTCGAGCGTGGTCTGCTCGCCGGTGATGTCGTCCGCGCCGGCGGAAAGATACACGCCGGCCCCGCCGATGCCGTCGGCGATGGTCGCGCCTGCCACCCGCGCGCCGCTCAGCACGAGCGAGGCCCACGGACCGGCGACGACGGCCGATGCGGGATCGGCACCCGCGACCTCGACAGTCAGGTCGACCACCTGCACCAGGCCGGTCGCGGCGATCAGGACGGCGGCGTCGGACGCCGAGGAGCGCAGGACGGTGGCGTCCCGACCGGCGCCGCGCAGCGTCACGCCGTCGAGGAGGACGATGGTGTCGTCCGCCTCCACCGTCCCCGCCGGCAGTACGAGGGTTCCGCTTTCGGGGATCTGCGAGATCACCTCGGCGAGATCCTCGCCGGCCTCCAGCGTGCGCTCCGTCGTGTCCGCGGGGATGCGGCCGAGCAGCGTCGCCGAGACCCTGCGCCAGACGGCGGTCGCGATCGCGCCCTCGGGACGCACCTCGTCGAGCCCCGTCTGCAGGGCGTCCTCGAACCGGTCGGCGTCGCAGCCGAGGCGTTCGCGTGTCTCGCGCGCCGCGGCGACCGCGGCGGAGAGCGGGTCGCCGGACCCGTCGGCGTCAGGCGTTGCGCTCGGCAGCGGCTCCGGCGATGCCGTCATCGATCCGTCGGGACCCAACGGCCCTTCATAGCCGGCCACGACACCCGCGACCGCGTCCGAGACGGCGGCGGCCGCCGCGTCGCATTCCGCCAGACGGGTGTCTTCGGTGGGCGTCGGTCCGGGCGTCTCCGCGGCGGTGCACCCGCAGAGCAGCACGACCAGGCCCAGGACGGCGGCGGCACGCGGCAGCATCACATTGCGGAGCCTAGCGGCATGCCCGACGCACGGCCCGCGCCACCCGCGGGCCGTGCCGCCCGATCCGACGGGTACGCAGGGATAATTGACCCGTGCCCACCTACCGCGATGAAGTCGTGGTCCTGCGCACCCACAAGCTGGGGGAGGCCGACAGGATCGTGACGATGCTCAGCCGCCGTCACGGCAAGCTGCGCGCCGTCGCGAAGGGGGTGCGGCGCACATCGTCGCGGTTCGGCGCACGCCTCGAGCCCTTCATGGTCGCCGATGTGCAGCTGTACCAGGGGCGCTCGCTCGACATCGTCCAGCAGGCCGAATCGCTCGGCTCCTACGGCGCCGAGATCGTCGCCCACTACGACCGGTACACCTCCGCGCACGCCATGGTCGAGGCGGCCGATCGCCTCAACGAGGCCGAGGCGACGCCCCAGCAGTACCTGCTCCTCGTCGGAGGGCTTCGCGCGCTCTCACGGGGCGAGCACGCCTCGCGCAGCGTCCTGGATTCCTACCTGCTCCGCGCGATGGCACTGTCGGGCTGGGCGCCCGGCCTCGGCGAGTGCGCGCTCTGCGGTCGCCGCGGCCCCCACGACACGTTCGTCGCCCAGCAGGGAGGCATCGTCTGCCGCGACTGCGCTCCCACCGGAGCCGCCCGCGTCGACGCCGCCACGGTGTCACTCCTGCAGTCGCTGATGACGGGGGAGTGGGACGTGGTGGATGCCGCGGCACCGGGGTCGACCGCCGCCGCCTCGGGTCTCATCGCGGCCTACGCGCAGTGGCATCTCGAGCGCGGCATCCGTTCGCTCTCCCACGTCTCGGCAGCCCCGCAGGAAGGCCCCAGGTGACCCCGAAGCCCTACACGCACCGCGACGCGGTGCCGTACCGCCCGCTCGACTGGACCGGCGTCTACCCGCCGGAGTACCCCCGCGGTGCCGTGCCGAACCACGTGGCCATCGTGATGGACGGCAACGGCCGCTGGGCCAATCGCCGGGGTCTCACCCGCATCGAGGGACACAAGGCGGGCGAGGTCGCGCTGCTGGACGTCGTGGCCGGCGCCATCCAGGCGGGCGTGAAGCATCTCTCGGTCTACGCGTTCTCGACCGAGAACTGGTCGCGCTCGCCCGAAGAGGTGCGCTTCCTCATGGGCTACAACCGCGACGTGCTGCACCGTCGGCGCGATCAGCTCAACGAGTGGGGCGTGCGCATCCAGTGGGCCGGCCGCAAGCCGCGCCTGTGGGGGAGCGTCATCAAGGAGCTGCAGTTCGCGGAGCAGCTGACCGGCGGCAACGACGTGCTGACCCTCACGATGTGCGTGAACTACGGCGGCCGCATCGAGCTCGTCGACGCGATGCGGTCGATCGCCGACGACGTCGCGGCGGGGCGGCTCAAGCCGTCGGCGGTGTCGGAGAAGCTGATCCAGCGACGCCTCTACCGCCCGGACATGCCGGATGTCGACCTGTTCCTGCGGTCGAGCGGCGAGCAGCGCACGTCGAACTTCCTGCTGTGGGAATCGGCGTATGCGGAGTTCGTGTTCCTCGACACGCTCTGGCCCGACTTCACGCGAGAGGACCTGTGGCACGGCATCGACGCCTACCTCGGACGTGATCGCCGATTCGGCGGCGCTGTGGACGCCCCGGACGCCTCCACGTCCTGATGGCACGCCGGCGTCCGACGGGGTATCCAGCGAGCCCTCGCGCCCTCATCATTGACGTGAGCCGCGTATGCGGCCGGTCAGGAGGCGCGTCATGGCGCTGTCAGGGCCTCGGGTGGGCCTCGCTGCAATCCTGAGCCTTTTCGCGGCCTTCGCCCTGGTGGGCTGCGGGACGCCGGTGACCGTCGAGGACGCGGGACGCACCACCCCGGCAAGCCCTTCCTCCTCCGCGGACGCCGCGGACGAGGCCACCGCCGAAGGGGAGACCGACACCGGCGGCGGAGACCCGGGGCAGCCGGAGTCCGACGGCGGAGAGGATCCCGCCCAGGACCGTGTGCGCACCGGCCCCGTCGCCCAGTACGGCGGACCCGCCTACGGCGACCAGGGCACTGCCGAGGTCCTCGAGCCGGGGGTGTGGTGCAAGACCATCGCGGTGTTCTGGGGCGGCGAAGAGGTGCCGGACGGCGTCAGCTTCACGTTCGAGAACGCGGTGACCGATCGACCCGGCCTGCGGGTCGACGGCGGCGTTTGCGGAACCCGCGGCGCGGACCGCTCCTGCCTGGGCATGCTCGTCGCGGCGAACGAGTCCGGCATCTTCTGCAGCCTCGTCCTCCGCCCCGGCGGCGACTTCCAGGACGGCACCGCCATCACCTTCCGGGGCACGCTCGAGTGCCCCACCGCCGAGATCTGCGACGAGGTCGCGGTGCGCGAGGTCGACCCGGGACCCCCGATCATCGTCAACGACCCGGAGTCGTCCGCCGAGCAGGACCAGGAGCAGGTCGAGGACCCGGAGCAGCGGCCGCAGCCCTCCGATACGCCCACCACAGAGGGGGACGGCTGATGGCAGCTCACCCGTCTGCCGCAGCGGCGCCCGAGCCTCCGGCCGCGAGAGCAGCGGACGCCGCGGACCACGGCGCCCCCGCACCCGCCGGGCCCTCCGCACCGACGGCCGAGGAGCCGCTGCGGGTCGACCCCGGGCTCGGCTTCGAGAAGTGGATGGGCTTCCTCTCCTCCTTCGTGGCTCCGCTCACCCTGGTCACGGCGCTGCTCTTCTACTTCGGCTATGTGTCCACGCGCGAGTTCTTCCGCTACTTCGGCGTGGACGTCGACATCATCGGGCTGAGCTCTCAGGAGTTCGTCATGCGCAGCCCCGGCGCGCTGTTCATCCCGGTGATGGTGCTCACCCTGCTCGCCGCCGCCGCGATCCTCGGCCATCGCGCTCTGCGGAAGCGACTGCTGACGCAGGAGCGCCCCGCGCAGCGGCGGGTGATCGGCATCCTCGCCTGGACCGGGATCGGCTTCATCCTCGCGGGCCTCGTCCTGGCCTTCCTCGTGCCGTTCCTGCCGGGGTGGACGTACGGCCAGCTCCTCACCCCGCTCTTCCTCGCGATCGGTGCGGGGCTCGCGGCCTACGCCTCGGCCACCGTGCGCGCCCTCGACCGTTCGAGCGGCGGGCGCGGCGTGGTCGTGCTCCTCGTCCTCGTGATGATCGCCGGTACGTTCTGGTCGACCGCGACCATCGCGCAATGGTGGGGCCTCGGGCAGGCCCGCGCCCTCGCCGCCGATCTCACGACGCTTCCCGCCGTCGTGCTCGACACCCCCGAGCGGCTCTACCCCGGCAACGACGCCATCACCTTCCAGCAGCTCGGGCAGGAGGCATCCGTCGAAGATCCCGCAGCCCCGCCGCAGACGTTCGCGTACCGCTACTTCGGTCTGAGACTGCTCGCGCAGGGCGGCGGACGCCTCTACCTCGTGCCCGACGCCTGGTCGCCGGATGCCTCGACCCTGGTGGTGCCGTACGACGATGTGCGGGTGCGATTCCGGTTCGTGCCCGACGCCGATCCGCCGGTTCCCTGAGCATCCGCACCGGACCGACGCATTCGGCGGAATAGATGCGCGGACGTGCGCGGTTGTCCTCAGCATGACGGACGCCATCAAGATCGACGTGTGGAGCGACATCGCCTGCCCCTGGTGCTACATCGGCAAGCGCAACCTCGAGAACGGACTGGCCGCGGCATCCGCGGACGACGACGCCCCCGCTGTGGAGGTGACGTACCACTCGTTCGAGCTGTCGCCCGATACGCCCGTCGATTTCGAGGGCGATGAGCTCGACTTCCTCGCGAAGCACAAGGGCATGCCGCGCGACCAGGTGCAGCAGATGCTCGAGCGCGTGACCGGCGTCGCCGCCGACGCCGGGCTGGAGTACCGGTTCGACCTCCTCAAGCACACCAACACCGTGAAGGCCCACGAGCTCCTGCACTTCGCGAAGGAGCACGGCCGCCAGCACGAGCTGGCCGAGCGCCTCATGGCCGCGTACTTCACCGAAGGGCGCCACCTCGGGCGGCAGGACGAACTGGTCGACCTCGCCACCGATGCCGGACTCGACGCAGACGCCGCCCGGGAGTCCCTCGAGAGCGGCCGCTACCTCGACGCGGTGCGTGCCGACCAGGCGCAGGCCACGGCCTACGGCATCAACGGGGTGCCCTTCTTCGTGATCGACGGCAAGTACGGCGTGTCGGGTGCGCAGCCCGCTGAGGCCTTCGCGCAGATCGTGCGGCAGGTGTGGTCCGAGCACCGCGAGCCCGCCGACGTCGACGCCTGAGCCTCCGAACGAGAACGGGCCCGCCGCGATTCGTCGCGGCGGGCCCGTGGGATGTCTACGGGTCAGCGGGGCAGATTCGCCTCGATGACCTCGACGATCGCCGGGTCGTCGGGCTTGACGTTCGGACGGAAGCGGTGGATGCCGCCCTCCGGCGTCAGGACGAACTTCTCGAAGTTCCAGACGATCGGGCCCTTCTTGCCCTCGGCATCGCGCGACTTCTTCAGCGCCTTGTAGACGGGAGCGGCGCCCGGGCCGTTCACCCGGACCTTGTCGAAGACGGGGAACGTCACACCCCACGCGACCGAGCAGTATTCGAGGATCTCGTCCATCGATCCCGGCTCCTGCCCCATGAACTGGTTGCAGGGGAAGCCCAGCACCGTGAAGCCGCGGTCGGCGTACGCGCGCTGCAGCTGCTCGAGCTGCTCGTACTGCGGAGTCAGGCCGCACTTGGACGCGACGTTGACGACGAGGAGCACCTGGTCGCCGTACTCGGAGAGGGTCGCGGTGCCGCCGTCGGCGGTGGTGAAGGGGATCTCGCGCAGGTCGGTGATCGTGGCCTCGGTCATCCCCCCAGGCTAAGCCCTGTGCACAGGGGCGCGGCCGTTCAGCCAAGGGACGGATTCCTGTAAGAGAATGGAACGCGTGACTACTGCCCTCGCCCCCGCGCCGACACTGCGCATCGGGCCCATCGCACTCGACGCCCCCGTGGTGCTCGCGCCGATGGCGGGCATCACGAACACCGCATTCCGGCGCCTCTGCCGCGAATACGGGGCCGGCCTCTACGTCAGCGAGATGATCACGACGCGCGCCCTCGTCGAGCGCAACGCGACGACGATGCGCCTGATCACCCACCACGAGTCCGAGACGCCCCGCTCGATCCAGCTGTACGGCGTCGATCCCGCGACGACGGAGGCCGCGGTGCGCCTGCTCGTCGAAGAGGATCGCGCCGATCACATCGATCTGAACTTCGGATGCCCCGTCCCGAAGGTGACCCGCAAGGGCGGGGGAGCGGCCCTCCCGTGGAAGCTCGGCCTGTTCCGCGACATCGTGACGCGCGCCGCCCGCGCCGCCGGTGACGTCCCCCTCACGGTGAAGATGCGCAAAGGCATCGACGCCGACCACCTCACCTACCTCGACGCCGGGCGCATCGCCGAGGACGCCGGAGTGGCCGCCGTCGCCCTGCACGCCCGCACCGCGTCCGAGTTCTACTCCGGTCAGGCGGACTGGTCCGCGATCGCCCGGCTCAAAGAGACGGTCACCAGCGTCCCGGTGCTCGGCAACGGCGACATCTGGTCGGCCGACGACGCGGTGCGCATGATGGACGAGACCGGGTGCGACGGTGTCGTCGTCGGTCGCGGCTGCCTCGGGCGTCCGTGGCTGTTCGGCGATCTCGCCCGCGCGCTCGGCGGCCCCGGCGCCGCGCCGGCCGAGCCGGTCGACGCGACCCTCGGTTTCGTGTCGCGCGCGTTCCGCCGTCACGCCGAGCTGCTCGTCGAGTTCTTCGAGGACGAGGACCGCGGCTGCCGCGACATCCGCAAGCACGTCGCGTGGTACTTCAAGGGCTACCCGGTGGGCGGCGAGCTCCGCGCGAGCCTCGCCACCGCATCGAGCCTCACCGAGATCGACGACCTGCTCGCCACCCTCGACGCCGATGCTCCCTACCCGGGCGCGGCCGCCGAAGGCCAGCGAGGGCGCGCCGGAACCCCGAAGCGCCCCGCTCTGCCCGACCGCTGGCTCGAATCGCGCGAGCTCAGCGCCGAGGCCACCACCGCCATCGCCGAAGCGGAACTCGACAACAGTGGCGGGTGATCTGGCCGGCGCGTCCGAGCGCCCGATGGGCTACGACGACGCCGATGCCGCCCGCTTCCATGCCGAGCGCCACCGCTCTCAGCGCGACGACTTCGCGCGCGACCGCGCGCGTGTGCTGCACTCGGCCGCGCTGCGCCGGCTGGCCGCGAAGACCCAGGTGCTGAGTCCCGCCAGTCCCGCAGACTTCGCGCGGAACCGCCTCACCCACTCGCTCGAGGTCGCCCAGGTCGGCCGCGAACTGGCGACGGCCCTCGACCTCGCCGCCGATGTCGTCGACACCGCCTGCCTCAGCCACGATCTCGGACACCCGCCCTTCGGCCACAACGGCGAGCGGGCCATGAACGAGTGGGCCGAGGACGTCGGCGGCTTCGAGGGCAACGCGCAGACCCTGCGCATCCTCACACGGCTCGAGCCCAAAGTGGTCGACGACGGGCGCAGCTTCGGACTCAACCTCACGCGGGCGAGCCTCGACGCCGCCTGCAAGTACCCGTGGACGGTCGATCACCCGCTGCCCGATCCCGGCGGCCGGCTCAAGTTCGGCGTGTACCCCGAAGACGAAGAGGTGTTCCGCTGGGTGCGCGAGGGCGCACCGGGCCGGCTCCGCTGCATCGAGGCCGAGGTCATGGACCTCTCCGACGACATCGCCTACTCGGTCCATGACTTCGAGGACGCGGTCGTCAACGGCTACCTCGACCCGGCGCGCCTGGTCGACCCGCGCGAGCACGAATGGCTCCTCACCGCGATCCAGTCGTGGGTCGGCTTCGACTTCGCCCGCGACGAGCTCGAGGACGCGCTCTTCCGGCTCACCCGCATGCCCGAGTGGATCGATTCCTTCGACGGCACCCGCGCCGCGCTGGCGCGGCTGAAGAACCTCACCTCCGACCTCATCGGCCGCTTCGCGCGCGCCGCGACGACGGCGACACGCGAGTCGTACGCGACATCCGTGCTCACCCGGTATCGCGGCCACCTCATCGTGCCCCGCATCGTCGAGGCCGAGATGGCCGTGCTCAAGGGCATCATCGGCGCCGCGGTCGTGTCGATCGAAGGTCGCAAGGACCTCTACAAGGAGCAGCGACGCGTCCTCAAGCGCGTCGCGACAGCCCTGTGGGAGCACCCCGACGCGCTCGACGCGCTCCACGCCGAGGACTTCGCAGCGGCCGACACGGATGCGGCGCGCCGCCGTGTGATCGTCGACCAGGTCGCCAGCCTCACCGATCAGCTCGCGATCGCGTGGCACGGAGCGCTCGTGGGACCTGTGGACGCAGCATCCGTCGGCGTCTGGGCTCCCGGCGCACGGCCCATGGACACCGCCTCCCGCGCCTTCCGCGCGTCCGAGGCGCGCTGATGGCGGGGCGGATCCGCCAGGCGGACGTCGACGAGGTCAAGGCGCGCACGAACATCGCCGACATCATCGGAGAGCGGGTCGCCCTCAAGTCCGCCGGCGTGGGGTCGATGAAGGGGCTCTGCCCGTTCCACGACGAGCGCAGTCCGAGCTTCAACGTGCGCCCCCAGGCCGGCTTCTACCACTGCTTCGGCTGCGGCGAGTCCGGAGATGTGTACTCGTTCCTGCGTGCAATGGACCACGTGACGTTCACCGAGGCCGTCGAGCGCCTGGCCGGCCGCATCGGCTACGCCCTGCATTACGAGGACGGCGGCGCGGCCCCCGAGCACACGGGTCGCGCCCGCCTCTATGCGGCGAACGCCGCGGCCGCGGAGTTCTTCCGCGCGCAGCTCATGACGCCCGAGGCCGACATCGCGCGACGCTTCCTCGGTCAGCGCGGCTTCGATGCCGGCGCCGCGGCCCACTTCGGCGTCGGATTCGCCCCGAAGGGCTGGGAGGGCATGACAAAGGCGCTGCGCACCCAGGGCTTCACCGACGAGGAGCTCTCGTCCGCGGGCCTCGTGTCGCAGGGGCAGCGCGGCGTGTACGACCGCTTCCGCGGACGAGTGGTCTGGCCCATCCGCGATGTGACCGGGCAGGTGATCGGGTTCGGGGCGCGGAAGCTCTTCGACGACGACAACGGCCCCAAGTACCTGAACACGCCCGAGACGACCATCTACAAGAAGGCGCAGGTGCTCTACGGGCTCGACCTCGCCAAGCGCGAGGTGTCCCGCCAGCATCAGGTCGTCGTGGTCGAGGGCTACACCGACGTGATGGCGTGCCATCTCGCGGGCATCACGACCGCGATCGCGACCTGCGGCACGGCATTCGGCTCCGACCACATCACGGTGCTCCGGCGCGTGATGGGCGACGACTCCACGGCCGGCGAGGTCGTGTTCACCTTCGACCCGGACGCCGCGGGACAGAAGGCGGCGCTGCGCGCCTTCGCCGACGCCAAGCGGTTCAACGCGCAGACCTACGTCGCCACGGGTCCGGAAGGACTCGATCCGTGCGATCTGCGCCTGGCGCGCGGCGACGGCGCCGTGCGGGGGCTCCTGGAGACGAAGGTGCCGATGGTCGAGTTCGTGCTCGACCAGCGCATCTCGGGCTACGACCTGCGCAGCGTCGAAGGGCGTGTCGGCGCGCTGCGCACCGCCGCACCTGTCGTGGCGGAACTGCGCGATCCGCTGCTGCAGCCGGAATACGTGCGAGTGCTGGCCAGGCGACTCGGCATGGACACCGAGGACGTCCGCCGCGAAGTCGAGCGGGCGGGCCGCAGCAGCAGCGGCGGCCGGCGCGACGCCGGGCCCGGCGTGGCCGAGCCCGCGGATCCGCCGGTCGACGACGGCGCTCTGCGCGTGACGCTCGCAACCCTGCCACGCACCCCGGAGGTCGGGCTGGAGCGAGGCGCGGTGATGGGCGTGCTGCAGTTCGGCCATCGCATGGACCCGTCGCTCGTCGCGCGCGCCCTCGATCTGCCGTTCCGGCACCCGGCACTCGATGCCGTGCGCATCGCCGTGCGCGACGCTGCCGGCATGCAGCGGCCCGGCTGGGCCGTGGATGCCGTCGCCACCGTCCGCGAGCCCTACCGGTCGCTCGCAGCGGAGTTGCTCGCCGCCGATTTCCCGGCGCTGAGCGACGACGAGGCGGTCTCTTCGGCGAGCGACCTCGCGCGCAGGCTGGTGATGCGCGGGTTCGACCGCGAGAAGGCGGAGCTGCTCGGAGCGATCCAGCGCGTGCCGGCGGAGTCGGAGGAAGGCCGCACCATCCGGCTGCGCCTGCGCGAGCTCGACGCCCAGCGTCAGGCCCTCGCGGACGAGGCGTCCTGATCCGGTCCCGTCGGCTGGCGTCGACGCCTGTCACCAGGCAGGATGAGGAGATGGCTCACCGGCGAGATGCGGATGTCGCGATCGACTGTTCGGATCTGTCGATCGCCCGTTCCGGTCGCGGCGGTCCGTCGCAGCGCGTCGTCGACGGGGTGTCGTTTCGACTGCCGCACGGCGGCATCCTGGCGCTGATGGGCCCGACAGGCTCCGGCAAATCGTCGCTTGCCGCGGTGCTGGCCGGCGCCGATGAGCCCGGCCTCGCCGTCGTGGGCGGCCGCGGCATCGTCGAAGGCGTGGCGGTGCGGCGTCCCGGCCGCGCCCACCGCTACCTCACGTACTACGCCGGCTACGTCCCGCAGGCCGCGGGCGCCCACCTTCCGGCCCGTCTCACCGTCGCCGAGGTGATCGGCGAGCCGATCACCAGTCGCGACCGGCACGTCAGCGCGCGCGCGCTCGCGGTGCGGGTGGCGTCGCTGCTCGACGAGCTCATGCTGCCCCTCGGCGCCGCGCCCAAGTACCCGTACGAACTGAGCGCGGGCATGCGCCAGCGCGTGGCGCTCGCCCGAGCCCTCGTGCTGCAGCCCCGCGTGCTGATCGCCGACGAGCCCTTCGCCAACATGGACGTCGAGGTGCGCAAGGCCGCACGTGAAGCGGTGCTCCGCCGTCGACGCGAACTCGACATGGCCGCCCTCGTCGTGACCAACGAGCCGGAGGTCGTGAGCGAGCTGGACGCGGACGTCCTCGTGCTGCGCGCGGGCCACGCCGTCGCCTTCGGGCACGGCACCGAGGATCTTCTGTGGACGCCGGACGGGCAGGCCGATCGACGCATCGTCCACTCCTGATTTGGCCCCGCGTGGTCATGAGCACGGCTCGAGCTTTGCTAGTATGGACTGGTTGCCCGCGCGAGAGTGCGGAACATTCCTCCATAGCTCAATTGGCAGAGCAATCGGCTGTTAACCGATAGGTTCTTGGTTCGAGTCCAAGTGGGGGAGCGAAAGCCTCGGGGCTCCACCCCCGAGGCTTTCTCCGTCTCCGGGGATCACATCGAGGAGTGCACATGGCGGCTCGCGCGAAGCCTTCGCCGCGTCTGGCCGTCGAAGGCGGCGTCCCTGCGCCGGCGCCCGTCTATCGCTCGGTCCCCCTTCTGATCGCCCTCGCCGTCTTCGGCGGCGCCGTGCTGTGGGTCGGGCTCGTGGTGCTGTTCGGCGGGGAACCCTGGATGTTCCCGGTCTCCGCACCGGCGCCCTGGCTTTTCCTCGCGATCGTGCCGTCGATCATCGCGATCCTGCTCGCCGTCCGGGGGATCGTGCTGTGGTCGCTGCTGTCCGCCATGGCGAGCCTCTGGCTCGTTCCCACGGGCATCGCCACGATCGCCGTCGTCCTGGTCGCCCTCTGGACCGTGCGGGGCATCCGACGGCAGTGGGCCGCCCACGATCTCGATTCGGTGATCGCCACCGCCGCCGCGCACGATCTCCCGGTGCTCGTCGTGCAGCATGTCGCGGGCAAGCCCGGTGCGCGCAGACGCACCGACACCACCCAGGTGCAGGTGCGCGACGTCGACACCGGAGAGCTCTCCACCGCTCGCGTGTGGGGCCCGATGCGCATCGGCACGACCCTCGTGCGGCAGGGCATGAACGTCATCGCCCAGGCGCCTCCCGGAGCGGATGCGGAGCTGCGCCGGTGGGTCGAGCGCCAGAACCGCCGGAGCATGGCAGCCTCCGCCTGATCGCCGCCGGGTCTTGGGGTCGGAAAGGGCGAGCCGACTCAGGCGTCGATCTGGTCGACGCCCGGCGTCCACGAGCTTCCGGGACGCCCCCATCCCCGCTTGCGCGCGAGCTTCTGCACGGTCTTCCAGTCGCCGTCGTCGAGACGGTCGACGTAGAGGATTCCGTCGAGGTGGTCGAACTCGTGCTGCATGATGCGCGCCCGCCAGCCGTCGACCTGGACGCGGACCGGGTCGCCCTCGAGGTCGGTGCCGGTCACCAGCACTTCGTCCGACCGGCGCAGCGGGAACCGCTCGCCGGGGAACGAGAGGCATCCCTCGGACTCCTCGTCGGGGTCGGGCGCACCCGGTTCGAGCGGCCTCATCCAGAGTTCGGGGTTGATGATCACGCCCCGCCAGGGCGTACCGTCGTCGTC
The DNA here is from genome assembly GCF_057656735.1 of Microbacterium sp. Soil_C_42. NCBI lineage: Bacteria > Bacillati > Actinomycetota > Actinomycetes > Micrococcales > Microbacteriaceae > Microbacterium > Microbacterium sp. Soil_C_42. Next base: position 13,970 of record NZ_JBDGJU010000020.1, read on the forward strand.
GGCGTAGTTGTACGTGTAGATGCGCAGCGGCACGCCGACCTGCGGGGCCGCGAGGCCCACGCCGGGAGCGGCATCCATCGTCTCGAACATGTCGGCGACCAAGGTGCGGATCTCGTCCGTGATCTCTTCGACGGCGGACGCGGGGGAGTGCAGGACGGGATCGCCCATGATGCGAATCGGGAGAACAGCCACGCCTTGAGCCTATCGACCGGTGCCTGCGGCTAGTGTCGATGTGTGGTGTGGACGGCGGTTGAGCTCGAGGACGTAGGCGATCAGCTCGTCGGCGCGTTCCAGAATCCCGGAATCCTCATCGGCATCCCGCTGGCGCTGCTCGGCGCGATCTTCATGTCGTTCGGCGCCCAGTACCAGCACCGCGGAGTGACGAAGGTCGAGCGTCTCTACGGCTCGCAGGGGAACGGCGGGCTGGGCGCGAACCACCTGCTGAAGCTCCTCTCTCGACCGTCCTGGGTGATCGGGACCGTCATGCTGGGGCTCGCGATCGTGTGCCAGCTCTCGGCGCTCGCGTTCGCGCCGCTCATCGTCGTGCAGCCTCTGGGGGCGATCGCCCTCGTGATCACGACGCTGCTGAACGCCCAGATCAGCGGGCACAAGCCCACCAGACGTTCGCTGATCGCGATCGGCGCCTGCGTGGGCGGCATCTTCATCTTCGTGACCATCGCGGCGCTGTTCGCGACCGAGAAGCCGGTGTCGAACGGTCAGCTGATCACGATCCTCGTGATGCTCGGGATCGTCACCGTCGTCTTCGCGGGCCTGTGGATCTGGCTGCGCTCGCGCATGGGCGCACTCTTCTACATCATCGCCGCCGGCGTCATCTACGGCTTCGTCGCGACGCTGGCCAAGGTCGTGATCGTGCGCATCCAGTCGCAGGACTTCGACTGGCTCACTTTCACGTGCCTCGCCGCGCTCATCGCGGGAGCCATCGTCGGCGCGTACTTCGTGCAGAACGCGTACGCCTCCGGGCCGCCCGACCTCGTCGTCGCCGGCCTCACCGTCATCGACCCGATCGTCGCGATCTTCATCGGCCTGACGGTGCTGCAGGAGGCGGCCGGCGCACCGGTGTGGGTCTACATCTCGTTCGCGATGGTCGGCGCTGTCGCGGTGTGGGGCGTATTCCAGCTCGCCCGCCATCATCCCCAGGTGCTGAGCGAGAGTCAGGAGCTCCCGATCCAGCGGGGAAGCGCCGGAGGGGCGATGGATGCTGCGCACCCGCGCACCGGATCCGTCAAGGTGACCGAGGCGGTCGCCAAGGTGTGGCCCGAACCGCCCGTCAAGGACCCCGCGGACGAGCCCGGGGGCACGGCGGGCAGGTAGGCTCGTCTCCGCGCGCCAGACGCGCACGGGGCGGTGGCCAAGCTGGTCAAGGCAGCGGGCTCATAACCCGACGATCGTGGGTTCAAGTCCCACCCGCCCTACGCATCGAGGTCCGTCGCAACCCACGGGGTTGCGACGGACCTCACTTCATCCCCGGCGCGGATCGCGGGTCGACAAGAAATTCGTTCATACCCCTAACTTTCGGAGGGGGACCCAGTGACGCGCGACGCGGTTTGGCTGTAGCGTCAGCGGCAGCAACTGTCCCTCGCGCCTTTTGGAGGCGAACAATGAAGTTCTTGCAGAGGCTCGGCAGGTCGATCATGCTCCCGGTGGCTGTGCTTCCGGTGGCTGCGATCCTGTCCGGCATTTCGTACTGGATCAGCGACGGCGGGAAGAGTCCCAACATCGCCTCGGCCTTCCTCGGCGCGGCGGGCGGATCGCTGCTCGACAACATGGCGCTGCTGTTCGCCGTCGGCATCGCCCTCGGCATGGCGCAGAAGTCCGACGGAACGTCAGCCCTGGCGGGGCTGGTGTCGTGGCTCGTGGTCACGACGCTCCTCAAGCCCGAGACGGTGGCGCTGTACACGGGCGTGGCGGACGTCAACGAGGTCGACCCCTCGTTCTTGAAGGTGCAGAACGTCTTCGTCGGCATCATCTGCGGCCTGATCGGCGCATTCTGCTACAACCGCTTCAAGGACACGAAGCTGCCCGATGCCCTGTCGTTCTTCTCGGGCAAGCGTTCGGTCGCGATCGTCACCGCCGGCATCTCGCTCGTCGTCGCCATCGCGCTGTACTTCGTGTGGCCGTGGGTGTACGGCGGACTCGTCACCTTCGGTGAGTGGATCGTGACGCTGGGAGCCTTCGGCACGGGGATCTACGGCTTCTTGAACCGGCTCCTCATCCCTGTCGGCCTGCATCACGCGCTCAACTCGGTGTTCTGGTTCGATGTCGCCGGCATCAACGACCTCAACAACTTCCTCTCCGGAGAGGGCACGTATGGCGTCACCGGCCAGTACATGACCGGGTTCTTCCCGATCATGATGTTCGGACTGCCCGGCGCCGCCCTCGCTATGTATCTCACCGCGAAGACCACGCGCAAGAAGCTCGCCTACGGCATCCTGTTCGCCGGCGCGGTCTCGTCGTTCTTCGTGGGCGTGACCGAACCTCTCGAGTTCGCTTTCATGTTCCTGGCGCCCGTGCTGTACGTGACCCACGCGCTCTTCACCGGCATCTCGATGGCGATCAGTCAGCTTCTGCCGGTGCGCATGGGCTTCGGGTTCTCGGGCGGCTTCGTGGACCTCGTCCTCAACTGGATGAACCCGATGGCCCAGAACCCGTGGCTCATCCCCGTGATGGGTGTGTTCTGGTTCTTCATCTATTTCGGGGTGTTCTACTTCTTCATCAAGCGGTTCAACCTGAAGACGCCCGGCCGCGAGGATGACGACATCCTCGGCGAGGGCACCGAGTACGACACGCACGCCGCGGACGACAAGTACCTCATCACCGGCAGCCGCTTCATCGACGCGCTCGGAGGCAAAGAGAACATCCTCGAGCTCGAGAACTGCGCGACGCGCCTGCGGATGGAGGTCGACGACGTCAGCAAGGTCGATGACACCGCCCTAAAGCGCGCGGGCGCGGCGGGCACGATGAAGCCCGGTGGCAAATCGGTGCAGGTGGTCTACGGCACGAACGTCCAGTTCGTCAAAGACGCGATGGAGCAGATCATTGCGGGCGAGGTGGTAGCCCCGACCGGTGCTGCGCCGGAGCCGGCCATCGCACCCGCTGCGGCCGGCACCGCGGTCCTGACCGGCACTCACGCCACGACGACCGTCAGGCTCCGCCAGCCGCTCGAGGGTGAGGTCGTGCCGCTGACGGCGGTGCCCGACCCGACGTTCGCGCAGGGGATCATGGGCCCGGGCGTCGCGATCGAGCCGACCGGCGACACGGTGGTCGCGCCCGCTGACGGCACCATCGGCGCCACGTTCGACAGCAGCCATGCGGTGGCGCTCGTCCTCGACGACGGCACCGAGCTGCTCATCCACGTCGGCATCGACACGGTCGGCATGAAGGGCGACGGCTTCCAGACCCTCGTCGAGAAGGGCCAGAAGGTCACGGCGGGAACGCCGCTCCTGCGCTTCGACCTCGCGAAGATCCAGGCCGCCGGGCACCCCGCGATCACGCCGGTGATCGTGCTCAACAACGAGAACGCCGCCGTCACCTTCGAGTGACGCCGGCGTCCCATGAACGGGACGGATGCCTCGGGGCGAGGCATCCGTCCCGTTCTCACATCGCGTTGCCGATGTAGGAGTACTTCACGAAGACCTCGGAGGCGAGCCCTGCCTCTTCCAGCACGCCCTGCACGGCGCTGAGCATGTAGCTGGAGTCCCAGCCCATGTAGAGCGAGTGCTCGTCGTCGAGACGGTCCCACTGGCCGTTCCAGGACTGCGCCGTGTAGACCGGACCACCCCGGCGCGCGCTGTACGCCAGGACCGACTCTCGGGAATCCGCCCACAGCCGCTTGAAGACGCGGTTGAAGAGGTACTTGACGTCGGGCACCTCCCAGTGCTCGCCGCAGTACTCGACATACGACCACTCCCGGTGCCATCCGGGAGGCCATCCACGACGGCGGACGGCGTCGAGGATCGGGGTGAGGCCGTCGTCGTCGATCGCCGGACCGCCCGGACGCTTCCAGATCTCGACGAACCGGCCGGTGAGCTGCGCCGAACGGTCCGCGATCGCCGCCGTGCCCCAGGACGGGAGCGCAGCGAGCTCGGCGGTGGTGGCGACGGCGCTGCGCGCGTAGAGGGCCTGCTTCTCGGGGAACGAGCGATCGAGAGCGCGGAGGGCGAGATCCTCCTCGAGGACGGTGAGATTGCCGATCGTGTTCGCGAGGGCGCGATGGCTGTTCTGCTCGTCGTCGGTGTAGGACGCCCACTCGCGCACACCGTCGCCCGACCAGCCGTCACCGGGGGCGAGCGGGAAGATGTGCTCGACGTCGAGCCCGCCCGCGCCGTCCACACCCGCGATGCGGCCGAGGACGTAGGCCGCGTGGGGGAGGTCCGAGTACTTCAGGGCGACCGCGATCCGCTCGTCGGACGGCGTGATGCGCGAGATCGCCGCGACGAGCGCTCCGGCACTCTCTTCGCGCGCGCGGCAGAGGCGCGCGACCAGGCGATCCACCCCGGTGCCGACCACCGCTCGGCGCACGAGCAGCGACTGCACCATCTCGAGCGTGTCGATCAGCCCGTCGCGCCCGAGCGACCCCAGCTCGAAGTCGCGGTACGCCCGCATCACGAGCGGGTACATGCCCGTGCCGAAGGTGCCGAGGTAGGCGAGGTGACGCGTGATCTCGGCGTCCGGCGCCTCTTTGGGCCGCAGCAGGATGCGGTACACGCGGGAGAGCTCTCGCCATTCGTCGGCGTGGCTCAGGAGTGCCTCGAAGTCGAGCCGCGGGAACTCGTGACGGAAAGCGTCGTACACGCCGCGGCCGCCGACGACGGTGACCTCTCGGCCTGTCCGCATGACGAGGTACTGCCGCCAGAACTCCGCGATCGAATCGCCGGTGTTCTGCTCGATCGCCTGCCAGTAGTCAGCCTCGATCTGCCGCTGCTCCGAGTGGTTGAGGCCCATCAGCACGTAGTTGTGGATGAGCTCGTGGTCGCGCAGCGGCTCGCCGGTCGAGTTGAGGCTCTCGAAGATTTGCTGGGCGTTGGCGCCGGCACCGAGCGTGATCGCCACGTGCTCGAGCTTCTGGAGCCCTCGCCAGATGTGAGGAGCCTCCTCGAGGCTGATCTGGCTGCGGAAGAACGCGTAGTTGTCATCGAACCGCGAATCACGGTGCTCACCCGCCGCGAGCGGGAGATCGAGCACGACGCGCTCGAACACCGCAGCCCATGCGCGGTGCGGGCGCAGCTTCGTGCGCGTCGCGTCGTGCGAATGGACGAGCACGCGCTGCAGCTGATCGGCGAGGTCTGGATCCGCCTCGCGCACGGTGTGATGCAGGGCGGCGACCAGCAGCATGAGGGTCGTGGTCCGCTGCTGCCCGTCGATCAGCACGAGTTCGGCGTCGGGCCCCTCGCCGCTCGCCGACGAGAGGATCGAGCCGATGAAGTGCATCTGCCGATCGTCGAGATCCGCCACCGCACGAATGTCGGAGAGGAGCTGTTCGCACCCGCCGATGTCCCACCGGTACTGCCGCTGATACACCGGGACGACGATCGTCCAGTCCGAGGCGGAGAGCCAGCCGATGGTATTGACAGCAGTGGCATCGACGTTCGTGGCAGTGACCATGGCCCGTCCAGTCTAGGCCGGGCTTCCCTGCTCGAAGCGGGCGCGCGACGGCCGCCGGTTATTCACGGCGGGGGCTTCGGGGCCGTTCAGACCCCCGAGGTAGGCTTGCCTAAGTTGAGCCTGTTAAAACGTGCTGGCTCACTGACCGAAAGGCATGATTCGTCATGGGTTACATCAAGTCCGCCGCTCTCGAAGAGACCGGCTTCGTGGTGCTCGACTCCTACAACGAGGAGATCGACCCGCAGGAGTGGCTGTCGATCGAGTACGTCGACTGGAAGTCGTCAGGCGACACCCGCTTCGCGCCCCTCGCGTCCGCCAAGGGCGAGATCGAGTGCAACGGGTTCTGGAACCACACGCCGCCGCGCACCGACAAGGACGGCGTCTGGATCCCCGAGCAGACCGAGAAGGCGCCGACCCTGACGCGTCGCGCACAGGAGCCGGGCGCGAACGTCGGTCGCTGCCGCATCATCGAACTGCAGCCCAACACCTACGCCGACGCACTGTACAACCTCCACCAGGACGACAACAACCGCCTCAACCCCGACGGCACCGGCTGGGTCGTGCGCGGCTTCTTCAACCTCACCGACGACAAGAACACCTACTTCGTGCTGCGTGAGAACCGCACCGACCCGAGCATCGAGTACCGCGTGGCGCTTCCCGCCGGCGCCCAGCTCATCGTCGACACGCAGCGCCTGTGGCACGCCGTGCACCACGACGGCACCGAGCCGCGCTACTGCCTCATCACCTCCTGGGAGTCGGGCCCCGAGCTCGACGCGTACATGGAGAAGTACCACGCCGTGCCGACCGCGCCGCAGTTCGAGGTCGCGCAGGAGGTGCTCGACGCCGGTCAGGCCGAGCAGGCCCGCCGTGACGCCGCGCGCGCCGCGTACTACGCCGCCAAGGGCAAGGCCGAGGTCCAGGCCATGAGCGAGGCCTGAGCACGGCACGCCTGATCGCGGAGGGCCCGGAAATCACAGTCTTGTGATTCCCGGGCCCTCTCCGCGATAATGGCGGCAGCACAACCGAACAGCACGTCATGACACCGTCACAGGTCGTAGGGGAAGACGCACCTGACGAACGGAGAGATCATGGCGACACAAAAGGCGCGTGGGGTGATCTTCATCCACTCCGCGCCACGAGCGTTGTGCCCCCACCTGGAGTGGGCTGTCGGGCGAGCCCTCGGCCGCGCCGTCAGCTTCGACTGGGCGGATCAGCCGGTGCTGACCGGCAGCCGGCGGTCCGAGTTCTACTGGGAAGGCACCGCCGGGACCGGCTCGGCCCTGGCCACTGCCATCCGCGGCTGGGAGCACCTGCGCTTCGAGGTGACCGAGGATCCCACGCCCCGCAGCGACGGCGGCCGTTGGCTGCACACGCCGGGTCTCGGCATCCATTACGCCCAGACCGATTCCGCCGGCAACGTCGTCATCGGCGAGGACCGCATCCGCTACGCGATGGAGATCGCCGGCGGCGACGCGTTCGAGCTGCAGCGAGAACTCGATGTCGCGCTCGGCGCGGCATGGGACGAGGAGCTCGAGCCGTTCCGCCACGCCAGCGACGATGCGCCCGTCGTCTGGCTGCACAAGGTCGGCTGACGCCCACAACCCCACAGCCGCAGGCGGCGTGAGGCGCCACTACCGAGGCTCGGAGGCCATGAATCCCGGGCCCTGGGAACGCGAACCGCCGCCTGACACGAAAGACGCCCCCGGCATCGCCGGGGGCGTCTTCGCGTGGAGGGTCGTCAGGCCGAGCGGAAGGCGACGACGGCGTTGTGACCGCCGAAGCCGAACGAGTTGCTGATCGCGAGCTGATCGCCCGCACCGAGGGCGATCGGGGCGTCCGAGATGCGCAGCGGGATGTCGGGGTCCTGCGTGCTGACGTTGATGGTCGGCGGCGCCTGGCGCTCGCGCAGCGCAAGGAGCGTGAAGATCGCCTCGAGAGCGCCGGTGCCGCCCAGCAGGTGACCGGTCGCCCCCTTCGTCGCCGAGACGGGGATCTCGTGGACGCGGTCGCCGAAGACGCTCAGGAGCGCCTTGTACTCGGCGATGTCGCCCGTGGGAGTGGACGTCGCGTGCGCGTTGATGTGCGTGACCTCGTCGGGCGTGGCGCCCGCCTGCTCGAGCGCGAGCCGCACGGCGCGCGAGGCGCCCAGGCCCTCGGGCTCCGGAGCCGTGATGTGGTAGGAATCGGCCGTCACGCCACCGCCGACGACCTCGCCGTAGATCTTCGCGCCGCGGGCCTTAGCGTGCTCCTCGGTTTCGAGGACCAGCGCTGCCGCGCCCTCGCCCATGACGAACCCGTCCCGGTCGACGCTGTACGGGCGCGACGCGGTCTCGGGGGAGTCGTTGCGCTTGGACAGCGCCTGCATCGCGGCGAAAGCGGCGATGGTGAGCGGGTGGATGACCGCTTCGGCGCCACCGGCGATGATGACGTCGGCGCGCCCCGCACGAAGGCTCTCGAACGCGTTGACGAGCGACTCGGTGCTCGATGCGCACGCCGAAGCCACGGTGCGCGCGTAGGCGCGGGCGTTCAGGTGCATCGAGACGGCCGCGGCCGGCGCGTTCGGCATGAGCATCGGGACGCTCATCGGCATGACGCGGCGAGGTCCCTTGGTCTTGAGCGTGTCCCAGCCCGCGAGCGTGGTCTGCAGGCCCCCGATGCCGGTCGCGAAGTCCACGGCGAACCGCTCGGGCTCGACCTCCGGCTTGCCCGCGTCCTCCCATGCCTCGAACGCCGCGACGAGCGCGAACTGCGCCGAAGGGTCGAGGCGGTTGGCCACAGGGCGCTCCAGCACGGAGTCGGGCCGGACGAGCGCCTGTGCGGCGAAGGTGACGGGGAGCTGGTACTCCTCGACCCATTCCTGCTCGATCGTGTGCGTGCCGGATGCTCCGCTCATCAGCGCCGACCAGCTCTCGGGGGCGGTGCCGCCGATGGGGGTCGATGCACCGATGCCGGTGACGACGATACGGGGTGTGCTCATGGAGATCAGAGTCCTCGTGATGATGGCCGGTGGGGGCCGCGGCCCCCACCGGGATGGTCCTACGCCTGGTTCGACGTGATGAAGGTGACGGCGTCGCCGACCGTCTTGAGGTTCTTGACCTCGTCGTCCGGAATGGTGACGCCGAACTTCTCCTCGGCGTTGACGACGATCGTCATCATCGAGATCGAGTCGATGTCGAGGTCGTCGGTGAACGACTTCTCCAGCGCGACCTCGTCGGCCGAGATGCCGGTCTCGTCGGTGATGAGCTCCGCGAGTCCCGCGAGGACCTCGTCGTTGGTGAATGCCATGGGATTCTCCTGTTTGTTGGGGGTAGGCGTGCCCGAGCGGGCCGGGAATCAGTCTAGGGTCGCGGTTCGCCGCGTCAGGGAAGGACGACCACCTGCGCGCCGAAGACCAGCCCGGCGCCGAAGCCGATCTGGAGCGCGAGGCCGCCGCTGAGCTCCGGGTGCTCCTCGAGCAGTCGGTGCGTGGCCAGCGGGATGGAGGCCGCCGAGGTGTTCCCGGTGGTCTCGATGTCGCGGCCGATCAGGACGGTGTCGGGCAGGCCCAGCTGCTTGGCGAACTCGTCGATGATGCGCATGTTCGCCTGGTGGGGCACGAAGGCGGCGAGATCGGATGCCTCGACCCCGGCGGCCTCCAGCGCCTGGCGTGCGACCTTCACCATCTCCCAGACCGCCCAGCGGAAGACGGTGGGGCCCTCCTGGCGCAGGGTCGGCCACGGTGCGACGCCGTCGCGGAACTCGGTCAGCGTGTGGTTCATGCCCACGGCCTCGGACTTCGAGCCGTCCGAGCCCCACACGGTGGGGCCGATGCCGGGCGTGTCGCTCGGGCCGACGACGACCGCACCCGCGCCGTCGCCGAGCAGGAACGAGATGCTGCGGTCGGCGGGGTCGACGATGTCGCTGAGCTTCTCCGTGCCGATGACGACGGCGTAGTGCGCGGCGCCGGCGCGGATGAGCGCGTCGGCCTGGGCCACGCCGTAGGCGAAGCCGGCGCACGCGGCGTTCACGTCGTACGCCGCGGCGGGGTTGGCGCCCACGCGATCGGCGACGATCGCCGACACCGACGGGGTCTGCTTCGGGTTGCTGATGGTCGCGACGATGACCGCATCGACCTGCGACGCGTCGACGCCGGACCGCTCGATCGCCTCGCGGGCGGCATCGGTCGCGAGATCGATCGCGTCCGTCTCGGCCAGCGCACGAGTACGCGTGACGATGCCCGTGCGCTGGCGGATCCACTCGTCGCTCGAGTCGATCGGGCCGATGAGGTCGTCGTTCGGCACCGCGATCTCGCCACGGGCGGCGCCGTAGGAATAGATGCGCGTGTGGGCGGCACCGGTGGGCTGAATGAGGCTGCGGGTCATGGGGGGGTACTCCGGTCAGGCGTCGGCGGCCACCAGCGCGGCGGCGGCCTCCAGGTCAGCGGGCGTCTTGACGGCGACGGCGGGAACGCCGCGGAGCGCGCGCTTCGCGAGCCCGACCAGCGTGCCCGCGGGGGACAGCTCCACGATGCCCGAGACGCCGGCGTCGGCGAAAGACGCCATGCAGAGGTCCCAGCGCACCGGCGAGGCGACCTGGTCGACGAGAAGGTCGACGAACGCACGGCCGGACTCCACGGCGGAGCCGTCGCGGTTGGTCCACAGGGTGACGCCCGGGTCCGAGACGTCGTGGTCGGTCGCGGCCGCACGCAGAGCCTCGACGGCGGGCGCCATGTACTGAGTGTGGAAGGCTCCCGCGACCTGGAGCGCGATCACGCGGGTTCCGGCGACCGGCTCGGTCGCGAGGGCCTGGAGCGCGTCGATCGCGCCGGCGACGACGAGCTGGCCGCCGCCGTTGTAGTTCGCGGGGGAGAGGCCCAGCTCTGCGAGGCGGGCGAGGACGGATGCCTCGTCGCCGCCGATCACGGCGCTCATGCCGGTCTCGGCGGCCGCTGCGGCCTCCGCCATCGCGCGGCCGCGGATACCGACGAGCGTGAGTGCGGATTCCTCGCTGAGGACGCCCGCCGCCGCGGCGGCGGCGAACTCGCCGACGGAGTGCCCGGCGACACCGCCGATGCGCTCACGGTCGGGCAGCGCGTTCCACGACAGCAGGCTGGCGGCGACGATGAGCGGCTGGGCCACCCGGGTGTCGCGGATCTGGTCGGCGTCCCACTCGGTGCCGGCTGCGACGAGGTCGACGCCGGACCACTCGGAGTACTGAGCGAGGCGATCCGCCGCGCCGTCCGATTCGAGCCAGGGAGTCAGGAAGCCGGGGGACTGGGAGCCTTGCCCCGGGAAGACCGCGATTCTCACTGTTCCATCCTGCCAAGGATCAGAAAGGTCGTTCTGGCGACACCGTCACAAGAATCACGCGCTGCTTTGTGCGCGGCCCACACCGACGGAGAGATCACGCGGGGTTGCGTCGGGGCGGCGGACGGCGGCGCGAGGCATCCGTCCCGATCGATCCGAGGATCAGCGCCGTCTGCAGGATCAGGGCTTCGCGGGGGCCGGTGGCGTCCCAGCCGATGACCTCGGACACCCGCTTGAGGCGGTAGCGCACCGTGTTCGGGTGCACGAACAGCTCGCGAGCGGTGGCCTCGAGCGAACGGCCGTTGTCGAGATAGGCCCAGAGCGTCGATACGAGGTCGGCGCTGTGAGCCTGGAGCGGGCGGTAGATGCGCTCGACGAGGGTGAGCTTGGCCAGAGGATCGCCGGCGAGGGCGCGCTCGGGGAGGAGGTCGTCAGCCTCCACGGGGCGGGGCGCGTGACGCCAAGCGCGCGCGACGGCGAATCCGGCGAGGGCGGCGCGCGCGCTCTGGCTCGCGTCGACGAGCGCCGGCACCGTCGGGCCGAGCACGAGGTACCCGGCGCCGAAGCCGGGCTCCAGGCGGCGCGCGATCTCGGCGAAGGGAAGGTCGGCCACGGCGTCGTCCGAGCCGGTCGACGCTTCGGAGCGCCCGACGACCAGCACGAGGCGCGAGCCCTGCACACCGATGAGGACGTCGACACCGAGCTTGCGCGCCGTACGACGGAGCTGATCGACGTCGAACTGCGGGGGAGTCGTGCCGACGAGCACCGCGACCTCGCCGTGGCCGTGCCAGCCCAGGGCGGCGATGCGGCTCGGCAGCTCCTCGTCGGCCTCGCCCGTGAGGATCGAGTCGACGACGAGCGCCTCGAGGCGCGCATCCCAGAGGCCCCGCGCCTCGGCTGCGCGGGCGTAGACGTCGGCAGCGGCGAACGCCACCTCGCGGGAGTACAGCAGGATCGCCTCGCGCAGGTGCTCGCCTTTGCCCGCGACCCGCTCCTCCGTCACCTCGACGGTGACGCGGATGAGCTGCAGAGTCTGCTGCAGGCTGACGCTGCGCAGCAGCTCGCGCGGGGCGGCCGCGAAGATGTCGGCCGCGATCCACGGCGTCGAGGCGGGGTCCTCGTACCACTGGATGAACGAGGTGATGCCGGCCTGGGCCACCAGCCCGACGGCGGACCGTCGGGCCGGTGGCATCTCGGCGTACCAGGGCAGCGTCTCCTCGAGGCGCTTGATGGTGACGGTCGCGAGGTCGCCGGAGATGCGTCGCAGCCAGGCGAGCGTCTCGACCTTGTCCATCACCTCGGTGGACTTGCCCATCCGCAGGTCAGCTCTCGCCGCCCGCGTTCCCGCTCGTACCGGCGGTCACGTCGTGCAGACGGTACTTCTGGATCGCCTGCGCGGCGAGGCTGCGGTCGACGGCGCCCTCTTCGGCCAGAGCCTGAAGCGTGCGGACCGCGACCGAGGGTCCGTCGATCTTGAAGAAGCGACGGGCCGCGGCGCGCGTGTCGGAGAAGCCGAAGCCGTCGGCACCGAGCGTCGCAAAGCGGTTCGGCACCCACGGACGGATCTGGTCCTGGACCGCGTGCATGAAGTCGCTGACCGCGACCACTGGGCCGGCGGCGTCCTTCAGCTTCTCGGTCAGGTAGGCGGTGTGCGGCTCGTCCTCCGGGTGGAGGAAGTTGTGCTCATCGGCGGCCAGGCCGTCGCGGCGCAGTTCGCTCCACGAGGTGACCGACCAGACGTCGGCCTGCACGCCCCAGTCGTCGCGCAGCAGCTGCTGCGCCTCGAGCGCCCACGGCACGCCCACGCCCGACGCGAGCAGCTGGGCCTTGGGGCCTTCGCCCTCGGCGGTCGAGACGCGGTGGATGCCGCGCACGATGCCGTCGACGTCCACGCCCTCGGGCTCGGCCGGCTGCACCAGCGGCTCGTTGTACACCGTGAGGTAGTACATGACGTTGGGGTCGGGGTGGTTGCCGCCGTACATGCGCTCGATGCCCGAGCGGACGATGTGCGCGATCTCGTACCCGTAGGCCGGGTCGTACGACACGGTCGCCGGGTTGGTCGAGGCGAGCAGCAGCGAGTGCCCGTCGGCGTGCTGGAGGCCCTCACCGGTCAGCGTCGTGCGTCCGGCGGTGGCGCCGATGATGAAGCCGCGCGCCATCTGGTCGCCCGCCGCCCACTGCGCGTCGCCGGTGCGCTGGAACCCGAACATCGAGTAGAAGACGTACACCGGGATGAGCGGCTCGCCGTGCGTGGCGTACGAGGTGCCCGCCGCGGTGAACGCGGCGACCGCGCCCGCCTCGTTGATGCCGACGTGGACGATCTGGCCCTGCGGGCTCTCCTTGTAGGCCAGGAGCAGCTCGCGGTCGACCGAGGTGTAGTTCTGGCCGTGCGGGTTGTAGATCTTCGCCGAGGGGAAGAACGCGTCCATGCCGAAGGTTCGCGCCTCGTCGGGGATGATCGGCACGATCCGGTGGCCGAAGTCCTTCGCGCGGAGGAGGTCCTTGAGCAGACGGACGAACGCCATCGTCGTGGCGATCTCCTGCGTGCCCGAGCCCTTCTTCGGCAGCGCGTATGCGTCGTCGCCCGGCAGCTGCAGCCCGACGTGGTGCGAGCGACGCTCCGGGAGGAAGCCGCCCAGCGCGCGGCGGCGCTCCAGCATGTACTGGATGGTCTCGTCGTTCGATCCGGGGTTGTAGTACGGCGGCAGGTAGGGGTTCTCCTCGAGCTGCGCGTCCGAGACCGGGATCCGCATCGAGTCGCGGAAGTACTTCAGGTCCTGCAGGGTCATCTTCTTCATCTGGTGGGTCGCGTTGCGGCCCTCGAAGTGATGCCCGAGGCCGTAGCCCTTGATCGTCTTGGCGAGGATCACGGTGGGCTGACCCTTGTGCTCGGTCGCGGCCTTGTACGCGCCGTAGACCTTGCGGTAATCCAGGCCGCCGCGGCGGAGCTTGCCCCAGATGTCGTCGTCCGACCAGTCCTTCACGAGAGCGGCCGTGCGCTCGTCGCGCCCGAAGAAGTGCTCGCGGATGAACGCACCGTCCTCCGCGCGATACGTCTGGAAGTCGCCGTCCGGCGTGGTGTTCATGAGGTGCACAAGGGCGCCGTCGGTGTCCTTGGCGAGGAGCTCGTCCCACCCGCTGCCCCAGACCACCTTGATGACGTTCCATCCGGCGCCGCGGAAGAAGCTCTCGAGCTCCTGGATGATCTTGCCGTTGCCGCGCACCGGGCCGTCGAGGCGCTGGAGGTTGCAGTTGACGACGAACGTGAGGTTGTCCAGACCCTCGTTGGCCGCGACCTGCAGCTGTCCGCGGCTCTCGACCTCGTCCATCTCGCCGTCGCCGAGGAATGCCCACACGTGCGAGTTCGACAGGTCCTTGATGCCGCGATTGGTGAGGTACTTGTTCGACATCGCCTGGTAGATGGCGTTGATCGGTCCGAGCCCCATCGACACCGTCGGGAACTGCCAGTACTCCGGCATGAGGCGCGGGTGCGGGTAGGACGGAAGCGCGTGGGGTGCCTTCGACTTCTCCTGGCGGAAGCCGTCGAGCTGCTCGGAGCTCAGGCGGCCTTCCAGGAAGGACCGGGCGTAGATGCCGGGAGAGGCGTGACCCTGGATGAAGATCTGGTCGCCACCGGTCGGGTCGTCGAGACCACGGAAGAAGTGGTTGAAGCCGACCTCGTACAGCGACGCGGAGGACGCGTACGTCGAGATGTGACCGCCGACGCCGATGCCGGGACGCTGGGCGCGGTGCACCGTGACCGCGGCGTTCCAGCGGATCCACCGACGGTACCGGCGCTCGAGCTCCTCGTCGCCCGGGAACTCGGGCTCGTTATCGGGGGCGATCGTGTTGATGTAGTCCGTCGTGGGAACCTGCGGAACGTTGAGCTGCAGCTCGTGGGAGGTCTGCAGCAGGCTCAGCATGATCTCGCGGCCACGTCCGTGGCCCTTCGCCTGCACGAGCTGCTGGAGGGATTCCTGCCACTCGGAGGTCTCATCGGGATCGCTGTCGAGGGGTTCCTGCGAGTACGGATCCTGATCGTTGACAGTCACAGAAGACCTTTCGTCGTCTGGCAGATCGTGCCAGGTAATCGCTACCGGAGCGGCGCGGGCGTTGTCTGCCCTGCACAAACGCACCACCTGCCAGCCTAGCGAGTTCGAGACGGTGCGGACGCACCTCGTAGACTGGCCGCGAGGGCCTTTAGCTCAGCTGGTAGAGCGCCACGTTTACACCGTGGATGTCGTCGGTTCGATCCCGGCAGGGCCCACCGAAGTCCCTTCAGGACCCATCCGCCCGCTGATCGGGGTCTCCGCCCCGATCGCCGTCGTCCCGCTGGTGCGAGACGACGTGCGGCAGCGCGAACTCCTCGTAGCCGGGCTGGCCGATCCTGGAGTGCCGGTGCGAGTACGCGAAGTAGATCACGAAGCCGATGGCGAGCCACACCAGGAATCGCAACCACGTCTCGACGGTGAGATTGAGCATCAGGTAGATGCAGATCGCCGCCGACAGCGCCGGAAGCCACGGGTTGAGCGGCACGCGGAAGCTGCGGTGCAGGTCCGGGCGCTTGCGCCGCAGCACGATGACGCCGATCGACACGAGCACGAACGCCGACAGGGTGCCGATGTTCACCATCTCCTCGAGCAGGCCGATCGGCGTGAAGCCCGCGACGACGGCGACGATGATCGTGACGAGGATCGAGATGACCCACGGCGTGCGGAACCGCGGGTGCACCTTCGCGAGCCGAACGGGCAGGAGCGCGTCACGCGACATCGCGAAGATGATGCGCGTCGCCCCGATCAGCAGCGTGAGCACGACCGTGGTGAGACCGGCCACGGCGCCCGCCGAGATCAGCGTCGCCATCCACGTCGCGCCGTGGAAGGCGAAGGCGTTGGCGAGAGCGGCCGCCGGGTCGAGGTCCTGGTAGGGGACCATCCCCGTCACCACCAGCGCGACGGCGCAGTACAGCAGCGTGCAGATCACCAGCGACGCGATGATGCCGATCGGCAGGTCGCGCTGCGGGTTGCGGGTCTCCTCCGCTGTGGTCGCGACGACATCGAATCCGATGTAGGCGAAGAACACGAGCGCGGCGCCGGCGAAGATGCCCCCGACGCCGAACGCGGTGGGCTCGACGCCGGAGAAGAACTGCAGCAGCGGCTGACTCAGTCCCGTCGCGGTCTCCCTCGGCGCGGGCGCCGGCACGAACGGCGACCAGTTCGCCGGATTCACGAACAGGAGGCCCGCGACGATCACGAACAGGACGATGAAGAGCTTCACGGCGACGAGCACCATGTTGACGCGCAGCGATTCCTTGATCCCGAAGGTCATCAGGCCGCCGAGCACGAGGACGAGGAGGATCGCCATGAGGTCGACGGTGCCGCCGTATCCGATCTCGGCGGGGATCGGCATCCCGAGCTGCTCGAAGAGCGTGCCGAGATACGCGCTCCATCCCTGCGCGACCACGCTCGCACCCAGGAACATCTCGAGGATGAGGTCCCACCCGATGATCCAGGCGAACAGCTCGCCGAGCGAGGAGTAGGAGAACGTGTAGGCGGACCCCGACACGGGCACCGTCGACGCGAACTCGGCGTAGCAGAGCGCCGCGAGCGTGCAGGCGATCGCGGCCACCACGAAGCTGATCACGATGGCGGGGCCCGCAACCTCGTGCGCGGCACGGCCGGTGAGGGTGAAGATGCCGGCGCCGATGACCACGCCGATGCCGAAGACGGTGAGGTCGAGGGCCGACAGGGACTTCTTGAGTCGGAATTCCGGTTCGTCGGTGTCGGCGATCGACTGCTCGACGGACTTGGTGCGGAGAACGCCCATGGTTCGCGCCTTTCGTCTTCGGAGGGGCCGGTCGTCGAATGCTAGTCCCCACCGCTCGCGCCGTCGATGCCCCACGGTAGGTTGGTGACGTGAACGCCAGCCCCGCAGACCAGCGCCGCCTCGTCGAGGTCGCCCAGCTCGACGCCCGCATCCGCCAGGCCGACAACGCACGCAAGAACCCGCCTCAGGCCGGTCGGGTGCAGGAGCTGCTGGGCCGGCGTCAGGAGCTCTCGCAGGAGCTCGGCGCGCGCCTCGGCGCCCGCGACGATCTGCGCACGGAACTGTCGCGCATCGAGTCCGACGTCGCCGTCGTGGACGCCCGCGCGGCTCGCGACTCGGACCGTCTCGCCGCCTCGACGAACTCGAAGGAGGCACAGGGGCTCGAGAGCGAGCTGGCCGCCCTCGCCCGCCGGAAGAACGACCTCGAAGACGCGGAGCTCGCCGTCATGGAGCGGCTCGAGATCGCCGACGCCGCCGTCGCCGAGCAGGAGTCGCTCATCGCGGCGACCAACGCCGAGGGTGCCGAGCTGAGCGCCGAAGGCAAGCGCGCCGTCGCCGAGGCGACCGCGGCCTTCGACGCCGCCACCCGTGACCGCGCGGCCGTCGCCGGCGGCCTCCCGGCAGACCTCCTCGCCCTGTACGACCGCCTCGCCGTCCGCAGCGCCGGTGCCGCGTTCCTGCGACGTCGCACGTGCGAGGGCTGCCACATGGTGCTCGCCGGCACCGACCTGCACGCGCTGCGCCAGGCCGGCGAGAACGACGTCGTGATGTGCCCGGAGTGCGGCTGCATCCTCGTCCGCGACGACGAATCCGGGCTGTGATCGCACCACGTCCCTCTTGCGGTGGGCGTGTCTGACGCCCCGGGCTGGATCGTCCTCGGGCGGACCGAACGCGGTGCCTCCGTCATCCTGCTCGACGCGAACGCTCACGAGGTCGGGCGCGAGGAGATCGGCAGCGGCGCGCTGACGTCGTGGATCTCGGACGCCGAGATCCGCTGGGCACCCCGATGGGTCTGGCACGACACCCCGCAGTGGTACGCCGCGCTGCTCGCCGACGGCATCCGCGTGGCCCGGTGCCATGACCTGCGCCTGTGCCACGCGATCCTCCGCGACTCCGCGCTGGTGCCCGAGACGGCTCCGGTGAGACGGTCGCGGGAGTGGGACGCCGCCCCGCACGTCGAGGCCGAAGAGTCCGCGCCGGCCTTGTTCGAGCTGGACGCCGTCGGGCGGCCCTCCGGTCCGCCCGCGGACGCCGACGCGGCGCTGGCCGAGTTCGTGCGGCAGCGCGACGCGATAGCCGGCAGCACCGAACCCGGCCGCCTGCGGCTGCTGACGGCGGCCGAATCGGCGGGCGCGCTCGTGGCCGCGGAGATGCGCGCCGCGGGACTTCCGTGGGACGCCGAGGCGCACGACCGCATCCTCGTCGAGACGCTCGGGCAGCGCCGCCCCGGCGGCGCGCAGCCCGCCAAGCTCGCCGCCGCGGCGGAGCGCGTCCGCGCGGCACTGGGCGACCCCGCGGCGAGTCTCGACTCGCAGCCGAAGCTGCTGCGGTCGCTGCACCGCGCCGGGGTTCTCGTCGACTCCACGAGCCGATGGGAGCTCGCCGAGCAGCGGCATCCCGTCATCGAACCGCTCCTCGAGTACAAGAAGCTCGCGCGACTGCTGTCGGCGAACGGGTGGACGTGGCTGGCCGAGTGGGTCGGCGACGGCCGGTTCCGTCCCGTCTTCGTGCCGGGCGGAGTCGTCACCGGGCGCTGGGCGTCGTCGGGCGGGGGAGCCCTGCAGCTGCCGCGCCAGCTGCGCGAGGCCGTGCGCGCCGACCCAGGCTGGCGGCTCGTCGTCGCCGACGTCGCGCAGCTCGAGCCGCGCGTGCTCGCGGCGATGTCGGGCGACACCGCGCTCGCGGCTGCGGCACGCGGACGCGACCTCTACGCCGGGATCGTCGACAGCGGCGCGGTGGCGACCCGGCAGGAGGCGAAGATCACTCTCCTCGGCGCGATGTACGGCGCCACGACGGGGGAGTCCGGCCGGCTGGTCCCCCGTCTGCGTCGCGCGTACCCCCGCGCGATGGGGCTGGTCGACGACGCCGCGCGCACCGGCGAGGACGGCGGCATCGTCTCCACGTGGCTCGGACGCACGTCGCCCGCGCCGTCACCGGACTGGTCGGCGGCGCAGTCGCGCGCGACCGAAGCCGAGGCATCCGGAGCCGACGAGGCCCGCGCCCGGCGCTGGGCGCGCGATCGGGGCCGGTTCACGCGCAACTTCGTCGTGCAGGGCACCGCCGCCGAGTGGGCGCTCGTGTGGCTGGCCGACCTCCGCGGGCGGCTGGCCGCCCTCCCGTCCGTGCCCGCGGAGCGGGGCGCGCCGCGCTCCGGACCTGCGTTCGCGCGACAGCCGCATCTCGCGTTCTTCCTCCACGACGAGGTGATCGTGCACACACCCGAGGAGCACGCGGATGCTGCCGCTCAAGCGGTGACGGAGGCGGCGGCCACCGCCGGGCACCTGCTCTTCGGCGGCTTCCCGCTCGACTTCCGGCTCGACGTGCGCATCGCCGAGACCGCGCTCAAGGACTGATGTCCCCAGCGCAACCTTCGCCGATGCGCACCTCTGCCGGATTCATGAGCGGCGTGTGCACGATGGCCAGGGATTCGGCGCCGCTCCGGGGCATCAGGAATCGGAACTCGAGCACATTCGCCTCACCGGGTGACAGGTTCACCCGCGCGGTGCTGGCGGCCCGGTCGACGTCGATCGCCGTCGGCGCCGGGTAGGGCTCGCCTTTGACATCCACGGCGCCGACGTACGAACCCGCGGGAGCGGTGACCGTGACGTTGGTGCCGATGTCGCCGACACCGACCCCGAAGTGTCCGCCTCCGGTGACGCTCACCGGCAGCGAGGCGACGTCCGCGGGTGCGCGGCTGGCCATCGTCAGGGTGACCGCGACCTCCGCGATGCCGTCCCCGCGGCAGCCGATCGTCCGCGTCTCGACGGCGATGTCCAGATAGTCCGCCATCTTGCCGCCGGTCGCGTCGTTGAAGTACACGGCGAACGCGCCCGGGCCCGCAGCATCCTGCCGCGCTCGAGGGCCACCGAGGACGCTGTGCTCGAGAAGCCGCTGCTCCACCGGATGCGCGCTCCAGGCGGACAGCCGCCCGTCAGCGGCGGGCTGCTCCAGTGCCCGCAGGAGTGCGAGCGGATCGACGGACCCGGATGCGAGACGAGTGAACACCGCTTCCGCCGCACTCGAGAACAGCGACGTCTGCTCATCCGAGGTCAGTGACAGGTAAGGGTCCACGAGAAGGCTGTCGAGCACGTTGCCGGCGTCCAGCACTGCGCCCGTGGAGAGCTCGACAGGACCCGTGACGGTCAGCAGCGCCTGCAGCACGAAGGGATCGACCGCCACCACCGTGTCAGGTGCATGACCGGTCAGGCCCGCCCACCACGCCGAGGCGATCCTGCCGGTGGCGGCGAAGTCCGGCGTCATCGCAGCGTTCTGCACGTAGCGTCCCACACCGTCTCCGTACAGCGCCGTCGTGGCTTCGGGAAGCTCCGCGACCGGATGCGTCACGGCGGCGAACTCGGACGACTCCGCCTGCCGGACCAGTGTCAGACGGCCGGCGTCAGCCCGCATTTCGACGAAGGTGCCCGAGATCCCCCCGCCTGTCCGCAGCTCGGCAGGATTGAGCACCATGACGAGGATCGACCGCTCGCCGCCGTCGCCGAGCGCGCCCGGGAGGATGCGCGCGGCGCCCGCCGCGGCGCCGGCCAGCGGCACGAGCTCGTCGACCGCTTCGCGCGCCTTCTCCACGCCGCGCGCCACGGGGCCGATCAGCTCGCCGGTGCGCAGCGCGTCCAGCGCCGTCGACGAGGCCTCGAGCGACGTCGCCGCATCCTCGGCGTCCGCGGACCCGGCAGCCAGTCGAGAGGTGTCCACGACCGCGCCGTCGGCGCGGTTCTCGAACCCGTGCGCGATCGTCAGCACGGCGGGTGCGGCTCCCGCGATCCGGCCGAGCTCCGCCGCCACGACGCGCACCGCAGTGAAGTTGGGTCCCGCGCCGGGCACCGCTTCGGCCAGGCGCCAGACCGGATCCGTCATGGCTGCGGATGCTCGGTCTGCCGAGGCGGCCATCGCCTGCGCAGCATCCGACAGCTCCGTCGGATCGCCGGCATCGATCGCCGCCCGTGCGTCGCTCGAGAGCGTGATGAGCTGGTCCAGTTCACCCTTCACCGTCCACACACGCCATCCGAGCCAGGCGGCGCCGATCACGAGCACACCCAGCGACAGCACGCCGACCCAGACCCATCGGCGACGCCTCTGCAGACGCCCCATCGCCGTCGAGGAACGTCAGCGCCGCGCTGCGCGCCGTCGCAGCAGGAACAGGACGAGCCCGGCGAGCACCACCGATGCTCCGACGGCTGCGATGGGCCCGACAGCGGCGGTCAAGCCGGTCGCCGGCAGAGCGGCCGATGCCGGCGAGGGTGAGCCCGGCGGATTCGCGTCGCACTGTGGCGTGGCCGGTGGGTACGACAACGGCACGACGACCGAGGGGTTGACCTCGATGGTGGCGGTGATCCTGCCGCGGGTCCACGCGAAGTTGCCGTCGATCTCGACCCACTGCCCGTTCTCGAATGCCCAGCCGGGCCATCCCGTCGCCTCACCCGCGGCGTTGACCGCGGCTCCGGGCCACAGCACCCGGCCCGCCAGCCTGCCGTCGACGAGCGTGCCCAGCGGGATGGTCGAGGTGTTGGTGCCATCGGTGAGGATGAGACTCGCTGAATTGCCCGTGACCTGCTCGTCGGGGTCGGTGAGCCTCACGTCGAAAGATATCCACGGCGCATCCTTGTCGCATACGCCGACGGCGGTCGAGCCGGCCAAGGTCGGCGTCTGACGCTCACTGGGCGTGTAATCCTCGGAATCTGCCTGAGCGGATGCCGGTGCTCCCAGCGCGACGAGGATCAGGACTGCGAGCACACTGAATGATGAACGCTTCACAACTGCCTCCCCAGAGGCTCGTGACCGGGCTCGGGTGGGCCCGGTGGACGATCCTCCTCCCCAGGAGGAGCGCGCGCGTGATTCTACTCCGACATTCAGCCGGGCGAAACCTCTCTCCCCACGCAAGCCTCGGGAGGATCGCCTAAGATCGGGCAAGCGAATGGGTCGGCTGGACGGTCGCGTCGCGAGCGGTTCGCCGCTCTGCGCCGAGGAACGTCCGGGCTCCACAGGGCAGGGCGGTGGGTAACACCCACCCGGAGCGATCCGCGAGACAGTGCCACAGAAAGCAGACCGCCCGGCTTCGGCCGGGTAAGGGTGAAAGGGTGGTGTAAGAGACCACCGGGGTCGTGGTGACGCGACCCGCACGGTAAACCTCGCCCGGAGCAAGGCCAGACAGGGGATGACGACGCGGCCCGCCGAGTCCCCGGGTAGGCCGCTGGAGCGGCACGGCAACGTGTCGCCGAGAGAGATGACCGTCCACGGGGCTCACGCCCCCGGACAGAACCCGGCGTACAGGCCGGCCCATTCGCCCTCTCCGTCGCCCGCGGCCGGCGCGGGCCGCCGTGTCAGCCGCGCGCGAGCGCCGCGGCGCCGATGATCCCCGCGTTGTTGCGGTGGACCGCCGGCACGATCGGCGTCGTGAGGTCGAGCAGGTGCAGGAACTTGTCGGCGTGCTTGGACACACCCCCGCCCACGACGAACAGGTCGGGGCTGAAGAGGAACTCGATGTGGCTGTAGTACCACTGCAGCCGCTTGGCCCACTGCTCCCACGAGAGGTCGTGCCGCTCCATCGCGGAGTACGCGGCGTATGCCTCGGCATCCTTCCCGTGCCGGGCACGTTGCACGTGACCGAGCTCGGAGTTCGGCACCAGCACGCCGTTGTACAGCAGCGCCGAGCCGATCCCGGTGCCGAGGGTTGTCAGGATCGTGAGTCCGGGACGGTCCTTCGCGGCGCCGTAGCGGACCTCCGCGACGCCAGCGACATCCGCGTCGTTCGCGAAGTGGATGTCGCGGCCCAGGCCGTCTTCGAAGAACTTCTCGGCGGCGAAGTCGATCCACGTGTCCGACACGTTCGCGGCCGACAGCGTGCGCCCGTTCTTGACGATCGCGGGGAAGGCGACTCCGAGCGCAATCGACCGGTCGTCGGCGACGCCGAGCGTCGACAGCACCTCCCGCACCGCGGCCAGCACGTCCGGCGGGTGCGCCCCGGCGGGAGTCGCGACCTTCACGCGGTCGCTGACGAGCTCGCCCTTGTCGAGATCGACGATCCCCGCCTTGATTCCGGTGCCGCCGATGTCCACGCCGACGGCGCGTGCCGCGTCAGATGCCATGTCGACAGCCTATCGACGCGGACGCCGTCGCCGACGAGGCGGGCGTCAGTAGGATCATGCTGACGGCGACCAGACCGCGATGCGAGGAGCGTGCACCATGACGAGCGGCAGCGAAAAGTACTGGTACAACCTCAAGACCGGCGAGGTCGAGAAGGGCTTCGAATCACCGGCCCCCGATCGCGCCGGCCCCTTCGACACTCCCGAGGACGCCGCGAAAGCTCCCGAGGTCATCAAGGAGCGCTCGCGCGCCTGGGCGGCGGAGGAGGCACGCGAGGACTCCTGGGGCTCCGACACGGTGTCCGGCGAGGGCGGCGACGACCAGTAGTCTGGCTTTCACCGCGGTCGTAGAGACGCCTCGGGGGATCCGGCACCGGAGAGGACGCGATGGACAAGCAGCGTGACTTCGTTCTGAGGACCATCGAAGAACGAGGCGTGAAGTTCGTACGGCTGTGGTTCACAGACGTGATCGGCACGCTGAAGTCCGTCGCCATCGCCCCCGCCGAGGTCGAGGGCGCGTTCAGCGAGGGACTCGGATTCGACGGCTCCGCCATCGAGGGTCTGACGCGCTCGTACGAGTCGGACCTCCTGGCGCACCCCGACCCGACCACGTTCCAGACCCTGCCCTGGCGCGGCGAGATCGATCCGACCGCGCGCATGTTCTGCGACATCACCACGCCCGACGGGCAGCCGGCCGTCGCCGACCCGCGCCACGTCCTCAAGCGGACGCTCGCGAAGGCCGCCGACGCGGGCTTCACGTTCTACACGCACCCCGAGATCGAGTTCTATCTGTTGAAGTCCTCGTCGTTCGGCACCGAGGGCCCCGAGCCGGTCGACTCGGCCGGCTACTTCGACAACGTGCCGGGCGGCACCGCCCATGACTTCCGCCGCCGTTCGGTCCGCATGCTCGAGGACCTCGGCATCTCGGTGGAGTTCAGCCACCACGAGGGCGGTCCGGGCCAGAACGAGATCGACCTGCGCTACGCGGACGCCCTCACCACGGCCGACAACATCATGACGTTCCGCACCGTCATCAAAGAGGTCGCGATCGAGCAGGGCGTCTACGCGACGTTCATGCCGAAGCCGATGACGGGCAAGCCCGGCAGCGGCATGCACACGCACATGTCGCTGTTCGAGGGCGACGTCAACGCGTTCTACGAAGAGGGAGCGCAGTACCAGCTCTCGAAGGTCGGCCGTCAGTTCATCGCCGGCCTGCTGCGCCATGCGAACGAGATCTCGGCGGTGACGAATCAGTTCGTCAACTCGTACAAGCGGCTCTGGGGCGGCGACGAGGCGCCCAGCTTCATCTGCTGGGGTCACAACAACCGGTCGGCGCTCGTGCGCGTGCCCCTGTACAAGCCCAGCAAGGGCCAGTCGTCGCGCGTCGAGTACCGCGCCCTCGACTCTGCCGCGAACCCGTACCTGTCGTACGCGCTCATGCTCGCGGCGGGCCTCAAGGGCATCGAGAACGAGTACGAGCTCCCGCCCGAGGCGGAGGACAACGTCTGGTCGCTGACGGATGCTGAGCGCCGCGCTCTCGGGTACGCCCCGCTGCCTGCGAGCCTCGACCACGCGCTGGAGTACATGGAGGAGTCCGAGCTCGTCGCCGAGACGCTGGGCGAGCAGGTCTTCAATCACGTGCTGCTCAACAAGCGCCGCGAGTGGCAGGAGTATCGCTCCCAGGTCACGCCGTTCGAGCTCAAGAGCAACCTCGAGCTGCTCTGAGACCGGCTGACGCATGTCTGCGAGCGACCGGCCGCGTTCCCTGACCCCGCTCGCCCGCCTCGGCTTCAGCCGCCTCACCGACGCCGAGGCGCTCCTCGCAGAACTGTCGGGGCTCATCGGCGCACCGCGGGACGCGCTGCTCGAAGGAGCCGTCGACGCGGCCGATCCGGACGAGGCGCTGCAGGCGCTGACGCGTCTCGCGCGTCGGGACGCCACGCCCGTCCACCGCGCCCGGGAACGGCCCGCGGCGTGGCGCGCGCTGTGGGCGCTGCTCGGCGCATCGACCGGCTTCGGAGAGTTCTTCTTCCGTCACCCCGCCGAGATCGACCAGCTCGCCGATGCGGGGGAGCGGCTGCCCACCCCCAACGAGCTGCGTGGGGAGCTGCTCGATTCGATCGGTGCGGTGGACGGGTTCGCCGCCGACGGCGGCGAGAGCGCCTGGGTCGCGCTGCGCGTGCGGTATCGCCGCATGCTCGCACGCATCGCCGCGTACGATCTCCTGAGCCCCGAACCGGTCGACGAGGTGGCAGCCGTGTCGGCACGGCTCGCGGATGCCGCAGGCGCGGCGCTCGAGGCATCCCTCGCGGTCGCCCGCACCCGAGTCTCGGGCGGCGCGGTCGGAGTCGGACTCTTCCCGCACGAGCAGGTGGCGCGTACGAAGCTCGCGATCATCGGCATGGGCAAGACCGGCGCCCGCGAGCTCAACTACGTCAGCGACGTGGACGTCATCTTCGTCGGAGGCGGAGACGACGACGCGGTCGAAGAGTTCGGCGAGAGCCGCATCGTGGACATCGCGACGCGGCTGGCGGTCCAGACGATGCGCGGCATCTCCGGCGTCGAGATCGAGCCTCCGTTATGGGAGGTCGACGCCAACCTGCGCCCTGAGGGCAAGCAGGGCGCCCTGGTGCGCACGCTCGACTCCCACCGGGCGTACTACGACCGATGGGCGAAGAGCTGGGAGTTCCAGGCGCTGCTGAAGGCTCGGCCCATCGCGGGCGACGCGGACCTCGCGCAGGCCTACATCGAAGCGGTGCAGCCGAAGGTGTGGACGAGCGCCGCGCGCGAGAACTTCGTCGACAGCGTGCAGCGCATGCGCGAGCGCGTCACCGAGCACATCCCGCC
The DNA here is from genome assembly GCF_057656735.1 of Microbacterium sp. Soil_C_42. Taxonomy (NCBI): domain Bacteria; kingdom Bacillati; phylum Actinomycetota; class Actinomycetes; order Micrococcales; family Microbacteriaceae; genus Microbacterium; species Microbacterium sp. Soil_C_42. The sequence continues at coordinate 39,864 of NZ_JBDGJU010000020.1, forward strand.
TGCCGATGTGCCGTACCAGCTCAAGCTCGGCCCGGGCGGCATCCGCGACATCGAGTTCACCGTCCAGCTCCTTCAGCTGGTGCACGGCCTCACGGACGACCGCATCCGCCAGCGCGGCACGCTCGAGGCGCTGGACGCCCTGGTCGCCGAGGGGTACATCGGCCGTGCCGAAGCATCCGCCTTCTCGCGCGACTACCGCGTCCTGCGGCTCCTCGAGCACCGCGTGCAGCTGCGGCAGCTGCGCCGCACTCATCTCATGCCGTCGCGTCCGGAGGAGCTGCGCGTCCTCGCGCGTGCGACGGGCCTCGCCGACACCGGCGAGGGGATCTGGGGCCTGTGGGAGTCGGTCAAGCGCGAGGTGCGCGACATCCATGTCCGGCTCTTCTACCGGCCGCTGCTCTCGGCGGTCGCGGCGCTCCCCGCCGATGAACGGGTGCTGTCGACCGCGCAGGCACACGACCGTCTCGCGGCCATCGGCTTCGCCGACCCCGCGGGGGCGCTGCGGCACATCGCTGCCCTCACCACCGGTCTGAGCCGCAAGGCGACGATCCAGCGCCACCTGATGCCCGTCATGATCCGCTGGTTCGCCGACGGCGTCGATCCGGATTACGGCCTTCTGGCCTTCCGCCGACTGAGCGAGCGACTCGGCGACACGCACTGGTTCCTGCGCATGCTGAGGGACTCCTCAGGGGCCGCGGAGAGCCTCTCCCGCGTGCTGTCGGGCTCCCGCTACGTCGGCGAGCTCATCGAGTGGATCCCCGAGTCCGCCGCGTGGCTCGACGACCCCGATCTGCTCCGTCCGCGCTCCGGTCTCGCGCTGCAGCAGGAGGCGCGGGCCATCCAGACCCGGCACAAGACTGTCATCGACGCGATGCGCGCGGTGCGGGCGCTCCGGCGCCGCGAGCAGCTGCGCATCGCGATGGGAGCGATCCTCGGCAGCGTCACGATCGAAGAGGTCGCGGACGCGCTCACGACGATCACCGATGTGACGATCCAGGCGACGCTGCGGGCGGTGCGCCGCGAAGTCGTGCCTCCGGAGGACGCGGCGCTCGACTTCTCCGTGATCGCGATGGGGCGCTTCGGCGGAGCGGAGCTCGGCTTCGGCTCGGATGCCGACGTCATGTACGTCTACCGCCCGAACGGCGTGGATCCGCAGCGCGCTCATGAGCTCGCCCTGAAGCTGGTCGCCGCACTGCGCACCCACTCCGAGGACCACCGCGTCCCGCTCGAGCTCGACGCCGATCTGCGCCCGGAGGGCCGCAACGGCCCGCTCGCGCGCTCCCTCGAGGCGTACGAGGAGTACTACCGGCGATGGGCGCTCTCGTGGGAGGCGCAGGCGCTGCTGCGGGCACGCGGCGTGGCCGGCAGCGTCAAGCTCATCGGCGACTTCATGAAGCTCGCCGACCGGGTGCGCTATCCCGAGAGCGTCGACCTCGCCGCCACCCGCGAGATCAAGCGCATCAAGGCGCGCGTCGAGAGTGAGCGCCTGCCGCAGGGCGTCGACCCCTCGCGGCACCTCAAGCTCGGCCCGGGCTCGCTCAGCGACGTGGAGTGGCTCGTGCAGCTCCTGCAGCTCCAGCACGCCCACGCGGTGCCCGAGATGCGCACGACGTCGACCCTCGGTGCGCTCCGCGCCGCCGAGGGCGCCGGGCTGATCCCCGCCGGCGCGGCGGACCGCCTGGCGGAGGCCTGGCGTCTCGCGAGCCGCCTCCGCTCGGCGAACACGCTCCTGTCGGGTCAGACGAGCGATGTCCTTCCCGTGGACCGCAAGAAGCTGGACGGGATCGGACGACTGCTGGAGTACCCGCCCCGTTCGGCCACACAGGTCGAGGAGGACTACCTGGGCACCACCCGCCGGGCACGTCGCGTCTTCGAGAAGCTCTTCTACGGCTGATCCGGATGCTGCGCCCCGCGGCCGTTCACGCGCCCGGGCAGTGCGGGATGCCGTCGATGCGGTCGCCCTCCAGCGGGTACCCGGTGACGGCCGCCACCACGCGGACCGCACGATCCCAGTAGCGGGCGTAGTGATCGGGGTCGGCGTTGATCTGGGTGCGGTGCGCGACGAGGGTCGGCTCCACCGCGGCCCGGTCGGGCACACGCTCTGCCATGGCGCGGTAGAACACCGTCGCGGCCGTGTACGGATCCAGGCGCGCTTCGCGCGTGCCCCAGGAGTCCTGCTGCTGGAAGAGGCCGATCGAGGTGGTACGGGAGCCGTCGGGGTTGGTCACGCCGCTCGTCTCCCAGTCGCCGTAGTCGATGTTGCGCAGCGACGACTCGCCCATCGCCGTCATGACGGCGATGGTCTGATCCCGCGCGTCGAATCCGAGGTCCCTGCCGGCGGCCAGGATCGTGCAGGCGTTCGTGAGCTGCTCGAACCGGTACCCGGCGACCGCGGGCTCGATGATCGGCGGCGGCGCGGGCGCACGATCGTCCGGAGCGAGTGCCATCTCGTCCGTCCAGGACATCCGGAAGCTCCCCGCGAGGACTGCCGCACCGACCAGGAGAGCGGCGAACAGGATCACCGGCAAGGCGATCGCCAGCGCGACGCCCGTTCGCCGGCCCCGCCGGCGGGCGTGTCGCTGCGGCCTGCGCCTGCGCGCCGGCGGCGACCGACGGGCGCTGCGCCGTCGTGTCGTCGCGGAGGTGCGGCTGGGCATCGTCTTCGCCTTCTGTCGGTACACGTTCCGGGCGCGGAGCGCTCGTTCAGCCTAGGCCGCGCCCCGTGCCGCGGCATCCTTCTCCCAGCGAACACGGAAGCGGGCCCCGGTCTCCCGGGGCCCGCTTCTGGTGCGGAAACGTCAGACGCCGAAGTACAGCTCGTACTCGAACGGGTGCGGACGCGCGTTGAGCGGCTGGATCTCGTTCTCGATCTTGTACTCGATCCACGTCTCGATCAGCTCGGGCGTGAAGACGCCGCCCTTGAGCAGGAACTCGTGGTCGGCGCGCAGCGCGTCGAGCGAGTCCAGCAGCGAGTTCGGCACCTGCGGGATGTTCTTCGCCTCCTCGGGGGGAAGCTCGTACAGGTCCTTGTCGACGGGCTCGTGCGGCTCGATGCGGTTCTGGATGCCGTCGAGGCCGGCCATGAGCTGCGCGGCGAACGCGAGGTACGGGTTGCCCGAGGCATCGGGGGCGCGGAACTCGATGCGCTTGGCCTTGGGGTTGGAGCCCGTGATGGGGATGCGGATGGCCGCCGAACGGTTGCCGGCCGAGTACACCAGGTTGACCGGCGCCTCGTAGCCCTTGACCAGGCGCTTGTACGAGTTGAGCGTCGGGTTGGTGAAGGCGAGCAGGGCCGGCGCGTGCGCCAGGATGCCGCCGATGTACCAGCGCGCGAGGTCGGAGAGCTGCGCGTAGCCCTTCTCGTCGTAGAAGAGGGGCTTGCCCTCGAGCCACAGCGACTGGTGCGTGTGCATGCCCGAGCCGTTGTCGCCGAAGAGCGGCTTGGGCATGAAGGTCGCGACCTTGCCCCACTCGTTCGCCACGTTCTTGACGATGTACTTGAACTTCAGGATGTCGTCGGCCGCGTGCACCATGGTGTCGAAGCGGTAGTTGATCTCCTGCTGGCCGCCGGTGCCGACCTCGTGGTGCGCGCGCTCGAGGAGCAGGCCCGACTCGATGAGGCGGAGGCTGATGTCGTCGCGGAGGTCGGCCGTCTTGTCGACGGGGGAGACCGGGAAGTAGCCGCCCTTGAAGGGGGTCTTGTTCGCGAGGTTGCCGCCCTCTTCGGCGCGGCCGGTGTTCCACGCGCCCTCTTCGGAGTCGACCGAGTAGAAGCTGGAGTTCTGCTTCACCTCGTAGCGGACGTCGTCGAAGATGTAGAACTCGGCCTCGGGCGCGAAGAACGCGGTGTCGGCGATGCCGGTCGAGGCGAGGTACTTCTCCGCCTTCTTGGCGACCTGGCGCGGGTCCTTCGAGTAGATCTCGCCGTTGCGCGGGTTGTAGATGTCGAAGACCATGATGAGGGTCTTCGCCTCGCGGAACGGGTCGAGATACGCCGTCGACACGTCCGGGATCAGCTGCATGTCCGATTCGTGGATGTTCGCGAAGCCCCGGATGGAGGAGCCGTCGAACAGCTGGCCGACCGTGAAGAACTCTTCGTCGACGGTGGAGGCCGGGATGTTGAAGTGCTGCTGCACGCCAGGAAGGTCCGTGAAACGGATGTCGAGGAACTTGACGTCCTCGTCCTTGATGAACTTCAGCACCTCGGATGAATCTTTGAACATGAAGACTCCAGAGGTAGGGCATTCGGATCCGCCCGTACGGGCCGGGCACTCTGGCAAGGTACCCGCAGGGCATTGCCCTCCAGTATCACCTGTGTTTCAGGGATGTTACGACGACCTGGGTACGCTGGGGAAGTGACGCAGAGCACCCAGGACTACCCCGGCGAACGCCTCGGACTGCCCCGCGAGGGCACCGGATCCATCGGCCGTCTGGGCCGCCGCATCGGCGCTCTCTGCCTCGATTACGGCGCCGCGTATCTCATCTCGGGCTTCTTCGGATGGGACCCGCTCGCGATCCTCGCGATCTTCGCCGCCATCCAGATCGTGTTCCTGCCGACGCTGCAGGGAAGCCCGGGCCACCGCGTCTTCGGCTTGCGCCTGGTGCGCCTCGACGGCGCGTGGGTGGGCCTGTGGCGGCCCGTCATCCGCACCGCGCTCCTGATCCTCGCGATCCCGGCGGTCATCTGGGACGCCGACCAGCGGGGCCTCCACGACAAGGCGGCAGGCACGGTGCTCGTCCGCTCGTGAGACAGAAGAACCCGGCCCGGCGTCTCCGCCGGACCGGGTTCACGCGCGATCGGCTCAGCGCGGACGCGGCGCGCGCACCTTCGTGGGGTCGATGCCCTTCGGGATCGGCAGCGATGTCAGCGACTGCGAGATCGATTCGATGCGCTTGATGACCGCGGCCATCGTGGCGCGGTCGATCTTGGTGGGCAGCGACTTGATGGTCGGCGCGAGCTTCGAGATCGGCGTCTCTCCCTCGCCGTGACCGACGTAGAGCACCGTCACGGGAACGCCCGACGCGACGCGCTGGATCTTCGAGCGCTCGTCATTCACCAGACGCGTGAGCCGCCCGCGGGCGCCTTCGCCCACGATCACGACGCCGCCGCGCCCGACGGCGCGGTAGACCGCTTCCTGCGTCTTGGGGTTGATGCCGACGGGCATCTCGCTGGCCTGCCACTTGCGGCCGAGCGAGGTCGACATGACGTGGCCGGTGGCCCCCGGCATCCCGTCGATCTTCTTGTACATCGCCCGGGTCGAAAGCCGGGTCATCGTCATCATCGACGCGAGGACGCCGAGCATGAGGCCGGTCACGCCCCACAGGATGACGCTCCAGACGGCGACCGGCGGGATGAGGAACCCGATGCCCACACCCACGGCGATGCCGAGGAGGAGGATGCCGACCAGGAGGAACGGCAGCCAGCGGAACTCCTTCTGGGTGAAGGTGTAGAGGGTGCGGATCTGGGAGAAGAATCCCGGGCCCTTCTCGGGGGCGGAACTGCGCGCGGCCATAGCTTCCAGCCTACCTTTTCGCGGGCCCCTGCTCGGCTCCTCCACAGTCGGGCACCGGCGCCGTTCTTCCACAGACGCCCGCCGGTCGGGGCCATCGCCTCTTGCACCATCGCACACTGGCATCATGACGACCGCCGACGGCTCGATCGGGAGCCGCTACCGCGCGATCCGCACGGTGCGCGCACGAGAGGACGGCCCGTGGCCGGGCACCCTCGTCCGCACCGCCGCCGGCGACGCCTGCGTGCTGGTCGACGCCGACGTCCTCGGCCCGCACTGGAGGGGATGGGATGCCGCGTCCGACGGGCACGTGCTGACTCCGAGCGACATCGTGCGACGCGTCGACGGCCACGACGTCGTGCTGCCGGTGTGCTCAGAGCGCCTCGAGGACTTCGTCCGGAGAAGGTCCGCCCGCATGCGCCTCAGCCTGGGCGAGGCCGTCACGCTGGGCGTGAGCGTGCTGCGCGGCTGCACCGAGGTCGCGAGCACACCCGATGCCGAGGGCGACTGGTGGCTCGACGATGCCGGCAGGCCGGTTCTGGCGACGGATGCCTCGGCTCGGCGCGTGTTCGAGGCATCCGCCGCCGTCCTCGAGCAGGTGAGCGTCGACCCGTCCGCGCAGCGCACCTGGCAGACCGCGCTGAGAGCCGTCACCGCGGAGCGCATCTCGGTCCATGAACTGGAGGCCGCGGAAGAGGCGCTGTTCGCCCTCGCCGAGGCAGAGCCCCTCAGCACCGTCAGCCTCAGCCCTCGCAGCGCGAGCGATGGAGTCGCACACCACGCGCACCAGGAGACGCGCCGGGCGACGGACGCACCGCACGACCCCGCACCCCGGTCGATGTGGCAGACGCTCGTGGCCGGCGTGGACGACGAGCTCTCCGACACCGTGTCACGGGCCACGACCGCGGTATGGCGCCGGCTGCGACGCACCGGCGGCACACCGAGATCCGGCACGCGACGCGCGCCGTGGCTGGTCGGAGGGGCCGTGGCGGCGGCGGTGCTGGCCGGCGGTGCGCTCTGGCCGACCGCGAGCGGAGTCGCCACCGATGCGAGACCGGGTGCTTCGCCGACCGCGACGCCCGGGTCGGCGGCAGCCGTCCCGGCGGATGCCGACCCGTCCGCGACACCCGGGAGCGACCCTCAACCCGGCGCGCCGGCCGACCTCGCCCTCCTCACCGGCGAGCTGCTGGACGCACGGATCGCGTGCGCAGGCGACGCCTCCTGCCTCACGACCGTGACGGTCGACGGGGCACCGCTATCCGGCGGCGCCATCGATCGCTCCGCGGCCGAGCGGACGGTCACGCTGCTCGACGACTTCGGCGACATCGCGGTGCTGCGGGTCGATGCGAACGACGGGTCCACGCCGTCGCAGATGGTGGTGATCCTGCGCAGAGACGAGAAATGGCTGCTGCGCGACGTCTCCGACGTCGCGCAGCAGCCCTAGAAGCGGGAACCGCTCCGGATCAGATGCCGAGCTGGCCCTCGAACGCGGCAGCCTCCAGGCGCGTCTTCACGGCGCCGAGGAAACGAGCGGCGTCCGCACCGTCGACGACGCGGTGGTCGTACGACAGCGCCAGGTAGACGTACGAGCGCACCGAGATCGCGTCCTTGCCGTCGACCGACACGACGCCGGGGCGCTTGACGACCACGCCGGTGCCGAGGATGGCGGTCTGGGGCAGGAACACGACGGGGGTGTCGAACAGCGCGCCGCGCGAACCGGTGTTGGTCAGCGTGAACGTGCCGCCCGCAAGCTCGTCGGGCTTCAGCTTGTTGTCGCGGGTACGCGCGGCGAGGTCGGCGATCTCGTGTGCGATCTGGGCGAGGTTCTTGCTCGCCGCGTCACGCAGCACGGGGGTGAGCAGGCCGCGCTCGGTGTCGACGGCGATCGACAGGTTCTCGGTCGCCGGGTAGACGATCTGGTCGCCGTCCACCGTCGAGTTGACGACGGGGTACGCCTGGAGCGCCTCGGCGGCGGCCAGCGCGAAGAACGGCAGGAACGACAGCTTGTCGCCGGTCTTGGCCAGGAAGTCGTTCTTCACCTTGTCGCGGAACGTCGCCAGCTTCGTGACATCGACCTCGACCACCGTCGTGAGCTGCGCCGTCGACTGCATGGACTCGACCGCACGAGAGGCCAGCACCTTGCGCAGGCGCGACATCGGCTGCGTCGTGCCGCGCAGCGGCGAGACCTCGAGCGGCGCGGGCGCGGCCGCAGCAGCAGGAGCTGCGGGAGCCGATGCGGCCTCCGCGGCCTTGAGCACGTCCTCCTTGCGGATGCGGCCACCGACTCCGGTGCCCTTCACCGAGCCGAGGTCGACACCCTGCTGCTGCGCCAGGCGGCGCACGAGCGGCGTGACGTACGTGATCCCGTCCTCCTCGGCGACGAGCGCCGGAGCAGCGGGGGCCGATGCGGCCGCGGGAGCCGGCGCCGGAGCTGCGGCCGGGGCGGGTGCCGCGGCCGGGGCGGGTGCAGCGGCCGGGGCGGGTGCAGCGGCCGGAGCCGGTGCCTCGGCAGCCGGAGCCGGTGCCTCGGCAGCGGGAGCCGGTGCAGCAGCCGGCGTCTCGGCGGGCGCGGCCGCGGCGGGCGCCGCGCCGGCCTCACCGATACGGGCGAGCGGGGCGCCGACGGCCACGGTCTCGTCCTCGGGGACCAGGATCTCGGTGAGCACACCGGCGAACGGCGACGGGATCTCGGTGTCGACCTTGTCGGTCGAGATCTCGAGGAGCGGCTCGTCCACGGCGACCTCGTCACCGATCTGCTTGAGCCAGCGGGTCACGGTGCCCTCGGTCACGCTCTCGCCGAGCTCGGGGAGGACGATCTCCTTCCCGTCGCCTGCGGGTGCGGCGGGCTGCTCGGCTGCCGGCGCCGGCGCCGCCTCAGCGGCAGCTTCCGCAGCCGGAGCCTCGGCGGCCGGAGCCTCGGCGGGGGCTGCGGGAGCGGCCTCGGCGGCAGCGGCCTCGGGGGCCGGGGCGGCCTCGGCGGCAGCGGAGCCGTCGCCGATCTTCGCCAGCACGGCGCCGACCTCGACGGTCTCGTCCTCCTGCACGAGGATCTCCTCGATCACGCCGCTGACCGGCGACGGGATCTCGGTGTCCACCTTGTCCGTGGAGATCTCGAGCAGGCCCTCGTCCGCCTGGACCGTGTCGCCGACGTTCTTGAGCCAGCGGGTGACCGTTCCCTCGGTCACGCTCTCGCCGAGAGCGGGGAGGACCACGGATGTGCTCATGAGGATGTCTCCTTCTGAAGAAATATCGGATCTAGCTTAGTGATGGGGCGCGGCCCGAAGGGTCACAGCGCGTGCAGGGGCTTGCCTGCGAGAGCGAGGAACGCCTCGCCGAGCGCTTCGGACTGGGTCGGGTGCGCGTGGATGAACGGCGCGATGTCTTCGGGGTGAGCCTCCCAGCCCACGACGAGCTGGCCCTCGGTGATGAGTTCGCCGACGCGGTCGCCGATCAGGTGGACGCCGAGGACCGGCCCCTCCTTCGCGCGCACGACCTTGACGATGCCGCTCGTGCCGAGGATCTCGCTCTTGCCGTTGCCCGCGAGGTTGTATTCGTACGCGACGATGCCCTCGGCGCCGTGCGCGTCGGCCGCCTGCGCCTCGGTAAGGCCGACCGACGCGACTTCGGGGTGGCTGTACGTGACCTTCGGGATGTGGGCGTCGGGAATGAGGACGGGGGAGAGTCCGGCGATCTCCTCGGCGACGAAGATGCCCTGCTGGAAGCCGCGGTGCGCGAGCTGCAGGCCAGGGACGATGTCGCCGACGGCCCAGACGTGGTCGACGCCGGTGCGCAGGCGCTCGTCGGCGATGACGAAGCCGCGGTCGATCGTCACGCCCGCCTCCTCATAGCCGAGATCCGCAGTCGCCGGGCCGCGCCCGACGGCGACGAGCAGGTAGTCGGCGGTGAAGGTCTTGCCGTCCTCGAGCGTGACGGTCACGGCGTCGGCGGTCTGCGTGGCGGTCTGGAAGCGCACGCCGAGCGAGTACTGGATGCCGCGTCGCCGGAACGCGCGCTCGAGGCCCTTGCTGAGCGACAGATCCTCGTTGGGCACGAGGTGATCGAGCGCCTCGACGATCGTGACGTCGGTGCCGAACGAGCGCCAGACACTCGCGAACTCGACGCCGATGACGCCGCCACCCAGGATCACGACGCTGCCGGGGACCTCGTCCAGCTCGAGTGCGTGCTCGCTGGTGAGGATGCGGCCGCCGAGCTCGAGGCCGGGCAGCGTCCGGCTGTACGAGCCGGTGGCCAGCACGACGTCGGTGCCGCGATAGAGGTCGTCGCCGACACGGACGGCCGGGCCGGCCTCGAGGCGCCCCTCGCCGTTCACCACGGTGATGCCGCGCGCCTTGACCAGGCCCTCGAGCCCCTTGTACTTCTTCGCGACGATGCCCTCACGGTACGCGCGGACGCCCGCGGGGTCGACGCCCTCGAAGGTCGCGCGGATGCCGATGGCCGAGGCATCCCGTGCCGAGTCGGCCACCTCGGCCGCGTGCAGCAGGGCCTTCGTCGGGATGCAGCCGCGGTGCAGGCACGTCCCGCCCACCTTGTCCTTCTCGACGAGGGCTACGGTCTTGCCGAGTTCCGCGGCGCGGAGCGCGGCCGCATAGCCGCCGCTTCCACCGCCGAGAATGACGAGATCGAAGGAGTGGTCGGTCATCGTGCCTCCTCATCGAGGTCTGCCAGGACGAAGCGGATCAGGCTGCGCACGGTGGCGGCAGTCGGTCCCTTGTCGGTGAAGCCGTACGGCGCGCCCTTGTGGGTCCCGCTGCCGGCGATGTCGAGATGCACCCAGGGGATTCGGGGCGCATCCGTCTCATCGGCCGTGCGGCCGACGAAGTGACGCAGGAACAGTCCTGCGAAGAGCGAGCCGCCCGCAGGGTCGCCGATCTTGGCGTTCTGCAGGTCGGCGATGGGGGAGTCGAGCTCCTCCGCCATGTGGGCGGGAAGGGGCAGCTGCCACGCGAGCTCGCCGGTCTCGGCGGCTGCGGCGAGGTAGGCGGCCACGGCTTCGTCATCGCCCATCACACCGGTGTGGCGCGTGCCGAGGGCGACGAGGATCGCCCCGGTGAGCGTGGCGACGTCGACGATCACATCGGGGTTCTCACGGCTGGCGGCGACCAGCCCGTCGGCGAGCACGAGACGGCCCTCGGCGTCGGTGTTGAGCACCTCCACGGTCGTGCCGTCGAGCAGGCGCAGCACGTCGCCGGGGCGCGTGGCGCGGCCCGACGGCATGTTGTCGGCCACGCAGAGCCACGCCGTCACCTTCACGGGAGCGCCGACGGACGCCACGGCGCGCAGCACGCCCAGGACCGTGGCGGCGCCCGCCATGTCGTACTTCATGCCGACCATCGAGGCGGCGGGTTTGAGCGACAGGCCCCCGGTGTCGAAGGTGATGCCCTTGCCCACCAGCGCGACGTGCCTGCGTGCGTCCGCGGGCGCGTACTCGAGGCGGACGAGGCGCGGCGGACGGTCCGATCCCTGCCCCACGCCGAGGATGCCGCCGAAGCCCTGCTCGCGCAGCGCCACTTCGTCGAGCACCTCGACGGTGACCGGCAGGTCCGCGACGGACTCGGTGGCGCGCTGTGCGACATCGGCGGGTCCGAGCCATTCGGCCGGGGTGTTGACGAGGTCCTTGACGAGGGCGACGGATGCCGCGGTCTCGACGACCAGCTTCAGCGCCGCGTCGTCCGGCTCGGCGCTGCCGTGGATGACCACGCGCTGCGCGCGCGGCTTCGGCGCCTCGGTCTTGTAGCCCTCGAAGCGGTAGCCGCCGAGGGCGGCGCCCTCCGCGGCGGCGGTCCACAGCGAAGGATCGGCGTACGGGGCGGCCACGGCGACCGTCGCGAAGCCGGTGATGGCGCGGATCGCCGCGCCCACCGCGTCGCGCAGGGTCGCGGCATCCGGAGCCGAACCGGTCCCGACGACGGCCAGCGGCAGCGTCGTCGCGTCCGGCGCGTACGCGCGCACCCAGGAACCCGCGGCGCCGGTGAAGCCCACCGCCGACAGCGCCTCGCGCAGGCCCGGCCAGTCGGAGAGATCCAGGGATCCCTCGGCGTCGAGCGGGGGGATCGCGAGGAGAAGAAGGTCGGCGTCGGACTCTCGGACAGGTGCAGTGCGGTACTCGAGGTCGGGGAACGACATGGTCTCCATCCTAGGGACGACGACTGTTCGCTCTGAGCGCGACCGACGCGACCCGACCTCGGCGGACGGCTCGTAGCATGGGTGCATGCCTTTTCCCGGCCCGCTGTTCGAGCGTGCGGCTTCAGCGCCCCCCGTCCCGCGCGGGTTGCCGCTCGTGATCGCCCTGACCGGGTTCACCGATGCCGGCAGCGCCGTGAGCCGCGTGATCGACTACTTCCGCGACGAGCTCTCGCCGTCGCCGCTTGCCGTGTTCTCCAACGACACGCTGCTGGACTACCGGGCGCGCCGCCCGGTCGTGTCCTTCGAGAAGGACCACCTCACCGACTATCGCCCCTCGCGCCTGGAGCTGTCGTTCGCCCACGACGCCCTCGGGCAGCCGTTCCTGCTGCTCGCCGGCTACGAGCCCGATTTCGCGTGGGATGCCTTCACCGAGGCGGTCCTCGAGTTCACGGAGGTGTACGGCGTCTCCACGGTGACGTGGGTCCACGCGATCCCGATGCCCGTGCCGCACACGCGGCCCATCGGCACGACGGTGAGCGGAACGCGGTCGGAGCTCACCGAGGCGCACTCGGTGTGGCAGCCCCACACCCAGGTGCCGGCGACGGCGGGCCACCTGCTGGAGTACCGCCTCGCGGCCGCGGGCGTGCGCGTCGCGGGTTTCGTCCTGCTGATCCCGCACTACCTCGGCGACACCGAGTACCCGGCGGCGGCTCTGGCCGCCCTCGACAGCCTCACCGTCGCGACGGGACTCGTGTTCGCGGGCGACGAGCTGCGTGAGGAGAACCGCGAGTACCTCGAGAAGGTCACCGAGCAGATCGAGGGCAGCGACGAGCTCGCGCGCATGGTGCAGGGCCTGGAAGAGCGCTACGACGCCTACATGGCGGGATCCACGCTGGCGACACCGATGATCCACACGGGCGATCTGCCCAGCGCCGATGAGCTGGCGGCCGAACTCGAGCGCTTCCTGGCGACGCGCCCCGGAGAGGACGACAAGCGCGGCTCGTGATCGTGCACGCCCCGCGCGTCGGCGGAATTCGACGCCGGTCCGGTGTGTTGACACCACCGATGGAGGTGCGCCGGTCTCAGCAGGGCGAATGCTGGCGGCGCACGGCAAGTATGAGATACTAGACGCTCTGACCCGTTGTCAACCGTCTTCGTGGGGCATCCTCTCGAAGACGTGGACTTGACAAGGGTCTTACTAGTGTCCGAAACCGACCGGAGAGGCGCAGGGCGCCTCGACCGGTGAAAGGCGAAACGTGACTCCAGGCACGAACACCAAGGCTCGCTCGGCCGCGAAGGACACCGAGACGGCCCAGGCGAAGACGGCGGCCCCCAAGAAGGCTCCGGCAGCCAAGGGCGCCGCGAAGGCCAAGGCCGCTCCGAAGACCGCGTCCAAGCGCGCGAAGAAGTCGGACGACGAGTTCGAGGACGACGTCGAGGAGCTCGACGACGACGTCGAACTCGAGGAAGACGGCGACGACACCGAGGGCGACACGGCGGAGGCCGGTGCGCCGGCCAAGGGCGCGAAGGCGCCGGGAGACGACGCCAATGCGACCGACGACGAGGAGGAAGAGGAGGAGAGCACCAAGCCGGCGTTCACCGAACCTCTCCCCACCGGCGCGATCGTGATCTCGTCGAGCGACGAGGACGACGTCCCGGTCTACTCGACCCAGATCACGGGCGCGACGGCCGACCCGGTCAAGGACTACCTCAAGCAGATCGGCAAGGTGCCGCTGCTGAACGCGGCCGAAGAGGTCGAGCTCGCGATGCGGATCGAGGCGGGTCTGTTCGCCGAAGAGAAGCTGTCGCACATGTCGGCGGCCGAGAAGACCTCGCAGCTCGGACTCGACCTGCAGTGGGTCGCCCGCGACGGCCAGCGCGCGAAGAGCCACCTGCTCGGCGCGAACCTGCGCCTCGTGGTGTCGCTCGCCAAGCGCTACACCGGCCGTGGCATGCAGTTCCTGGACCTCATCCAGGAGGGCAACCTCGGTCTCATCCGCGCGGTCGAGAAGTTCGACTACACCAAGGGCTTCAAGTTCTCGACGTACGCGACGTGGTGGATCCGTCAGGCCATCACCCGCGCCATGGCCGACCAGGCGCGCACGATCCGCATCCCCGTGCACATGGTCGAGGTCATCAACAAGCTCGCCCGCGTGCAGCGCCAGATGCTGCAGGACCTCGGTCGCGAACCCACGCCCGAGGAGCTCAGCCGCGAGCTCGACATGACCCCCGAGAAGGTCATCGAGGTGCAGAAGTACGGCCGCGAGCCGATCTCGCTGCACACGCCTCTCGGCGAGGACGGCGACAGCGAGTTCGGTGACCTCATCGAGGACACCGAGGCTGTGGTCCCCGCCGACGCGGTGGGCTTCACGATGCTGCAGCGTCAGCTCGAGTCGCTGCTCGACTCCCTGTCGGAGCGCGAGGCGGGCGTCATCCGCATGCGGTTCGGCCTCGGCGACGGCCAGCCGAAGACGCTCGACCAGATCGGCGACACGTTCGGGGTCACCCGCGAGCGCATCCGCCAGATCGAGTCGAAGACGATGGCGAAGCTGCGGCATCCGTCCCGCTCGCAGTCCCTCCGGGACTACCTCGAGTGAGCGAGGCGAACGCCGGCAAGGCGCTCACCGTCCAGGTCGAAGGCTCGTCGTTCGCACGCATCCCGATCCGCACGCGGGTCGTGATGCCGGGCGACGACCTCGACGCGTTCGTCCGCGAATACGCGACCGACGTCGTGCGCGAGGGCGACCTGCTGTTCGTGACCGAGAAGATCGTCGCGATCACGCAGGGTCGCTCGTACCTCGTGGATGACATCACGCCGCGCAAGCTGGCGCGCTTCCTCTCGAAGTACGTCACGCGCACGCCCTACGGCATCGGCCTGGGCATGCCCGAGACGATGGAGATGGCCCTGCGCGAGTGCGGCACGATCCGCATCCTGTTCGCGGCTGCCGTCTCCGCCGTCACCAAGCTGTTCGGGCGCAAGGGCGACTTCTACCGCATCGCCGGCGACAAGGCCCGGGCGATCGACGGACCGACGTCGGGCACGATTCCGCCGTACAACAAGGCGGTCGTGCTCGGACCCGAGCGCCCGCGCGAGGTCGCGACGCATCTCAAGGCGCTGCTGGGCGGCGTACCCGAGGTGGCCGTGGTCGACATCAACGACCTCGGCGGCAACATCCTCGGCTCCACGCTCGACAAGGGCGAAGAGAAGCGCCTCGTCTCGATCCTCAAGGACAACCCGCTGGGGCAGGGCCACCAGTCGACCCCGCTCGGGATCGTCCGCAGGATCTGACGGACTCAGCACGAAGGCGCGGCATCCTTTCGGATGCCGCGCCTTTCGCGTATGCGGTGAGTCCGCCTCAGAACCCGATCGCCGCGCGGTACCGCGGCTTGTGACCGGTGCGGATGCCGGTGACGCTCGGCTTGTTCTCATAGACACCGGCGCCCCAGTTGCCCTCGACGAGCACCGGTCCGTCCGGCGTGACGACGATGTCCCAGCCGACGTACTGGATCTGCGGCACGACTCGGGCCACCTGGTCGACGAACTCCTTGACCTGGTCGATCATCGGCAGCTGGAAGTCGGCGATGACGAAGCCGCTGTCGGGGTGCTTCTCGTGCACATGGCTGTGCGAGTCGTAGCCCGGTCCGACCGCATGACCGTTCTCGTCGAGCATCGTGTAGAAGCCGCCGAACGTCATCTGGTCGCTCACGGCTCCGCGTCCGAACTTCTGCGCCATCGCCAGGATGTGGGTCTTCTCGCCGTCGAAGAATGCGGTGACACGGGTCGTGTTCACGGTTCCCGGGCACACCGCGGCGAGGTCGGCGTGCTGGCGGATGACTTCCTCGATGAGCAGCTCGCCGCGGGAGAGCAGTCCGCGGTGGAACTCGTCCCAGTCCGAGACGTCGGCGGCGTGGTAGCGGTGCACGCCCGTGCCCGCCTGGCCCACCGGCTCCTTGGTGACGATCGTGCCGTGCTTCTCGGCGAAGGCGCGCACCGCGTCGGCGTTGCCCTCCTCGACCACCATCCAGTCGCGTCGCAGGAACGCGCTGAACGTGCGGTCGAACTCGACCTTGTCCTGGAACAGGCCGCGATAGTCGGGGTGATCGTACTTCTGCGAGATCTCGTTCGACACCGGGTGCGTCATATAGGTCGCCCGCTCGGCGCGGTTCAGGATGGCGAAGTCGTAGTCGACGTAATCCTGGAAGCCGACCTGCCGGAACCCGGCCGACCACAGCATGTCGACGAGGACCGCGGGGGTCCACTTGCCATGCGCGTGCGCGGTCTCTTTCGCGCGCTCCAGCACGGATCCGACATCGATGCGACGGACGCGCCAGGCGAGATAGCGAAGACGGTTCGAGAGGGCGAGGCCCTGAGAAGACATGCGTGCTCCGGGTTCGGTTCGGGGACCCCGATAGTCTAGAGGCGTGAGTTCCGCGATCCCTGGGCACGACCACGCCGTGCCGGGATCAGGCCCTCGCAGCGCCCCCGTCGCGCGGATCTCGCGGTCCGTGCTGACCGCGAACGCGCGCACCGCGTGGGATCGCGGCATCCGTTCCTACGACGCGTCGATCCTCGAAGCGGATGCCTGGGGCCACGGCGTGGAGCTCGTGCACGACGTGATGGCGACGGTGGGCCTCGAATCCCGAACGCACCATGTCGACCTGAACACGGGCGACTCGGCGCCGGTCGCGTCACGGACCGACATGCTCTCGGCGGCGGCGTTCTTCGGGCTCCCCGGTGCCGAGCACCCCGCCGTGCCCGCCCTGCGGCTGACGGGGACCGTGCTCTCGGTGAAGGACCTCCGCGAAGGCGAGGGCGTGTCGTACGGCTACGCGTACCGCGCGCCCGCGGACACGCGCGTCGCGCTCGTCACAGGCGGCTACGCGCAGGGCATCGTGCGCGCCCTCGGCGGCGCGGTGGGCGTCGCGATCGCGGGGGAGAGGCACCCCGTCGTCGGACGCGTCGCCATGGACGTCTGCGTGGTGGACATCACGGAAGCCGCGGTCCGGCGCGGCGACGAGGTCCTGTTCCTCGGCGACCCGGCGCAGGGCGAGCCGTCGCTCGTCGAGTGGGTGCGCGCGGCGGGGCTCACCCCCGGCGAGCTTGTCACCATGGTCGGACTGCGCGCCGGCCGCGAGGAGACCCCATGAGCGCGCTCCTCCATGTCGACCTCGACGCCCTGGTCGCGAACATCGCGAAGGTGAGGGCGACGGTGTCTCCCGCTGAGCTGATGCTCGTGGTCAAGGACGACGCCTACGGCCACGGCCTGGAGCCCGTCGTGATGGCGGCGGCCGCCGCGGGCGTCAGCTGGTTCGGCGCTTTCGACGTGCGGACGGGCTGCGCGGTGCGAGAGGCCGTCGGCGACGATGCCCGCATCTTTGCGTGGATCGCTGCCTCGAGCGATGACCTCGAGGCGGCCGTCGCGGCGCGCATCGACCTCGGCATCGGCGACGCCGCCCTGCTGGAGGAGCTCGCAGAGTCCGCCCGCGATGCCGGTGCCTCGGTGCGCGTGCATCTCAAGATCGACACCGGACTGCACCGCAACGGCGTGCGGCCGGAGCAGTGGCCGGCTTTCGTGTCGCGCGCCGCAGGCCTGGAAGCGGACGGCCTGATCGAGGTCGCGGGAGTCTGGAGCCACATCGCCGAGGCCTCCGACTCCGAGGACGACGACGCCCGCGCCGTCTACGAGTGGGCGCTCGACCAGGCCACGGCTGCCGGTCTGCGCCCCGTCATGCGTCACCTCGCCGCGAGCGCCGCATCGTTCGCCCGCCCCGAGTTCCGCTACGACATGGTCCGCGTGGGGGCGTTCTGCTATGGCATCCGCTCCGCCGGGGGACCCTCTGCCGATCGCCTGGGCCTGCGCCCGATCGGCCGGCTCGACGCGGACGTCGTCGAGGTCGGCGAGCAGTTCGTCCGCATCGATCTCGGCGCACTGCACGGTCTGCCGTCATCGCTCCAGCGGCGCGCCACCGTCGGCACACCGGCGGGTACGCGCTCTCTCGTGGCCGTCGGCGGAACGCAGTCCCTGGTCGCCGCCTGGCCGGACGCGGTCGTCGGCGACGTCGTCACGGTCTACGGAGCGGGCGTAGGCGGCGAGAGCACGGCCACGGATCTCGCCGAGATCATCGGCACGATCGGTGAAGAGATCGCCGTGCGCGTGTCACCCCTCGTGCAACGCAGATACACCCGCCGCTGAAGCGACGGGTGCGAGTCTGCCGAAGCGGCGCCTACTCGGCCAGGCGAGCGGTCTCGTCGTGCCACGAGGTCGCGATGGCGCGGAGCTTCTCTTCGTACTTGCGGCCGTGGTGGGCGCAGAAGAGCAGTTCGCTGCCGTTGACCTCGGCTGCGATGTAGGCCTGTGCGCCGCACGAATCGCAGCGATCCATCGCCGTGAGGCGGTGTTCGAGGACGGCGCCGGTCTCGGTCGGTGTCGATAGCGTGTTCATCTCGGTGCCTCCTCGTACTGGTAGAACTCTCTTCCGGTCATGAAATACAACCACGCCGATGTTTCGAGAATGCCGCGAAGAGACGACATTTCGCTGAGCGCGTACGTCTGCCGGCCCTGAAGCGTGTCTGTGCGGGGCTGTGGGGCGCCCCGATTACGATGGGAGATTGTGACCTCCGAGTACTCCGCCCATCATCTCCAGGTGCTCGAAGGGCTCGAGGCGGTCCGCAAGCGCCCCGGCATGTACATCGGCTCGACGGACTCGCGCGGCCTCATGCACTGCCTGTGGGAGATCATCGACAACTCCGTCGACGAGGCACTCGCCGGCCACGGCTCGCGCATCGACATCGTGCTCCACGCCGACGGCAGCGTCGAGGTGCGCGACCGAGCCCGTGGCATCCCGGTCGACATCGAGCCGCGCACGGGGCTGACCGGCGTCGAGGTCGTCTTCACCAAGCTCCACGCGGGCGGCAAGTTCGGTGGCGGCTCGTACGCCGCATCGGGCGGTCTGCACGGCGTCGGGGCATCGGTCGTCAACGCGCTCTCGGAGCGCCTCGACGTCGAAGTCGACCGCGGCGGCAAGACGTGGGCCATGTCGTTCCACCGGGGCGAGCCCGGTGTCTTCGCGAACGGCAGCCCCGATTCGGGCTTCACCCCGTTCGAGGAGCGCAGCGAGCTGCGCGTGGCGGGCCGCGCCGCGAAGGGCGTGACCGGCACGCGCATCCGCTACTGGGCGGATCGTCAGATCTTCACCAAGGACGCCGCGTTCAACCTGCAGGAGCTCGAGCAGCGTGCGCGCCAGACCGCGTTCCTGGTCCCGGGCCTCGAGATCGTCATCCGCGACGAACGACCCGGCACCGAGACCGGCGAGCCTGTGGAGACGAGCTACCGGTTCGACGGCGGCATCTCCGAGTTCGCCGACTTCCTCGCCCCCGACTCCGGCGTCACCGACACGTGGCGCCTCACCGGTGAGGGCAGGTTCACCGAGACCGTCCCGGTGCTGCAGCCCTCGGGCGCGATGGTGCCGACCGAGGTCGAGCGCGAATGCCACGTCGACGTCGCCGTCAGGTGGGGCACCGGCTACGAGACGGTGTCGCGCTCGTTCGTCAACATCATCGCCACGCCCAAGGGGGGCACGCACCAGCAGGGGTTCGAGCAGGGGCTCATGAAGGTGCTGCGCGACCAGGTGGCGCAGAACGCGCGTCGGCTGAAAGTCGGCGGCGACAAGCTCGAGAAGGACGACATCCTCGCCGGGCTCACCGCCGTGCTGACAGTGCGCGTGGCCGAGCCGCAGTTCGAGGGTCAGACCAAGGAGGTGCTCGGCACGCCGGCGGTCCGCCAGATCGTGTCGAACGTCGTCACGCGCGAACTCACCGCGCGCTTCACGTCGCCCAAGCGCGACGACAAGGCGCAGACCTCGCTGCTGCTCGACAAGGTCGTCTCCGAGATGAAGGCGCGCATCTCCGCGCGCACCCACAAAGAGACGCAGCGCCGCAAGAACGCACTCGAGTCTTCGTCGCTGCCGGCGAAGCTCGCCGACTGCCGGTCGAACGATGTCGCCGAGTCGGAGCTGTTCATCGTCGAGGGCGACTCCGCCCTCGGCACCGCGAAGCTCGCACGCAACAGCGAATTCCAGGCGCTGCTGCCGATCCGCGGCAAGATCCTCAACGTCCAGAAGGCATCGATCAGCGACATGCTGTCCAATGCCGAGTGCGCTGCCATCATCCAGGTGATCGGCGCCGGCTCGGGCCGATCGTTCGACCTCGAGACCGCCCGCTACGGCAAGATCATCCTGATGAGCGACGCGGACGTCGATGGCGCACACATCCGCACGCTCCTGCTGACCCTGTTCTTCCGGTACATGCGACCGCTCATCGACGAGGGCCGCGTCTACGCCGCCGTCCCGCCGCTGCATCGTGTGGTCGTGATGAACCCCGGCTCCAAGCCCAACGAGACGATCTACACGTACTCCGAGGCCGAGCTGCACGGGCTCCTCACGAAGCTCACGAAGGCCGGCAAGCGCTGGCAGGAGCCCGTCCAGCGCTACAAGGGTCTGGGCGAGATGGACGCCGACCAGCTCGCGACCACCACCATGGACAGAAACGGCCGGACGCTGCGACGCGTGCGGATGCAGGATGCCGAGGCTGCGGCCTCCGTCTTCGAACTGCTCATGGGCAACGACGTGGCGCCGCGCAAGGAGTTCATCATCGACTCGAGCGACCGGCTGGTGCGCGAGCGCATCGACGCGTGATCTGATCGCCCGTTCCCCCTGAACACGAGAGGCGCACCGGCTGTGCCGCTGCGCCTCTCGTGTAGATCGGGGCTCAGCGGATGCCGGTGCCGACGGAGCCGATGACGCCGTCGAGGGCGGTGCCAGAGGCGTCGCGCTTCGCACCGGACTCCGGCAGCGCGCGGGTCGCGCCGTCCGAGCCGATGGCACGGGGATCGGTGCCGACCCAGGCGATCGTCAGCGCGTCCTCGCCCTTCAGGAACCGGTGCGCGCGCACGCCACCGGTCGCGCGGCCCTTTGCGGGGAACTCGCTGAACAGCGACACCTTGGCACTGCCGGCGTCGGTGCCCGCGAGCGCCGTGGTCGATCCGGCGACCGTGACCACGACGGCGTCGAACTCGGAGGGTCCGACCACATCGAACGAGACGACCTGCGCGCCGTCGGTGAGACGGATGCCGGCCATGCCCCCGGCCGAGCGACCCTGCGGGCGCACCGAGGACGCATCGAAGCGGAGCAGCTGGGCGTCGCTCGCCACGAACACGAGCTCGGCGCCGTCGGACGCGGGCGCGGCGCCGACGACGCGGTCCCCGTCCTTGAGGGCGATGACCTCGATGTCGTGCTTGTTCGCGATCTCGGTCGCGGCGACGCGCTTCACGATGCCCTGAGCCGTGCCGATCGCGATCGGCGGGCCCTCGACGAGCGGCACGATCGCGACGATGTGCTCGCCGCCGCTGAGACCCAGGTACTGGTCGCCGCGGGTGCCGGCGGCGAGCTGCACCGAGTTGCCGGGCACCGACGGCAGGTCGACGGGGGAGAACCGCACCAAGCGGCCGAGGTTCGTCACGGCGCCGATGTCGCCGCGTGTGGTGGTGTCCACCGACGAGCGGACGGCGTCGTGCTTCGAGCGCCGTGCCGGCGCGACGATGCCGCCGCCCGGGGCGTCGGCCGCGATCTCGGCACGCACCATGCGTCCCGTGGCGGAGAGGAAGACGCGGCACGGCGCGTCGGCGATCTGCAGGTCGGCGACCGCCGCCGCGGCGCGCGAGCGCGGCTGCACCGGACCGCCGTTGAGCAGAAGCGTGCGCCGAGGCGTGCCGAACGCCTCGGCGGCGGCATCCAATTCGTGCGACACCTGCGCGCGCAGCAGCACGTCGCTGCCGAGGAGCTCCTCGAGCTGGGCGATCTCCTTCTTCAGATTGTCGCGCTCGGTCTCGAGCTCGATGCGCGAGAACTTCGTGAGGCGACGCAGTCGCAGCTCGAGGATGTACTCGGACTGCGGCTCGGACAGGTCGAAGACGCTCATGAGGCGCGTGCGCGCCTGCTCGCTGTCGTCGGACGTGCGGATGACCTGGATGACCTCGTCGATGTCGAGGATCGCGATGAGGAGGCCCTCGACGAGGTGCAGGCGCTCCCTGCGCCGCTCGAGACGGTACCGGCTGCGGCGCGTGACGA
The DNA here is from genome assembly GCF_057656735.1 of Microbacterium sp. Soil_C_42. Lineage (NCBI taxonomy): Bacteria > Bacillati > Actinomycetota > Actinomycetes > Micrococcales > Microbacteriaceae > Microbacterium > Microbacterium sp. Soil_C_42. The sequence continues at coordinate 61,643 of NZ_JBDGJU010000020.1, forward strand.
CACTGATGCGGTGGTCGAGGTAGACGCGCAGGAGCTCGCGCAGCCCGAGGGTCTGCGGCTGCCCCTCCACAAGAGCGACGTTGTTGATGCTGAACGAGTCCTCGAGCGGCGTCAGCCGGTAGAGGTGGTCGAGCACCGCCTGAGGATCGAAGCCGGTCTTGATGCCGATGACCAGACGCAGGCCGTGGTGGCGGTCGGTCAGATCGGTGACATCGGCGATGCCCTGCAGCTTCTTCGCGTTGACGGCGTCCTTGATCTTCTCGATGACGCGCTCGGGGCCGACGAGGTAGGGGAGCTCGGTGACGATGAGGCCGGTGCGGCGCGGGCCGAGCGACTCGATCGAGACCTTCGCCCGGGTGCGGAAGCTGCCGCGGCCGTTGGTGTAGGCGTCCTTGATGCCGTCGAGGCCGACGATGATGCCGCCGCCGGGGAGGTCGGGGCCCGGCACGAACTCCATGAGCTCTTCGACTGTCGCCTCGGGGTTCTCGAGCAGGTGGGTCGCGGCGCCCACGACCTCGATGAGGTTGTGCGGCGCCATGTTGGTGGCCATGCCGACCGCGATGCCGGTGGTGCCGTTGACGAGAAGGTTGGGGAAGGCGGCCGGCAGCACTTCGGGCTGCTGGAACTGGCCGTCGTAGTTCGGGATGAAGTCGACGACGTCTTCGTCGAGGTTCTCGGTGAGCGCGAGCGCGGGCGGGGCGAGGCGGGCCTCGGTGTAACGGGGCGCGGCGGGGCCGTCGTCGAGCGAGCCGAAGTTGCCGTGCCCGTCGACGAGGGGCACCCGGAGGGAGAAGGGCTGCGCCAGCCGGACGAGCGCGTCGTAGATGGGGGCGTCGCCGTGCGGGTGCAGCTTTCCCATCACCTCGCCGACGACGCGAGCGCTCTTCACGTGGCCGCGGTCGGGCCTGAGCCCCATGTCGGCCATCTGGAACAGGATGCGTCGCTGCACCGGCTTGAGCCCGTCGCGCGCGTCGGGCAGCGCACGCGAATAGATGACCGAGTACGCGTACTCGAGGAACGACGTCTGCATCTCCGAAGAGACGTCGACGTCCTCGATGCGTCCGTGGTCGGCGGGGGAGGAATCGGTGCGGGAAGCGGGCATGTGTCGAAGAAGCCTCGGGTGACGGCGGAGAGCGAGGGGGCGCGGCCGCGTGTGCGAGACTGGCCCCGATGACCCTCAGCCTACCCGTGGACCCGCCGCGCGCCCGGAGCCTCACCCGTGTCGTGACCGAGATGTCGGCGGCGCTGGACGGCGGCTCGGAGTGGTTCGCCCCCGCGCGGAGCGCGATCGTGTGGGTGCTCGACGGGCTCGGCGTCCACAACCTCTCGGCCCGGGCCGGCCACGCCCGCTTCCTCAGTGAGGCTCGCGCGAAGAAGGACGTCGCGCGCTCGGTCTTCCCTTCGACCACCGCCGCCGCGCTGACCAGTCTGCTCACCGGGGCGCTGCCGGGGGAGCACGGCATCGTCGGGTACCGCGCGCGCGTGCCCGGCACCGACGATCTGGTGAATATGCTGCGCGGCTGGGACACCGACGGCCTTCCGCTCGAGTTCCAGCGCGCCGCCCCGCTGTCCGCCACGCTCGGCCGGCCGTTCTTCGCCGTTTCGCGCAACGAGTACGCCGGCACCGGCTTCACCGCGGCGACCCTCGGCGACGCCGAGTTCCACGGCGCCGACGACCTCGATGAGCGCGTGAGCCTCGCCGCCGACCTCGCGGCGCAGCATCCGGGGTCCCTCATCTATCTCTATGCCCCGGATCTCGACGCGATCGGTCACAAGCGCGGGTGGGAGTCCGACGAATGGGTCGCGGCGCTGGAGCGGGTGGATGCCGCGGCCCGGACGCTCTCGAATTCCCTCGACCGCGGCACCGGGGTGGCCGTGACATCCGACCACGGCATGATCGACGTGCCGCGTCATCGGCATCTCCTCCTCGAAGAAGGCGACGAACTGCTCGACGGCGTCCGCCTCATCGGCGGCGAGCCCCGCATGCTCCACCTCTACACGGAGCCCGGCGCGGCCGATGCCGTGCTCACGCGATGGCGCGAGGCCGAGGCATCCCGTTCGTGGGTGTTCTCGCGCGCCGAGCTCGAGGCTTCGGGCCTGATGGGCCGGATCGACCCGGAGGTGCATGCCCGGATCGGCGATGTGACCGTCGCGGCGCGCGCAGGAATCGCGTACTACGATGACCGCCTCGCCGACAAAGCACCGCAGAAGATGATCGGGCAGCACGGCTCCCTCACCGACGAAGAGCGGGTGGTTCCGCTCATCCGGCTCGGCGCGTTCGCCGGCGCCTGAGTCCCGCTTCAGTCGTCGGAGCGGGCGCCGAAGACGATCTCATCCCACGACGGCATCGACGTGCGCCCCTTGCGGCGACCGGCCTCGGCGACCGCAGCCGGAGTCGGCGCCTGATAATCGGACGCCGTCGGCTCGTCTTCAGAGGCCGACTCCTCGTAGCCCGGCTCGAGCGCGTCGAACAGCGCGACCGGCGCCGGCGAGCGGGGCGCCGAAGCGACCTCTTCGGCCCCCGGAAGCGGCTCGCGCTGGCCGCGGCGCCGACGCAGCGCCTCAAGCAGATCGGCGGTCTCGGCCGAGGTCACGACGGCCGGCTCGTTGGCGCGCTTGATGGCGGCCTCCTGCACGGCAGGGGCGGCGGGCGACGGGATCTCGGGCGACTCGATGTCGGCGTCAGGGAGGCGGCGCGGGCCGAACGCTCCGCTGTCGAAGCGGGAGTCGTCCTTCGCAGGTGCCGCGTCGAGGGCGCGCAGCCGAGGGATCAGCCCCTCGGGGAGCGACCCCTGGCGGGACAGCTGGATGGCGTCGTTGTTCAGGGGCGACAGCGTGCTGCGGCGCGGGTCGAAGCCCCAGCGGGCGTCGTGGCCGATGTCGTTCGAGGTGAACTCCAGCTTCACGGTCCAGCCGGTCGGCTCCTTCCAGCTGGTCCAGCGTTCGCCGATCGCTCCGGCCTCGGCGAGCTTGGCGCGCACCGCGGAGCCGAACGTCGTCTGTCCGTCGCCTTCGAAATCGCCGCCGAGCAGCACCGGCACCGCCAGCGCCTGTCCGACGATGTGCTCACGCTCGGCGAGCACGGGGCCCTCGAAGCGCACGATGTCCTCGACGCGGGCACCGAGGAGCTCTGCGACCTCCCGCGCGGACAGCCCGGATCGGATGTGGGCCTGGATCTCGCGGGGGCTGGGGCGCGGGGTCTGCACGTCGGACTCGCGCTCGCGGCGCGCCTTGCGCAGCTCGCCGCGGAGGACGTCGTCGACGTCGAGCGTGAATCTCTCGCCGGACTCCGTCGCCAGGATGAGCTTGTCGTCCTCGGTTCCGATGACTTTGAGCTGTTCCATGCGGACGCTCCCTGCTTCTCGAGCCGGCTCTTGGCTGCACTTTCCCGGCGGACTCACGGCTTCAGAGCCCGCCTGTCCGCCCCATCGTGTCACAGCGCACCACGGGGACCGGGAATATCCCGCGCGTGCCGCGAGTTTCACGCGAACGCACGGTCAGGATGGCGCCGGATCGCATTTGCGAAAAGGGGAATGGTCGTGCAAACTATCGCCGCCCGCAAGGGCGAGCGCAACCGCGAATACCCGGAAGTTGAGATCTTCACGCATGGCCACCGATTACGACGCCCCCCGCAAGACCGAGGACGACAGCGAGTCGATCGAGGCGCTCAAGGAGCGCGTTCCCGACAAGCTCTCGGGCTCGGTCGACGTGGAGGACGCCGACAACCCGTCGGGCTTCGAGCTGCCTGGTGCCGACCTGTCGGACCTCGAGCTCGATGTCGTCGTTCTCCCTGCACAGGAGGACGAGTTCACCTGTTCGAACTGCTTCCTCGTGAAGCACCGCTCGCAGCTCGATCACGAGAGCGCAGACGGCCCTATCTGTACTGAGTGCGCCGCGTGATCTGAGCCCGCCGCACTGCGGCGGCCAGCCGGTCCGGCGTCCGCGAGGAGATGACCCACGCGGTCGTCGGATCATCGGCATCCGTCACGGGGAGAACGACGACCCCGTCGATCCCGCCCCGGATGAGATGCCACGACCGCGGGTCGAGACCCGCACCGCGCGCATGGCGCGCGTCCTCCCCGACATGAACATCGCCGTCGCCGAGGAACTCGACGCCGATGTGCGCGCGCCCCGCCCGCAGCTCGCCGTCGCGGACCTCGACGACGGGGGCCGCCAGGATCAGCAGCGCGATCAGCACGACGCCGACGCCGGCACCCACGATGAGGGCGATCGTCGTGTCGATCGGCGTGACGACGAGCGCCGCCATCGGCGCCGCCAGTCCCGCCGCGACCAGGATCCACAGCGATGGGCCGAGCCGCTCGCGATAAGCGTCGGCACGGTCGGTTCGGGCACCGGCGTGAGGCGTTGAGTTCTGCATTACCCTCGTTGGGTGACTGAAACGGTGGACGTCCCCATTATCGCCCCCGACGTCCCGGTGTACGCGCACCCTGGGGACGCCGGCGCCGACCTCGTCGCCGCCGAGGCTGTTCGCCTCGAGCCCGGCGAGCGTGCCCTCGTCGGCACCGGCGTGCGGATCGCACTGCCCGAGGGGTACGTCGCGTTCGTGGTCCCGCGCAGCGGCCTGGCGGCCAAGCACGGCATCACGGTCGTCAACGCGCCCGGCACGATCGACGCCGGCTACCGCGGCGAGATCAAGGTGATCCTGCTGAACACCGACCGGGCGCAGTCGCACGACATCGCCGTGGGCGACCGCATCGCGCAGATCATCGTGATGCCGGTGCCGCGCGCCGTTTTCATTCCCGTGGAGACCCTGCCCGACAGCGTGCGCGGCGAGGGCGGCTTCGGCTCCACGGGCTACCAGAAGGACGGAGTCCTCGCATGACCGACCCCTCATCCGTCGACGGCCCGCGCAAGGTCGCACCCGACGACCGCGCCACGACCGGCCCGTTCGACGAGTCCGAGGCCAACCCCGTCCGCCCCTACATCGATCTCGGCGGGATCAAGATCCTCCCTCGTGAGGGTCTGAACCTGCGCCTCGAGGTCGAGGAGCAGACCAAGCGCATCGTTGCCGTGGGCCTCGACTACGCCGACTCGACCCTCCAGGTGCAGCCGTTCGCGGCGCCGCGATCGGCGGGCCTGTGGGAGGAGACGCGTGAGCAGATCCGCCAGCAGATCCGCCAGCAGGGCGGCCGCGTCGAGGAGCGCGAGGGACCGCTGGGGCCCGAGCTCCTCGCCGAGGTGCCCGTCATCGCCGGCCCCGACGGCACGGCGGGCAAGCGCCTCGCGCGCTTCATCGGCGTCGACGGCCCGCGCTGGTTCCTGCGCGGCGTGATCGGCGGCGCGGCGACGGCCGACGTCGAGGCCGCGGCCTCGGTCGAAGACCTGTTCCGGTCGATCGTCGTGGTCCGCGGCGGCTCGCCGATGCCGCCGCGCGATCTCATCCCGCTGAAGATGCCGGCGACGCCGGGCTCGGCGTGAGCGACACCTCGCGCCCCGACGACGCGTCGGAGTCACCCGCGAACGGTGCGACTCGCCCGTCCGAGGGGACATCGGATGCCGCACCCTCGGCGTCCGAGATGCTCGGCGCCGCCTTGGGCGGGGCCGCGCGTCGCGCCGGCCTCGACCCAGCTGAGGGCGCGTCCACCGGTCACGTCGTGTGGGCCGCGATGGGCGGCTGGCGCGGCATCCTCGAGTCCGTGCTTCCCGGCGTCGTGTTCCTCGTCGCCTGGACGGCCACCTACGACGCCGAGGCAAAGTCGGGCAACCTCCTTCTGAGCCTCGCGCTGTCGGTCGGGCTCGCCGCGGTGTTCACGATCGTGCGCCTGATCCAGCGGCAGTCTGCGAGCGCCGCGATCGGCGGCCTGATCGCCGCAGCCGCGGCGGCGGGCCTGTCGCTGTGGACCGGCAGGGGAGAGGACAGCTTCATCCCGGGCTTCCTCACCAACACGCTCTACGGCACGGCGTTCCTCGTGTCGGCGCTCATCGGGTGGCCGCTCATCGGCCTGGCCGTCGGCTTCCTCATGGGGGAGGGCACCGCATGGCGCGCCGACAAGCGCAAGCGGCGCGTCTTCTTCTGGCTGTCGATCGCGTGGGCAGCGCTGTTCGCGCTCCGCCTGATCGTGCAGCTGCCGCTGTACTTCGCAGGCGACGTCGCCGCGCTCGGCACGATCAAGCTGATCATGGGCCTGCCGCTGTTCGCCCCGTTGGTCGCGGTCACGTGGCTCGCCGTGCGCGCGCTCTACCCGCCGGCGCCGAAGTGATACATTTATCTCGACATCAAGATAAATCTCCCCCGAGCCGTTTAGGTCGACCTCACTAGCCGAGGACTACGGGGCGGGGGAAGATGGGGATGCCGGACTCCGGCACGATCCCGCCGCCGACGAAGGAGACAGACGTGTCCACGGTTGACAGCTTCGGTGCGAAGAGCACCCTGACGGTCGGCAGCACCGACTACGAGATCTTCCGCATCGACACCGTCCCCGGTTACGAGAAGCTCCCGTTCAGCCTGAAGGTGCTGCTCGAGAACCTCCTGCGCACCGAGGACGGCGCGAACGTCACCAAGGCTCAGATCGAGGCGCTCGGATCGTGGGATGCCGCGGCCGAGCCCGACACCGAGATCCAGTTCTCGCCGGCCCGCGTCGTGATGCAGGACTTCACCGGCGTGCCGTGCATCGTCGACCTCGCCACCATGCGCGAGGCGATGGAGGCGCTGGGCGGTGACCCGACGAAGATCAACCCGCTCTCGCCCGCCGAGATGGTCATCGACCACTCCGTCATCGCCGACCTCTTCGGCACCGAGAACGCCCTCGAGCGCAACGTCGAGATCGAGTACGAGCGCAACGGCGAGCGTTACCAGTTCCTCCGCTGGGGCCAGACCGCTTTCGACGACTTCAAGGTCGTCCCGCCGGGCACCGGCATCGTGCACCAGGTGAACATCGAGCACCTCGCGAAGGTCATCTACGACCGCACGGTCGGCGGTGTGCTGCGCGCCTACCCCGACACGTGCGTCGGCACGGACTCGCACACGACGATGGTCAACGGCCTCGGCGTTCTCGGCTGGGGCGTCGGCGGCATCGAGGCAGAGGCGGCCATGCTCGGCCAGCCCGTGTCGATGCTCATCCCCAAGGTCGTCGGCTTCAAGCTCTCCGGCGCGATCCCGACCGGCGTGACCGCCACCGACGTCGTGCTGACGATCACCGACATGCTGCGCAAGCACGGCGTCGTCGGAAAGTTCGTCGAGTTCTACGGCGAAGGCGTGGCATCCGTCCCGCTGGCCAATCGCGCGACCATCGGCAACATGAGCCCCGAGTTCGGCTCCACGGCCGCGATGTTCCCGATCGATGCCGTCACCATCGACTACCTCCGCCTCACCGGTCGCGACGAGCAGCAGCTGGCCCTCGTCGAGGCGTACGCCAAGGAGCAGACCCTCTGGCACGACGCATCGCGCGAGCCCGTCTTCAGCGAGTACATGGAGCTCGACCTCGCGACGGTCGTGCCCTCGATCGCCGGCCCCAAGCGCCCGCAGGACCGTATCGTGCTGTCGCAGGCCAAGCAGCAGTTCGAGAGCGACCTCACCAACTACGCCGAGGTCGACCACGACCTTGTCGACCTCGAGGGCTCCGAGTCGTTCCCGGCGTCCGACCCGCCCGGAAACTCGCCCGAGGACGAGTACAGCACGCACGAGCACCACCACCACAGCCACGCTCCGGCGACGGCGTCCAAGCCCACTCCGGTGACGCTGCAGGGCGGCGAGAAGTTCGTGCTCGACCACGGCGCGGTGACCATCGCCGCGATCACCTCGTGCACCAACACGTCCAACCCCTCCGTCATGCTCGCCGCGGGTCTGCTCGCGCGCAACGCCGTGAAGAAGGGCCTCAAGGCCAAGCCGTGGGTCAAGACCACGCTGGCGCCCGGCTCGAAGGTCGTCACCGACTACTACGAGAAGGCTGGTCTCACCAAGGACCTCGAAGAGCTGGGCTTCTTCACCGTCGGCTACGGCTGCACCACGTGCATCGGCAACTCCGGCCCCCTGATCGAGGAGGTCTCCGCCGCCATCAACGAGAACGACCTCGCCGTCACGGCCGTGCTGTCGGGCAACCGCAACTTCGAGGGGCGCATCAACCCCGACGTGAAGATGAACTACCTCGCGAGCCCGCCGCTCGTGATCGCGTACTCGCTCGCCGGATCGATGAACTTCGACTTCGAGACCGACGCTCTGGGCAGGGATCAGGACGGCAACGACGTGTTCCTGCGCGACATCTGGCCGGACTCGGCCGAGGTGCAGGCGACGATCGACTCGTCGATCAACAAGGACATGTTCACGCACCAGTACGCGAGTGTCTTCGAGGGCGACGAGCGGTGGCGCACGCTGCCGACCCCGACCGGAGACGTGTTCGAGTGGGACGACGCGTCGACGTACGTGCGCAAGCCCCCGTACTTCGACGGCATGACGATGGAGCTGACCCCGGTCACCGACATCGTCGGCGCGCGTGTGATGGCGACGCTCCTGGACTCCGTCACGACCGACCACATCAGCCCTGCCGGCAACATCAAGGCCGACAGCCCCGCTGGGCAGTATCTCGCGGCGCACGGCGTCGACCGCAAGGACTTCAACTCGTACGGCTCGCGCCGTGGCAACCACGAGATCATGATCCGGGGTACGTTCGCGAACATCCGCCTGAAGAACCAGCTGGTCCGCGAGGTCAACGACGGCGCCGAGATCGAGGGCGGCTTCACCCGCGACTTCACGCAGGCGGGCGGACCCCAGTCGTTCATCTACGACGCGAGCCAGAACTACCAGGCCGCGGGCACGCCGCTGGTGATCTTCGGCGGCAAGGAGTACGGCTCCGGCTCGTCGCGCGACTGGGCGGCCAAGGGCACGAGCCTGCTGGGCGTGAAGGCGGTCATCACCGAGAGCTTCGAGCGCATCCACCGCTCGAACCTCATCGGCATGGGCGTCGTGCCGCTGCAGTTCCCGGCCGGCGAGAGCTGGAAGTCGCTGGGCCTGGACGGCACCGAGATCGTCTCGATCTCGGGTCTCGAGCAGCTGAACGAAGGCGTCACGCCGAAGACCGTCAAGGTCACGGCCGAGCCCAGCGAGTTCTCGCCCGAGGGCAAGCAGACGGTCGAGTTCGACGCGGTCGTCCGCATCGACACGCCTGGTGAGGCCGACTACTACCGCAACGGCGGCATCCTGCAGTACGTGCTGCGTTCGCTGGTCTGACAGCTGATTCACGGGGGACCGGATGCTGCGGCATCCGGTCCCCCCTTCATGCCCCGGGTAGACTTGCAGGGCCCTTCCGAGGGCCGGAAAGGAGCGGGGATGTCGCTGTTGTCGTCCATCGCCGGACCCCGCGACCTCGACGCGCTGAGCCTCGATCAGCTCGAGCAGCTCGCGGATGAGATCCGCGGCTTCCTCGTCGAGAACGTCGCACGCACAGGCGGTCACCTGGGCCCCAATCTCGGTGTCGTCGAGCTCACGATCGCGCTGCACCGCGTGTTCGACTCGCCGAACGATCCGATGATCTTCGACACGGGTCATCAGTCCTACGTGCACAAGCTGCTCACCGGGCGCCAGGACTTCACGAACCTCCGCGCGCGAGAAGGCCTGGCGGGTTACCCGCAGCGCTCCGAGAGTCCGCACGACGTGGTCGAGTCGTCCCACGCCTCCAGCTCGCTGAGCTGGGCGGACGGCGTCTCCCGCGCGCTGACGCGCACCGGCCGCAAGGACCGGCACGTGGTCGCCGTCGTCGGCGACGGCGCGCTCACCGGCGGCATGACGTGGGAGGCGCTCAACAACATCTCCGACGACAACGACCGCAACCTCGTCATCGTCGTCAACGACAACGGACGCTCCTACGCCCCGACCATCGGCGGCATGGCGCGCTACCTGAACCGCGTCCGCACGGCCGATGCGTACCGCAACCTCCACCGCGGCTCCGACACCGTGTTCCGCAAGCTCGGTCCCGCGGCGCGCGCCGTGTACCGGGGCGTGCGCGGCGGCACCCACGGGTTCCTGTCGCGGTTCACGAACAACGCCGCGCTCTATTCGAACCTCGACATCAAGTACCTCGGCCCGGTGGACGGGCACGACCTGCCGACCCTCATCGAGACCCTCGAGCTCGCCAAGGAGTACGGCGCCCCCGTCATCGTCCACGCGATCACCGAGAAGGGCCGTGGCTACGCGCCGGCCCTCGAGGACGAGGCCGATCAGTTCCACGCCGTCGGCAAGATCGACCCGATCACGGGCGAGGCGCTCGGCGCTTCGGGCGGCACCGCCTGGACCGACGTGTTCGCCGATGAGCTGGTGCACGTGGGCGACGAGCGCGACGACGTCATCGCGATGACCGCGGCGATGCTGCGGCCGACAGGCCTCCTGCCGTTCGCGCAGCGCTTCCCGGACCGCGTGTACGACGTCGGCATCGCCGAGCAGCACGCCGTCGCGTCGGCCGCAGGTCTGGCGTTCGGCGGTCTGCACCCGGTGGTCGCCATCTACGCCACCTTCATGAACCGCGCATTCGACCAGGTGCTGATGGATGTCGCGCTCCACCGCGCGGGTGTCACCTTCGTGCTGGACCGTGCCGGCGTCACCGGCCCCGACGGCCCGAGCCACCACGGCATCTGGGACCTCGCGATGCTGCAGATCGTGCCGCACATCCGCATCGCCGTTCCCCGCGACGAGGCACGACTGCGCGAGGAGCTGCACGAGGCGGTCGCCGTCGAGGACGCCCCCACCGTCATCCGCTTCCCGAAGGGCGCAGTGAGCCCAGAGCTCCCGGCCCTCGAGCGACTGGAGGACGGTGTGGACGTGCTGGTGCGCTCCGACGCACAGGACGTGCTGCTCGTCGGCATCGGCCCGATGGCGCACATCGCCGTCGACGTCGCCGAGCGCCTGCGCGCGCAGGGCATCGGCGCCACCGTCGTCGACCCGCGCTGGGTGGTCCCGGTGCAGCCGTCGATCATCGAGCTCGCAGCATCCCATCGCCTCGTCATCACCATCGAAGACGGCATCCGGGTGGGCGGCATCGGCACGCGCGTGCGCCAGGTGCTGCGCGAGGCGGGCGTCGACACCGCCGTCGACGAGCTGGGCGTTCCCGACGAGTTCATCGACCACGCGAGTCGCGAGCAGATCCTCGAGGACGCCGGCCTCACCCCGGCGAAGATCGCCCAGGATGTCGTCGCCCAGGTGCTGGGCACCCGCATCCCGGTCGCGCGTGGCGCGCAGACCTCCGAGATCCCGACTCTGCCGGACCTCGCCCGCTGCCGCGAGGAGCGCCGCTAGAGCGAGGCCTGCCTCGCGCCGGCGCACCGCCCCGGAGCAGCCGAAGGGCACCGCGCCGACGTGGAAGCATGGGGGCATGACCTCCGCGAACCTCACCCGCGACGAGACCGCGGCCCGATCGAGCACCATCCGTCTGGACACCGTCGAGGTCGACCTCGACGTGCGTGGCGCGCAGGATCTGGCGACGCAGACCTTCCCGACGACCGCCACACTCACCTTCGCGGCCACCTCCGACGCGACGTGGCTGGACTTCCTCGGCGCGTCCGTCGACAGCGTGACGGTCAACGGCGTGGCGCGCGACGTGCAGTGGGACGGCGCCCGCATCCGCATCGACGGCCTCGCTGCGCACAATGTCGTGACCGTCGGAGGACGCGGCCGATACAGCACGTCGGGCGAGGGGCTTCACCGCTTCCGCGACCCCGTCGACGGCGAGGTCTACCTGTACACGCAGTACGAGCCCGCCGACGCGCGGCGCGTGTACCCCGTCTTCGAGCAGCCCGACATGAAGGCGCGCTGGCGGTTCACGGTGAACGCGCCGTCCGGCTGGCAGATCCTCTCGAACGGCGCGGAAGCGGCGCGCGAGGACGTCGCCGGCGGTGTGCGCGTCGCGTTCGCCGAGACCTTGCCGCTGTCGAGCTACATCACGGCCGTCGCCGCGGGGCGGTATCACCGGGTCGATGGCGAGTGGCGCAGCGACGACCGCACCGTGTCGCTCGGCGTCCTCTGCCGGGCCTCGCTGGCACCCCACCTCGACACCGACGAGATCCTGGACATCACCCGGCGCGGCCTGGCGTTCTTCGAGCACGCGTTCGCCTGCCCGTACCCGTGGGGCAAGTACGACCAGATCTTCGTGCCCGAGTACAACCTCGGCGCCATGGAGAACCCGGGCCTGGTGACCTTCACCGAGAGCTACGTCTTCCGTGGTGCCTCGACGGCGGCGCAGCACGAGGCCCGTGCGAACACGATCCTGCACGAGATGGCGCATATGTGGTTCGGAGACCTGGTGACCATGCGCTGGTGGGACGACCTGTGGCTGAAGGAGTCCTTCGCGGATTTCATGGGCGCCCACGCCGCCGTGGTCGCCGGTGGCTTTCCGGACGCCTGGGTGACGTTCGCCAGCCGCCGCAAGGGCTGGGCGTACGTGCAGGACCAGTTGCCGACGACGCACCCCATCGTCGCCGACATCACCGACCTCGAAGCCGCCAAGCTCAACTTCGACGGCATCACCTACGCCAAGGGCGCGTCGGTGCTCAAGCAGCTCGTCGCCTTCGTGGGGGAGGACGCCTTCTTCCGAGGCGTGCAGCGCTACTTCGCGGACCATGCCTTCGGCAACACCACGCTGCCCGACCTGCTGTCTGCGCTCGAGGCGGAGTCCGGACGCGATCTGACGGCGTGGAGCCGCGCGTGGCTGCAGACCAGCGGCGTGTCGGAGATCGCGATCGAACGCGTCGACGCCGAGGCCCTGGTGCTGACGCAGACCGATCCGCGGCCGCACCGGCTGACGTGCGGATTCTTCACCGTCAGCGATGGGCGTCTCGAGCGGCGGGGCACGCTGCAGGTCGACGCTGTCGACCCTCGCACGCCCCTGACGGGCACGACGGCCGCGGGGATCGATCTCGTGCTCGCCAACGTCGACGATCGCACCTACGCGAAGGTGCGCCTCGACACGCCGTCGACCGACGCGGTCGCGGCGCACCTGTCGTCGATCGAGGATCCCGTCGCCCGTGCGGTGATCTGGGCGGCCCTGTGGAACGCTGCGCGAGACGGGAGGCTGCCTGTCTCACGCTTCGTCGAGATCGCGAGCGATCACGCCACGCGCGAGACGAACATCGCGCTGACCACGGACGCGATCACCCACGTCGACGCCGCGATCGGACGCTACGCGGCGTCGGACGCGCGCACTCCGCTCGCCGAGGCCTGGCTCGACACGTGCTGGGCAGCGCTGTGGGCCGCCGGCCCCGGCACGGATGCCCAGCTGGCCTGGGCCCGCGCCCTCGGCGGAGCCGCGGCGCGGTCCGCGAAC
>NZ_JBDGJU010000021.1:0-74878 GCF_057656735.1 Microbacterium sp. Soil_C_42
CCTCGCCCGCTCCGGCGACCGAGGCGCCGGCCGCGCCCCACACCGTGGAGCCGTCCACCGACGCGCCGACCACCGATGCGACGACGCCGGAGGTGTCGGCGCCGCCGACCTCGGCGGGCCCCGGCTGGACCATCGTCGACGGCACCGCGACCCTCGCCCTGACGGCGGCCGAGGCCGCAGCCGGCGGCATCGCCCTCGTCGGAGGGCGCATCGTCTTCACCTCCGGCTCCGGCGCGACCGTCGCCGTCGAGGCGCAGGGACTGACCCACGTCATCGTGCGCGGCGTCGACGGCGCCGCGTCGTTCACCGTCGACCTCACCGGCATCGCGGGTCTCGCGCTCGCGATCGACGGGGCGCTCGACGCCCTTTTGGTGAAGGGCCTCCCGGCCGCTGTCGTGCTGTCGGGCGCGCCCGCCCGGCTGCGGCTGGACGCCGTGCTCGCGAGCCTGACCTTCCTGGCCCCGCGCGTGGCGGCGCTGATCTCCGGCCGCAGCGCCGTGGTCGTCGACGGCGCGGTCGTCCTTCCGGGGGCCGACCTCACGATCCAGGCGCGATCGATCACGGTGCGCTCCGGCGCGTCGGTCGACACGACCGGCACCGACCGCGACGGAGCGATCACGTTCCTCGCGAGCGACACGAGCACGCACGGAGAGGATGCCGCTGCCTCCGTCACCGTCACGGGCGCGCGGCTCTCCGGCGGCGAGGTGACGCTGCGCGCCGACTCGACGGATGCGACAGGCCCGTGGTCGTCGTCGTCCGCAGGAGTCGCGGTGGTGGACTCCGCCATCTCGGCGACCGGCGACGTGCTGCTCAGCAGCTCCTCGACGACCGCCTCCTCCGCGAACGGCCTCGCAGCCCTGGTGAAGAACCAGTCGTCGGCCGTGACCCGCGTCGGCGGCAGCACCTCGATCACCACCCCCGGCAGCGTCCGCATCGACGCGCGCAACGCCGCATCCGCGAGCGCGATCGCCGCAGGCGGCGCCGGAATCGGACTCGCCGAGGCAGACGTCGTGCGGCTCACGCATGCCGTCGTCGAGGGCGATCAGTCGATCACCGCGGCGCGGCTCTTCCTGCTCGCGACCGCCGCGGGATCGCTGCGCGTGGTCGCGGCCGGCACCGTTGCCTCGACCCCCGCGCAGTCCGAGCTCAGCGGGGCGGCGCTCGCGGCGAACCCGCACGCGGGAGCGGTCGCCGTCGGCCGCGCGTTCCTCGAGACAATCGCCCGCTTCGCCCCGTCGGCCAAGGTCGCTCTCGACGACACGCAGGCGACGGTCCAGGCGGACTCGTCCATCGACGCGACCGCGGAAGCAGCTGACGGCATCACGGCTCTCGTCGTGCGCGAGGTGTCAGGCGCCGCGGTCGGCGAAGGAGCCGAGCTGAGCGGCGTCTCAGATCTCACCGTTCGCGCCACCGCGCGCCACGCCGTCGCCGCTGACGGCGGCGCGGGATGGGCGCTCGTCTCGTCGACGGCGCTCACCTCGGCCTCGATCGACGGCGGCTCGCCGCTCGCGGTCGCCGGCGACCTCTCGCTCCGCGCCGAGCAGACGGCGACCGTCCGCGCGACGGGCGCGGGTGCCGCCCTCGCCCTCGGTGTCCACGACGCCAGCGTGCGACTGGCGCGCGGCGCCGATGTCGCGGGTGCGGTGGAGCTCGCCGCGGTCGGGCGGTCGGACGCCACGGCCATCGTCGCGAAAGGCCGTGCCGGTGCACCATCGACCGCGGTGTCGGTGCTCGCAGGCCTCGGCGGGGCGACGGCGTCGCTGCCCGCGCTCGCCCCGACCGCTGTTCCCGTCCGCGCCCTCGGCGGCGTCGCGATCGCCGCGACGGTCACCACCTCGCTCGGCTCGCTGGGTGCCGCGTCGGCGCCGCTGCGCTCCGGTGGCGGTGTCAGCCTCGCCGCCGTGAGCGGCGGTACGACGACCACCGGCGGCTCCGGAGCCCTGGGCGGCGAGACGTTCCTGCTCCCTTCCCCCGTGCGCGCCGGCACGGTACGCGTCAGCAGCCACATCCTGTCGGGCGGCGACGTGGTGCTCCACGCCGGGCGCGGCCCCCCGGCAGCCGACGGACCCGTCTCCCTCCGCGTCGACGTCGACGCCGCCATCTCCCTCCTCGACCCCACCGCCACCCTCGAGATCTCGCCCTCCGCGCAGACGCCGGCGATCACGCCGCCTGCCGGGGCCGTCCTCGTCTCCGCCGCTGCAGGCGGCACCGTCGCCCTCGGTCGCGCCACCCTCTCGTTCGCGGCCGGCGCACTGCCCGCCGACGCCTGGGTCACGATCACCGCACGGGATGCCGCGGTCTCCGGCATCCTCACCCGCTCCGCGGTCTTCGACCTCCGGGCGTACGACGCCCGGACCGGCACCCTGATCTCGACCTTCCTGATCGATCCGGTGCTGACCATCGCCGTCGCCAGCACGATCGGCCAGCCGCGCATCTGGTACGTCGCACCGGACGGCTCGGTCCAGGCGATCGCGACGACCGCGGATGCCGCAGCCGGCACGCTGACCGCCGCGCTCCCCCACTTCTCGGACTACGTCGCCGGCTCCCCGCTGGCCGGCATCGTCGGCATCATCGTGCAGCAGCTCGAGGCGTACGTCGCGAGCCATCCGTACGACCAGGACCTCGACGACATCGTGCTCGGCGACGCCCTTTCGCTGACCGGCATCCACCTCTCGATCGCGCTGGGCGGGCTGACTTCGCCGTACACGGGGACGGCGAGCTTCACCGCGACGCTCCAGCTCGACCTCTCCGTCGGCGCCCTGCGCATCCAGGCGAACGCCGCGGTGAGTGCGACGTACACGCTCGCGGGCGCGACGACGCTCGACGCCGGGAGCCTGCTGATCACCCTGGGCTCGGTCACACCCGACACGTCGTTCGGCATCTCGGTGTCGGCGGGCGGCACCGAGATCGCGGGGCTGACGGTGACGTCGGCCACGCTCAGCCAGGACGGCTCCGACCTCACGATCACGGCCACCGGGGTCTCAGCAGCATTCGGCGACGCGGTCGAGATCACCGGCGGGACGCTGCGACTGGTCTCCCGCGACGACACCGGCGACGTCGACTTCACGCTCACCGGCGGCACCGTGAGCTTCACCGCCGGCGGATCCGGACTGACCGTGTCGAACGCCACGCTGAGCTACAACGGCACTGACGGGCTCTCGATCGCGGGCGACATCGAGCTGGACATCGCCGACACCACGCTCACCGGCAGGGTGCGCATCACGCACTCGGCGGGCGTCACGACGCTCACCGTCAGTCAGCTCCGTGCCACACTCGCCTCGGGCAGCGCGCAGACCCTCGACCTCGCCGACGGCGGCGGCACCCTCGTGCTCGCGCCCGCCGGCGTCAGCGGCGTGCTCACCGCGACGGTCGTCGCGACGGGCCTGGTCACCGCGACGCTGGCCGGACGAGTCGAGATCGACACGGCGACCGGCACGACGACCGTCGCCATCGCGGCCCGGAACCTCGGCATCGACCTGGGTGGCGGCCTCGCGCTCACGGGCGCCGTCGTCGGCCTCTACGTCGAGTCGTCGGCTACGGGAACCACGATGGCGCTCGACGCGAGCGGCACGGTGTCCCTGACCGGCTGGACGGATGTCTCCGTCAGCGGACTCTTCCGTGCGCGCGTGAACGGGTTCACCGGCGTCGTCGACGAGGTCGTGGCGCTCGGCGACGGCTCCGGCGACGTCACCATCTCGTTCGCCGCGGCCGAAGGTGACACCTACAGCGGGACCGGACTCACGATCACGGTGCTGGGACAGGCGATGACGGGCGACCTGGCGTTCGCCGCCACGGCCGATGGATTCACGGTGACCGTCGCGAATCTGTCGCTCGCCCTCGGCGCCGGCGCGGTCTCCGCCCGCTTCGAGAACGGCGGAGGCACCCTCACCCTCGACGGCGGAGAGGCCACCGCCACGCTGACCGGCGACCTGCGGATCTCGGTGCCCGGTCTCGCCCTCGACACGTCGCTCGACCTCGACCTCAGCACTGCCGCCGCGGATCGCCACGTGCGGGTGAGTGGAACGGGCGTCGTCCTGACGCTGGCCGGACAGCAGATCACCTTCGACGAGTTCACGGTGGAGAGCGCTGTCGTCGACGGCGCGACCCAGACGCGGATCACCGTCGCGGGCGGCGCCTTCGCGATCACGTCGGGCACGACCGACCTCCTCGCCCTCTCGGACATCACCGGATCCCTGACGATCGCATCGACGGGCGTCGCCGGGCGGCTGAGCGCGGGCATCTCGTCCGAGGTCACCGGCTTCTCGTTCGCATCGCTGGTCGGCGTCGCGGTGAACACCGGATCCGCCGCCGTCGGCGATCTGCCCGCCGGACCGTATCTGCGCATCGACGCCACGGGCACGGTGATCACGGTCGCGGGTCAGGAGCTCACCGCCGACCTGACCTTCGAACGCGGCGTCGACGCCGCCGGCGCGGTGGTGGTCCGGGCGGGGATCGCAGGCGGCCGGCTGGTGTTCTCCGCGGGCGGCACGCCCGTCGTCACGCTGACGAAGGGCGCTGGGGCGCTCGTGATCTCGGCTGCCGGGGTTGCCGCGTCGGTCGCCGGCGTCGTCGCGGTCGCCCTGCCGGGCGTCTCGTTCACGGGCGGCCTGGCGGTGCGGCTGAACACGACCGGCGCGGACGTCGACACCACCGTCACGGTGGGCGGGACCGACGTCGCGCTGGTCCTCCCGGCCGGAGGCGCGAGCTACCTGCAGCTGTCGGGCAGCGGCATCGCGCTCACCATCGCCGGGCAGCGCCTCACCGGCTCCGTGTCGGTCGAACGCACCGGTGGCGTGACGACGATCAGCATCACCGACGGCAGCCTCGCCTTCGGCGACGGGATCCTGACGGTCACCGGTGTGACGGCGACGCTCGGCGTCGACGCCGGCGGTGTCTGGGGCTCTTTCACCGGCACGCCGGCCCTCGTCCTTCCCGGCGTGGGCATCGGCGCCGGCCCGCTCACCGTGGAATTCAACACGGACACCGCGGCGCACAGCGCGATCGCGCCGGGTACGTTCCGCGTCGGAGCCTCCTCCCTCGCGGTCACCGTCGCGGGGGTGTCGATCACCGGCACCGTCTGGTTCGAGCGGACCGTCACGTCGGGCTCGGCCTCGTACCGCGTCGCGGTGACCGCCGGCACGGCGAGCCTCGGTTCGTTCGTCTCGGTCTCCGCCATCACCGGGGCGTTCCTGATCACCCCCGCCGGCATCGCCGGCAGCATCTCGGCGACCGCGAACCTGAGCGTGCCCGAGTTCCTCTCCGTGACGGGAACGACGGTGAGCGTCGCGGTGAACACGACGCCGGGGCCGCTCGACCCGGGAAGCGGCGTCCTGCCGGCAGGACCCTATCTTCGTGTCGACGTGTCGGGGCTCACCGCGGAGATCCTGGGGGCGGGCACGATCGAGGGTTCGTTCTCCTTCACCCGATCGACTGCGCCGGGTGGAACCGCGGAGACGATCGTCGCGATGACGGGCGTCGCCGTGACGCTCGACGGCGATGCGGACCCGTCGCTGTTCGACGGGTCGGGTGCGCTGATCCTCCGCGCCGACGGTGTCGCGGGCTTCCTGTCGGGGTCGGCGTCGCTCGGCGGCGGAGGCATGTCGGTCGACGGCACCGTGCTGCTGCAGATCAACACCACAGCGGCCGCCATCGACACGGTTCTGCGCGTCGGCGGCTCGGACCTGGTCTTCAAGCTCCCGGCGCCGGCGAGCGGCGACATCATCTTCAGCCTGACCGCGTCGGACCTCACCCTGACGATCGGCGACTTCGTCACGATCGAAGGCAACCTCACCTTCAGCGACACGGTCATCGGCGGCGTGCCCGTGCGCGTCGTCGCAGCATCCGGTCTCACGATCTTCCTCGGGCGAGGCCCGGCGTTCCTCGAGTCCGGGGCGCTCAACCCTCTCGCGATGGGAGTGCTCCTCACCGACGCCACGATCGGCCTCGTGGAGATGGGCGGAGGCCACGCGTTCGTCGCGACGGGCACGGTCAGCATCATCGGCGTGCCCGGCGTCACGATCACCGGCACGACCAGCGTGCGCGTCAACGACACCGGCCTGGCGGTCACGCAGACCATCGAGATCCCCGGCAGCACCGCGCCGGGCGTGCTGGTCGATTTCGCCACGGATGCTGCGATCACCGAGTTCGTCGTCAGCGGGGCGACGCTCGCCTTCGGCGGGCAATCGCTGAGCGGCACGTTCTCGTTCGGCCGTGACGGCACCGATCTCACCCTCTCGGTCAGCGACGGGGCGATCGCCCTCGGAGATGCCGTCGCCGTCACCGGCATCCAGGGCGACCTCGTCGTGCGTTCCGGCGGCGTGGCGGGCACGCTGAGCGCCACGATCACGATCGCCGCCCTCGGCGTGAACGCCGTGCTCGCCGAGCTCGCGATCAACACGTCGGCGGCAGCCGTGACCGTGGGCACCACGGCGCTTCCCGCCGGTCCGTATCTGCGGGTCGGCCTCACCGGCCTCGACCTCACCGTGCTCGGACAGACGATCCGCGCCGACCTCGCCGTCGAAAGGGTGACGGCCGGCGGCGTCGCCACCACGGTCGTCGGGCTCACGAACGTCGCGCTCTTCCTCGGCGACGACGGCGGTACCCCTGGTGACACCGGCACCGCTCTCGACGACGACCTGGGCGTGCGGCTGAGCGCGGGATCCGGCCTCCTCGTGCTCACGGCGGCAGGTTTCGGCGGACGCATCGACGGCACGGTCTCGGTGCGCCTCGGCGCCGACGCGAGCCTCGAGGGCGAGCTGTCCCTCGTGCTCAACACCACGGGAGCGCGCGTGCAGGCGTCGGTGGTCGTCGGAACCACGGCGCAGGTGCTCGACGTCGCCGCCGGTCCGTACCTCCGCTTCGAGGGAACAGGCCTCACGCTCCAGGTGCTCGGCCAGTCGCTCACCGCGAACCTGGCGATCGAGCGGGTCACGCCGCTCGGCGCGGGAGGTGCGCCGGACACCACGAAGACGCTCCTGCGGATCGCCGCCACGGACGTCGAGCTGCGGCTCGCCGGCGACGCCCTCGTGCTGTCGCACGGAGCCGCGCTGATCCTGCTGTCGTCCGCAGGCGCCTCCTCGACCTTCGCCGGCCGCATCACCGGTGATCTGACCCTCGACGTCCCCGGCGTCGCCTTCTCGGCCGGACTGGCCGTCGAGTTCAACACCGGAACGGATGCCGTCGACCAGACCTTCCTCGTCCGCGGCCAGACCCTGACGCTCGCGCTGCCGACGGGCGGCGCGACCGGCTACGTGCGGGTGGCCGGCACGGGAGTCGCGGTCACGATCGCCGGACAGACCCTGACCACCGACATCGAGGTCGTCGATGACGGCGGCACGCTGACCCTCACCCTTCGCAACACGCGGATCGTGCTCGGCGGAGCGGCCCCGCTGCTCACGGTGAGCCAGCCGGCATCCGGCACCGGCTCGACGGCGACGATCGTGCTCGCACCCGAGGGGGCGTACGGCGCGATCACCGTCGCCGTCGCGTTCGGGGTCTCCGACATCGCGGTGACGGGCACCATCACCGTCGCCTTCAACACGACGGGCACGGCGCAGACCGTCGCCGGGTGGTCGGAAGCCCTCCCCGGCGGCCTGATTCGCGTCGGCGGCGAGAACCTCACGATCACCGTGCTCGGGCAGTCGCTCAGCGCCGACGTGACCTTCGAGCAGGTGACCGGCGCGACCGGGACGGTGGTGCGCGTCGGCGTCGCGAACGTCGCCCTCGCCCTCGGCCCGCTCACGGTGAGCGACGGCTCGGGGCTGTTCGTCATCGCCCCGAACGGTGTGGCCGGCTCGCTCGCGCTCACGGTGGACGTGTCGGGCTCGGCCTTCTCCCTCGAGGGCTCCTTCGACCTGCAGGTGAACACGACCTCGCTGGCGGTGAACGACACGCTCCAGGTCGGCGCCGGCATCGTGACCATCGACGTCCCCGCGGGGCCGTACCTGCGCATCGCGGGGACCGGGGTCGTCCTGACGGTGCTGGATCAGCGGATCCGCGCGGATGCCGCGTTCGAACGCGCGACCTCCTACGGTGCCGACGGCGTCGCGGGCGGCACCGACGACTCTGTGGTCACCCGCATCGCCCTTGCGAACGTCTCGGTCTCGATCGGTGCGGGTTCCGCGGCGCTCTCACTCACGGGTGGCGAGGCGCTCTTCGTGCTCCCGTCGACCGGCGGACTCGCGGGTCGCGTCACGGGCACGGCCGCGCTGACCGGTGTGCCCGGCGTCAGCATCGCCGCGACGCTGACGATCGAGATCAACACCACCTCCGCGGAGGTCGACGAGACCGTCCGGGTGGGTGCGGGCACCGTGTCGGTGAACCTCCCCGCGGGCGGATCGGGCGGGTATCTGCGGGTGGTGGGCGACGACGTCGCGATCGTCATCGCGGGCCAGACCCTCGCCGGTGACATCGAGGTCGTCACGCAGGGCCCCGCGCTCACGCTGACGGTGTCGAGCGGCGTCATCGCGTTCGGGAGCCTGGCGTCGCCCCTCGTGCGCGTCACGGGCATCCAGGGGTCCTTCCGGATCACGGCCGCCGGCATGGCGGGGTCGCTCGAGGCCACGCTGGAAGTCACGGTGCCCGGGCTGGCGGTGAGCGGCGACGTCGCGGTGCAGGTCAACTCCGGCCTCGCCGCGGTGACCCTCGACCCGGGTGGACCCGCGGAGGTCGTCGTGCAGCCGGGCCTCAAGATCGAGGTGACCGGCGCGAGCATCACGGTCGCGGGCCAGTCGCTCGGCGCCGCCCGCGTGCTCGTCAGCCGCACCCCGACCGGCGACGTCGCCTTCGCCGTGACCGACCTCACGCTGCAGCTCGGGACGTTCGTGAACGTCACCGCGGCGCACCACTGGTCGGGTGCCCTGGTTGTGACGCCAGGCGGTGTCGCTGCCGGCTTCTCGGGCAGCGTGACCGGGATCTTCTCGCTCCCCGCAGGTCTCACGCTCGGCGGCGACATCGAGTTCGCGATCAACACGTCGACCGCGGCGGTGCGCCGCACCGACCTGGGCATCGACGTCCCCGCCGGACCCTTCCTGCACTTCGCCGTCACCGGCGGCGTGCTGGGCGTCGCAGGCGGCCCGTCGTTCTCGGGGAACTTCCTCCTCAGCCGTACCGCGACCGGAGTCACGACCATCGCGTTCAGCGACGTCTCGGTCGCCCTGACGCCCGAAGGCGGCGATGGGCTCGAGATCGTCGACGGTCGGGGCGCGTTCCTGCTCGCGACCGGCGGCATCGTCGGCACCTTCTCCGGCGCCATCGCGGCCGCGGCGGGCGGGCTCGAGGCGGAGGCCACCGTCGCTGTCCGGTACAACGGCACGACGCAGCCGCTCAACCAGACGATCGCGGTGGGCGGAGTGGACGTGCCGCTCGTCTTCGCGGCCGATGAGATCGCCGACGCCGGGGGCGCCTTCATCGCCCTGGCGGTATCGGGCTCGATCAAGCTCGGCGACTTCGTCGAGATCATCGGCAGCGTCGACTTCAGCGGCGCCGAGCTCGCCGTGTCCGACCTCACGGTGTTCGTCGGGCAAGGTCCTGGATTCGTCGAGGACGACGCACGCAATCCCTTCGCCGTCGGCCTCTACCTCACCGGCGTCAACGGCTTCGTCAAGGGCACCACCGGCAGCCGCGTCGTCGCGATCTCGGGAACGGTCGAGCTCGTGGGCATCCCGGGCGTCACCCTCGCAGGCACGGCGTGGATCTCCTACAACGAGACCACCACCGAGCAGGTGCTCGGCACGGGCGACGATGCCGTCACGGTGGCGGAGGGCGCGGCGGGAGCGCCGCATCTGCTCGTGGTCGGCGACCTCACCCTCGCAGTCGCCGGGCAGGAGCTCACCGGCACGTTCGCCTTCGAGACGCTCCCCGGAGGCGGGCTGCGCGTGCGTTTCGGGGCCGACGCCCGCGACGGCGGATCGCCCCTCACCCTCAGCCTCGGAGACGGCGTCGCCGTCGCCACCGTCGCCGCCGGGACGCTCGAACTCACACCGCAGGGCCTCGCGACGGTCCTGGTCGCGAATCTGACGCTCAACGCGGGCGACGAGGTCGAACTGACAGGCGACATCGGCCTGCAGCTCAACACCTCGGCCTCGGCCCGCACCGTCGGCGGAGTGGTGCTGCCCGCGAGTTCGCTGCGCGTTCAGGTGGGCACCCTCGCGACGCCGGCGGCCCTCACCATCGCAGGCCAGACCCTCTCCGGTGTCTTCGTCTTCTCGCAGGTGCGCGGCCCGGTGCTGCCGAGCGCTCCCCCGGGAACCCCCGCACCCAGCACCACCGTGATCATCGCGTCAGCGCTGACGCTGTCGCTCGGCACCGCGACCGCGGGGGTCCGGCTCACCGACGGCTCCGCCGTGTTGCTCATGCGGGACTCGGGGCTCGCCGGACGCATCACCGGCACGGTCCGATTCCTCGTCCCCGGCGATGCCGTGCAGTTCAGCGGCACGTTCACCGTCGCGGTCAACTCCGGGCCCGCGGTGGACGAGAGCTTCCAGCTCGACGGAACCACGGTCGCCCTCGATCTGCTCGCCGGCCCGTTCCTCCGCGTCGAGGGAACCGATGTGGCGATCGTCGTCGCCGGGCAGCGACTCTCGGGCGACTTCACCTTCACCCAGTCCGGGAGCGGTCCGTCGGCGACCACGGTGATCACCATCGCGGACGCGACCGCCGGGTTCGGCGACGGCACCACGGACTTCGTGTCGCTCACCGGGGGCGAGGGCGAGTTCGTTCTCAGCGCCACCGGAGTCGCAGGGAGGGTGAGCGGAACCCTCGCGGTGACGCTTCCGGGGATCCTCGTGAGCGGGGACTTCGCGGTCGTGCTCGACACGACCGATCCGGCGGCGAGCTCGATCTCCGTGGCCGGTGAGAACATCACGCTCGACATCGGCGGATTCCTGCTCACCGAGGGTGAGATCGCCTTCTCGCAGCGCACCGTCGGCGGGGTCAGGATCGTCGACGTCTCGATCGCCGCGGTCGCCGATTTCGGAGCGCCGATCGGAGAGCTCTCGCTGGCGGGAGCCCTGCAGATCGGCGCCACCGGGCTCGCCGGAATCCTCACCATCGAAGGTGCGAGCATCTCGCTCGGCGGCGGCGTCACGGTCTCGGCGTCCGCGCTGCGGTTCGAGATCAACCGATCGGGCCAGGCTGTCGTGCTCGCCGATCCCACGCACACGCGGTTGGAGGCCGGGCCGTACCTGCGGATCGCCGGCGAAGGCATCGCGGTCGTGATCGGCGACGTGACCCTCACCGCGAACCTGCTGTTCCAGCAGGCGACGTCGAGCGGCGGGACGGCGCGCACCGTCATCGCCGTGGCCGGAGGCGCCGTCCAGCTGGGATCCGATGCGCCGATCCTCACGGGTGTCGAGGGGATCATCGTCCTGACGCCGGCGGGCATGGCGATGCGTCTGGGGGGAACCCTCGACCTCGGCGCGCTGCTGCCGTCCGGGGTGACGATCGCCGGCTCCTTCGTGCTGGCGATGAATCAGTCGGCCACCCCGGTCACGGAGTCCGTGACCGTCGGCGGACGCACGGTCGCGCTCAACCTGCCCGGCAACCTCGCCGTCCGCGTGAGCGGCACGGGCGTCGTCCTCGCGATCGCCGGCCAGTCGCTCACCGGGGACTTCGCGTTCGAGCGCGCCGGGACGACGACCACGATCGTGCTCGCGAACGTCGGTCTGCGGATCGGTGACGGCGGGACGGACATCCTGATGCTCGCGGGCGGCACAGGCACGCTCGAGCTCGGGGCGACGGGAATGTTCGGCTTCGTGTCGGGCACCGTCGCGCTCACCGTGCCCGGCGTGGCCGCCTCCGCCGCGATGACGCTCTCGATCGATACCCGACCGGCAACCAAGGCCTTCGCCCTCTCGGTGAACGACCTCGCCCTCGACCTCGCCGGTCAAACCCTCACCGGTGACTTCACCTTCGAGCAGGCGGGCGTCGGCGCCTCCCGCGTCATCAAGGTCACCGCATCCGACGTCCGGCTCTTCCTGGGCGACCCGAAGGGCGCCGGCGACGCCGATGACGTCGGGCTGCGCCTGACCGGCGGGACCGGTGCGTTCCTGCTGACCTCCGCCGGCATGGCAGTCGACGTCTCGGCGAACATCGACCTCGTCGGCCTCGACGCCATCCCGCTCTCGCTCGGCACCGGGCTCGCGATCCGGCTGCAGATCAACACCGCGCCCATCGCCGTGAAGACGACGCTCGGCGCACTGAGCCTCGACCTGCCGGCCGGCCGATTCGTGCGCGTCGAGGTGACCGGTGGGGTCACGGTGTTCGGCCAGTCGCTGTCGGGGACTTTCCTGTTCGAGCAGGTGCGTGGCGGCGGAGCCGACGGGCGCGCGGGCACGTCCGACGACGTGAACATCCTGCGCATCGCGGCGACGAATGTGGCGTTGTTCGTGGGCGACGACGGCGGAACCCCCGGCGACTCCCCTGCCGACGTCGCGGACGACATCGGCATGCGGCTCACGGACGGCACGGCTCTCGTGCTCGTGACGAGCGCCGGCATCGGCGCGTCGATCACCGCGACGGCGTCGATCCGCCTCGGCCCTGGCCTCCAGGCCACCGCGACCGTCGGCGTGCAGATCAGCGACATGCGCCGGACCGTCGGCACCAAGATCGTCCCCGTCGCGGTGGACGAGGAGTTCGTGGTCGGCGGCCAGACGCTCACCCTCGAGCTTCCGGCCGGTCCGTACTTCAGGGTCGGGGTCACCGCCCTGACACTGACGATCGCCGGTCAGCAGCTCACGGCCGACATCTCGTTCGAGAAGTCCACGGCGATCGGCCCCGATGGCAGCGTCGGCACGCCCGACGACGTGACCACCCAGAAGATCCGCTTCGCCAACGTGTCGCTGCGCCTCGGGACGCCGGATCGCGACGTCGTCGTCGTGCGCGACGGCTCCGGCGCCTTCGACATCGTCGGCAAGAGCGGCCCGGTCGCCGGCGGCATCGCGGGGCGCATCCAGGCGACCGTGGAGCTGTTCATCCCCGGGGTGTCGTTCTCCGGAACGCTCGAGGTCCAGATCAACACCCTCGTCAACCCGTACCCGGTCGACGGCGCGACGATCGCGTCAGGGCTCAAGGTCGCGGGGCTCGACATCTCCCTCGAGGTGATGGGACAGCGCCTCACGGGCGACTTCGCGTTCGCGAAGGAGACCCCGAGCGGCCGGATCACCCTGGCGCTGTCGGACGTGCTGCTGGAGCTCGGCGACGGCACCCGCACCTACGTGACCGCCACCATCTCCGCGGGGATCATCGAGGTGACCCGCGGCGGCATCGCCGGAGCACTCGTCGCCGGGATCACGCTGAACCCCGCGGTGCTGCCCGGCGTCTCCGTCGACGCCGACATCATCGTGCAGGTCAACAACACCCTGGTCGACGCGAACCCGTCGCTCGAGGTCGGCGGATCGACGGTCGCGTTCTCCATCCCCAAGAACACGCTCCGCGTACAGGTCGGCCTCGTCGGCGACCCGGCCGCGATCGGGATCCTCGGCCAGACGCTCAAAGGTGTCGCCGTCTTCGAGCAGACGAAGACCGCCGCCGGCGCCAAGATCGTGCGAATGGCCTTCACCGACGTCGAGCTCTTCCTCGGCGACCCAGGGGCCGACCTCGCGTCGACCGCTGATGACGTCGGGGTTCAGCTGACGAACGGGCGCGGCGCGTTCATCATCACGCCCACGGGCATGGCGGGCGAGATCGCCGGCAGCGTCACCACCCCGGGACTGCCCCTCACGATCACCGCCGACCTCACGCTGCAGCTGAACACGCTCGTCACGAACGGCCAGGGGGTCGTCGTGAACGAGGTGTTCCAGTTCGCCGGCGTCTCGGTGGCGACGGCGGCCGACGGCAAGGCAGGCTCGGCCGAGGTGCAGCGCATCACTGTGTCGGCGCCCAGCGGCAGCTTCACGCTCGCGATCGACGCCGACAAGGACGGCGTGCTCGAGGCGAGCGAGATCAGTGCTCCGATCGCGGTCGGGGCCGCAGCATCCGTCGTCGATGCCGCGATCGAGGCGCTCCTCGACTCGGATGCCGCCACCGATCGGGTGACCGTCGCCCTCGCCGGCAACCAGTACACCGTGACCTGGAACGCGAACGGCAACCAAGCGGCCCTGCAGGCCAATGTCCGCGTGCTGCGGCTGCCCAAGGGACCGTTCCTGCGCGTGGCCGCCGAGAACATCGAGATCGGCATCCAGAACGGCGCCGAGACCCTCACGATCACCGCGGACTTCGGCTTCGAGCGGATCGGCTCGGGCGTCAACCAGGTCAGCAAGATCGCGCTCGCGAACGTGACGCTCGATGCCGGCGAGGACACCGGCGACGACAACCCCGGCATCGTGGAGGGCTCCGGCTTCTTCGTCGTCTTCTCCCCCGGCGCCACGACGTCGACCAGCCCGGTCAGGACGACGACCACCGGAGGCATCGCGGGCATCATCACGGGCAAGGCCGCGGTCGCGGTGCCGGGCTTCTCGGCGTCGGCCTCGCTGGGCTTCACCGTCAACACCACGGGCGCCGAGGTGACGCAGTCGATCGTCGTGGGCGGCGAGACCCTCACGCTCGACGTGCCCGCGGCGCCCGTCTTCCGGTTCATCGTGCAGGACCTCGACTTCAGCTTCGGCGACGTGCTCGAGATCCGCGCGGGTCAGTTCGCGATCAGCGGCGACGCGTTCTCGGGATCGGGCCTCGAGATCTTCATCGGGTCGGGGCCGTCGAAGCTCGCGGGCGGCGGGCTCAACCCGGCCGCGGTCGGCGTGCTGATCCGCAACGCCTCTGTCGACTTCAAGCGCGACGTCACCGGGTGGGCGCTGCGCGCAACCGGCGAGCTCGCGCTGCTCGGGCTCGACGGGCTCAACATCGTCGGCACGGTGCAGTTCCAGGTGAACACCTCCGACGCCACCACGTTCACCTTCTCGAGCGCCACCGGATCAGGTGCGAACGCCATCGCCGCGGGCTCCGTGGCGGCGGGCGCCTTCAGCTTCGCCGCGACCGGCATGGAGATCCGCGCGGGCGACACGGTGAGCCTGCGCGGCTCGCTCCGCATCAACCGTCAGATCGACGGAACCCTGGCCCTCGCGCTGTCCAACGCCTCGATCTTCGTGGGCTTCAGCGCCACCAGCGTCGCAAGCATGAGCGGCCTGGCGAGCTTCACGATCTCGCCGGTCAACGGCTTCCAGCTGGTGAACTTCAAGCTCACCGCGTTCTCCATGCTCTCGGCGATGCCGGTCGCGCAGACGGCCTGCGTCGCGGCGGACCCGCGGCCGATCTGCTCCCAGCCCGCTCCCGTGGTGACGGCGGATCTCGTCAACCCGGTCCGCGGCTCGGTGTTCAACGGATCGAGCATCACGACGCTGCGGGTGCGCTTCACGCCCTCGAGCGGCACGATCCTCGCGACCTCGGTCACCGACGTCGACCCCGAGTTCTCCATCAGCGTCGCCGGCGCCTCCGGCACCTGGACGCCCGGCACAGCGGTGGCGGTCGCCGGGATGCCGAACACCTGGGACTACGCGATCACCGGCCCCGCCCTGCCCGGCGCCGCGATCGTCACGATCACCTTCATCGACGGCAGCGTG
The DNA here is from genome assembly GCF_057656735.1 of Microbacterium sp. Soil_C_42. Lineage (NCBI taxonomy): Bacteria > Bacillati > Actinomycetota > Actinomycetes > Micrococcales > Microbacteriaceae > Microbacterium > Microbacterium sp. Soil_C_42. Next base: position 15,555 of record NZ_JBDGJU010000021.1, read on the forward strand.
ACCGCGGGCGGCGCGTCGCTGGTCGGCGAACAGGAGCAGTTCTTCCGGCTGGCGCCCGTCGCGCCGGGCGGCGTCTCCGCCCCGGTCGCGTCGATCGCCACGCCGGCGATCAGCCTCGCCCAGCTGAACGCACAGGGCTACATCGACATCACGTTCACGAACCTGCCGAAGCCCGATGGGGCGGGCGGCACGCTGCCGGCCGACCCGATCAGCAAGGGACCGATCGAGAACGCGACGGTCGCGCCGTTCACGATCAGCGGCCTCGTGGGAGACCTCGAGATGACGGGGTCGCGCCCCACGATCGTCGGCGCGCCGCTCCTGATCGCCGGCGCCGCCGCGAGCTCGACGAGCGTCACCTACCGGTACTTCCTCAAGGACAAGAACCCGAACAACACGCTGGGCCTGTTCACCGGCACCGGCGCGATCTCGATCGTGCTCGACCGCGACGCGATCGTGCAGTCCGGCGGGCCGGCGCAAGGCACCCAGAGCCTGTCCGTCACCGTGTCGCCCGCAGCAGCAGGTGAGATCACCACCGGCGGTCCGCTCGCACTCGGTCCGCTGACGCTGCAGGGTCCGACGATCGGCCTCGGCGGCTTCGGGTTCGCCGACGGCAAGGTGCTCGTCTCGGTGATCGTGGGCGTCCAGCGGGCATCGCTCGCCTTCGGCGGCAACCCGACCACGGGTCAGCAGTCGGCAGCGCAGACGAGCTCTGGCGTCACGGTCGACCTCATCGGCATCCAGGGCTCGTTCGAGCTCGCCGTCGACGTGTTCGGGCTCCTCGGCGGCAACGTCGACATCCGCCTCACCGGCAAGTGGGGTCTGCAGGTCGCCGCGCTCGATGCGCAGATCCCCGGGGTCGCACGCCTCCAGGCGACGGGCATCAAGATCGCCTACGACCCGAAGGGCGCCATCGACCAGGAGATCGTCAAGATCAACACCGCCACGATCACGCTCCCGTCCTTCGGGATCACCGGGTCGCTGCGGCCCTACAACCCGGCCGCGTCCTCCAACATCAACGCCAACAACGACGTCGCGCTCGGGGCGGGGCTCATCCCCGGCCTGACCGTCTACGGCAACGGCTTCCGGCTCGGCACGGCCGAGCTGGCCTACGGCATCGCCCCGACGGCCGGCGGCACGCCGGATCCGGGCAACGCGCTGGCGCCGACGGCCGCGGACCGGAAGATCACACTCGGCGGGATCCTGGAGCTCGACGACATCCGTGTCGGCGTCTCCGGCCTCGAGGTCCGCTTCCCGCCGGCCGGCGCGCCGAGCTCCGAGACCGCCGGGTTCACCGGCCAGATCTACATCGCGACCGGTGGCGCCAAACTCTTCCCCGGCCGCGCCTACGGCGCCACCCTGACAGACCGTCTGACGGCAGACGACCGCCGGCCGGACGGCTCGCCCGACGACGAGGCGTTCCGCATCGCGCTCACTTTCAGCGGCGGCAAGGTCGACGCGTTCCAGCTCACCGTCGATACCCTCGAGATCCGCCTCGGCACGTACGTGACCCTCACGGCCCGCGACTTCCGCCTCGACACCGGTGCTGAGGGCGCCGAGTACATGGTCCAGCTGCAGGCCGTCGGGGCGAAGGTCACGATCGGCTCGCTCGTGATCGCCGGCGAGGGCCGCAACTTCGCGATCACCGGTGACGGTTCCTTCAAAGCACTGCCGGGCTTCGGAGTGTTCCTCTCGGTCGGCTCCGCGACCGGGGACTCCTTCAAGTGGCCGGCGTTCCTCCCGGTGCGCATCGACGCGATCGGCATCCAGTGGGACGACGTCGAGAACCGCCCGGGCGACTTCGTGCTGATCCTTTCGGCCAGCGTGACCGGCATCCAGGGGCTGCAGGGCCTGCAGATCACCGGCGCCATCCAGGGCATCCGCATCCAGCCGTCGCTGCTACTCGAAGGCAAATTCCCGATCATCGGCATCGACTCGATCGGCGTCACCGTCAAGGGCAGGATGTTCGGCGGCGAGGTGTCCGCAGGGCTGGTCGGCGGCATCCTGAAACTCGATTCGAACTACTCGATCATCGGCGTCTTCGACACGACGACGGCGGTGCATCAGCGTGTGTTCTACCTCGGCCTCGAGGGGACGATCTCGATCGCCGGCCTCGCCGGGTTCGGCCTGCGACTGGGCCTTTCCGAGCTCGGTCCGCTGCAGGTCTACATCACGGCGAACATCCCGGGCGGCATCATGCTGGTGCCGCAGATCGGCCTGGTGCTCAACGACTTCGCCGCCGGCGTCGAGTTCTTCAAGACGCTGCCGTCGATCGAGGATCCGTTCGCCCTGCGCTCGTCGGCCTTCCAGCTGCCGACCGTGCTCTCGGCCGCCGAGTGGCTGCTGTCGCTGCAGAACCAGGTCGCCCTGCAGGCCCGGACGATCTCGACGAACCCGGGCCAGAGCGGCTTCGCCGCCGCGTTCACGTCGCCGATGGTGATCACCGGGTCTGCCCGCATCTATTCGATCTTCACGTCGCAAGCGGTGTTCAACGGTCAGGTGATCGTCAAGATCTCGACCGACGGCAAGATCCTGATCATCGGCAAGCTGAACTTCGCGCAGGACAACATCTCCATCAGCGGCCGCCTCTACGCCGATCTGTCGAAGGTCGCCAACGGCGACGCCACAGTGCTCTTCCTCGCGGACTTCCCCGACCAGGTGCGCCTGCTGACCATCTACGGGAAGCTCAAGATGGGCTTCCGGGACTCGTCCGGCAACGAGGTCGCGTTCGACGTGCTCGACGGTGCGGACCCGATCGCCACCGGCACACCGCCGGTGATCGATCTCGGAGGTCCGACGAGCAACGGAGGCACGATCGACGTCGGCGTCGTGAACTGGGCAGCCGGTTCGACGAAGTACCTCGACATCTCGTACCGGCCGGCGCCCGGTGCGAGCCTCGACCTCGCGAGCGTCCTGACCGACCAGGTGAAGTTCACCCTCACCCGGGGGTCCGACCCGCCGCGGGTGTTCACCTTCACCCGCCCTGTGCCGATCCTGGCGGTGACGACCGCGGGCGGGATGACGCTCGCCGAACTGCAGGTCGACAGCACGGGTGCCTTCTACGTGGCCGACGGGGCACGCGTCGACGTCCTGACACGCGCCTCGCTCGCCGAGACCGAGGGGGTCGAGGCCGACGCCATCACCGACTCCCAGCTGCTCACCGCGGCAGTGCGGATCAGCGGCACGACCCGCTTCCGCTACGCGATCGGCGCGGAAGACCTCGGCATGGGGCGCTGGGTGATCGACTTCGCCCAGGGCGCGGTCAAGAACGCCGACCTCACGACGGCCGCGGGCACGACGGTCGGCGCCCCGAGCGCCGCCACGCAGCTGGCCTTCACCGTGACCGGTGCGACCGCGGTCATCACGAACCCGACCCCGGGCGCCTCCGTCGACATCAACGTCGTGAACGGCCGGGCGTGGATCACGGTCACGTTCACCAAGCCGACACTGTTCACCATCGACCAGGCGTCGATCACCGATCTCGCCGCCGAGTTCCAGCTGTCGGGCCCGGGCCTCGGCACGATCCAGCTCGACGGCACGCAGGCGCCGCAGCTTGTCGACACGACCACGACCACCCTGACGTACCGCTACTGGCTCACCGGCCGCTTCGCGACCACCGGCGCGGTCAACCTCACGTTCCTGTCCGGAAGCTGGTCGTACCTGTTCACGCTCAGCGGTGCGCTCACCGTCACGGACGAACCCACCGAGACGGGCGCGGGCAGCGTCGGCATCCTGTTCCCGACCGGTGGACAGTTCGGGGTTCCCGCCGGCTTCACCGTCGACCCCGACTCCGTCATCAGCCGCCTCGCCGGCTTGACACTCGGCGGCACGGGCTGGGCGCTGACGCGCGACGCATCCGCGCCGATCACGGCGACGGGAACGCCCGGGGAGTTCCGCATCCCCGTCATGGTCACCACCGTCGGCAGCGGCGCGCTGACCGCCACGCTGGCCGCGAGCCCGCTCGGCTACCGGGGCACCGTCTCGGCGGGCGCCCAGCCGGGGCAGACCCTCACCGTCACGCCCACGGCGTACGTTGACGTCGATTTCGACGCCGCGGTGAACGGCCGGAACCTCGACATCGCCTCGATCCTCGACCTCGCACCCGAGTTCGAGCTCTTCGGCGAGGGCCTGGGCACGATCGTGCTGGACGGCACCCGAGCGCCCGCGCAGATCACCGGCTCGCCGGCCGGCACGCTCCGCTTCCGCTTCTGGCTCACGGGACAGTACGAAGCAGGCCTCTCGGTGCAGCTGACCCGGCTCGCGGGCGGCTGGTCGTACCTCGCCGCGGTCGCCCCGACGGCGTCCTCCGTCACGGCGCCGGCACCGGCACCGCAGCCGCCGCTCGCGTGGAGTGCGGAGATCACCGTGACGTTCCCGGATGCTGCGGGCGCGGGGCTTCCGTCCGGCTACGCGGTCGATGCAGCATCCGTGATCAGCCGTCTCGGCGCGGTCGTGTTCACCGCGTCGACCGACGGCTGGACCGTGGTGCGTGACACGTCGCGCGCCATCCGCGCCGGCGCGGGCGCCTTCGAGTTCATCGTGCCGGTCGTGGTCGAGCGCGAGACGGCGGCCGCTTCGACGTCTTCCGTCACGATCGCCGCGGTGCAGGTCGGCTACTCCGACACCACGACGCCGGTTCCGGATGCCGCGTACACGGCGCCCGCGCGCGACTACATCGACGTGCCGTTCGCGGTTCCGACGGGACTGCTCATCGACACCGCCACCCTCATCGCGGGCCTCCCCGAGATCACGCTGGAGGTCAACGGGGCGACGGTGACGCTCGGAGCGCGCACCCTCCTGTTCATCGAGGATGGGGTCGCCTGGGTGCGGTACCAGCTGGCCGAACCGCTGGCGGCGGGCGACGACGTGGTGGTCACCTTCCTGGCCGGCGGCTGGTCGTACACGCTCCCTGACGGCACCACCGCCTACACCGGCTCGCAGCCGTCCGCGGGCACCCCGGCGGGGGTCCCGCAGGCGATCACCATCGACGCGGCGGACCGCCAGGTCACCTACCTCGACGTGACATTCATTCCGCCCGTGTCGGTCGGCGGGATCACCTACGCGATCGTCCCGGGCTCGGTCGACGGCGACGAGTTCGTGCTCAGCGGCCCCGGGGCGAACGGGGTGCAGATCACGGGCGTGGTCCCCCTCGGCGGCAACACGTGGCGGTTCCTCCTCCGCGGCACCTTCCTCCCGGGCCGAGTGGATGTGGTGTTCGACCTCACGGCGTTCACCGTGAATCCGGACCGTGGGCCTCCGTCCGGCACGAGCCTCACCCAGTCCTTCCGTGTCGTGGGCGCCACCGGCGATGTCGTGCAGACGGTGCCGGACAACCCGTCCACGCCGACCACGAACGAGGCGACGGTCCGCCAGATCGCCGGCGCCACCATCGGCCGAGACCTCGTCAACGGCCTCAAGTACTTCGAGATCCGCTTCCGCGGCGCCTCCGGCTTCGGGATCGACCACTCGACCATCAACGGCGATGAGCTCGAGTTCCGCGACGCCGCAGGCAACCTGATCACCCTCTCCGCACCGGTCCGCGTGGGCACGAGCGACACCTACCGCTACTCCTTCACATCCAACCTGGCGGTCGGCTCCTACACGATGACGTTCCGGGCCGGCGGCTTCGCCGACATCGGCGGGGTGCTCAACTCGGCCGAGACCGAGGCCTTCACGGTCACCGCCCCCACTGCGGCGCTCATCGACCCGACGCCGGGATCCGTGCTCGACGTCAGCGAGCTCGCGCAGCGCGGCTGGGTGGACATCACGTTCCACACCCTGGGCGGCCTCCCGGTCGACGGCGCGACCATCACCGACGCCGACTCCGAGATCGTCGTCAAGGTCGGCACGACCGAGCTCGACGTCATCGGCGCGGCCCTCCTGGTGACCGGCACCACGTACCGCTACTTCTTCTCGGGCCACGTCGCGGGCGACATCACCGTGACGTTCGTCGACGGGTCGTGGAAGAACACGCAGGGCGTCATCTACTCTGCGGCGAGCCACCCCGCGGCAGCGTCCGCCGAGGCGAACCTCACCGACGCCGTGATCCGGCCGCGCACATGGATCGGGGTGCGTCTCACCCCCGTCGCGGGCGCGGCCGTCGACACCACGAGCCTGGGCGCCGACGACCTGACGCTCACCGGCGGCGGGACGCAGGCGATGACGTACGCCGGGGTGCAGTTCGGCGACGGCATCGCCCGCTACTCGTACTCGCTGGCATCCGACCTGTCCGCGGGCACCGTCACCGTGACCTTCGCGCCGGGGGCGTGGCGCGACACGGCCGGAAATCTCGCCGACGGCGGCGCCCAGAGCTTCAGGCTCATCGTGCAGGGAACATCGTTCTTCATCGAGCTGTCCGGCGGGATCATGCTCCAGGCCGGCGACTTCCTCGACGAGCCGCTCCTGCACATCCACGCGGAGGTCGTCCTCGAGATCGACACGACGCGCAACCTGTTCATGCTGACGTTCGTCGGGCAGATCGAGGTCTACAAGCTCGGCACCCTCGGCGCCACCGCCGGACGCTTCGTGCTGCTCGTCGGCGACGAGTCGACGAACCCGATGCACCCGACTCCGCAGTTCTGGGGCGTGGCGTCCGTCGAGATGAACTTCGAGTTCCTCGAGCAGTTCGGCATCCACCTCGACGGCTCGGCGCAGCTGCGCATCAACCTCACGAACGAGGTCAAGACCGAGGTCATCACGCTTCCGGGCGTCGGCCCCGGCGGCTCCGACCTGACCGAGACCTTCGTGCTGCAGCCGTTCAGCTTCGGGTTCCAGATCCTCGGCCAGCTCATCGTCGCCCCCGGCGGCACGGAGCTCATGCGGGTGCAGGGCGGGGTGTACCTGAACATCTCGCTGGACCCCCCGGCGCCGAAGATGGACATGTTCCTGACCGGTCACCTCTCGTTCGGCTACGGCTCGGCCCGGCTCGAGTACGGCTCCGTCACGGGTCTGCTGATGATCCGCACGGACGGCCCGCTGCCCGGCGTAGCAGGCAGCATCCGCGTCGCCACCGGTGTCGGCATCGGGCTTCCCGACGTCGGTTCGCTCTTCTCGGCCACCGGTTCGGTGAACGTCATCTTCAACACGACGCTCGCCGATCAGACCTTCGTCGTGCCCAACGCCTTCCTGCCGCTGCTGCTGCCGGGGCAGGCGCCGGTGTTCTACATCCCGGCCGCTCCCCCGGGCATCGACGGTCAGCCCGACCCGTCGGCGACCGGGCCGAGCATCTACGTCGTGGCCGCGATCCAGGCCGAGCTGACGATCGGCGGAGCGTTCACCCTCACCGGCTTCATCGGCATCACCGCGGCGATCGACCCGACGGGCACCGCCTACCTCAAGGTCGACGGCATGGTCGGCACGACGATCCCCTACCTCGGATCCCTCACCGGCGCGCTGAATCTCGCCGTGTACGTCGGCGCGCAGACCGGCGTGGTGGGGCGTGTGCAGCTCACCCTCGGGGTCAATGCGATCCCCGGTCTGTCGCTCAACGGCCAGTTCCTCCTCGAGATCAACACCTTCTCGAACGCGCGTCAGATCCGCACGTTCGTGGTCGAGACCCAGACCGTCAACGGCAGCCCGGTATTCGGCGGGTTCGCCCGCGACGCGCAGGACCGGCTCATCGTCGAGAACCAGACGATCAACGTCATCGCCGGCTTCCGCCTCGAGATGTACGGGTCGCTCAAGGTGCTGAACGTGCTCGAGATCACGGGACACGTCGTGCTCACGATCAGCGCGTCCGAGCTGTCGCTCTTGGTCAACGGCCGCGCCGCGCTGGATCCGTTCGGCGAGCTCACGATCGTCGACTCCGGCTTCTCCATCACGAGCCAGGGCGTCGTCGCCCGGTTCGCGATCGCGCTCGACGTGGGCTTCGGTGAGGACATCGGCATCGGCTTCTCGGCGAGTGCGGTCATCCAGCTCAACACGACCGGGTCGGCGAAGCTGATCGGCTCGACGAGCGTCGCGCCCGGATTCCTGCTCCGGCTCGACGGGGCGATCGACTTCCTCGGCTTCGCCCGGGGCTCCGGCTTCGCCGAGATCCGCATCGCGGCCGGTGCCTTCGAGATGTCGTTCGGCGTCGACTTCAACCTCGCCGGGCTCACGTTCCGGGCCACCGGCCGGGCGGGGGTGTACGACGACGGCTTCGTGATGGCCGTGGCCGTCAGCGCCTCGGCCGATGCGTTCATCTTCAGCTTGAGCGCGAGCGGCGAGCTGCGCATCAACACCGTCGGCGAGCGCCGCAACGGTGTCGATCCTGGATTCAGGCTCCAGCTCACCGGCTCGGTCACGCTCCTGCGGCTGTTCAGCTTCGACGCCGGCTTCACGATCGAGGTCGGCAAGACGAGTGCGACCGACACGACGTACTCCTCCGGCGACTGGTATCTCGATGCCTACGCGACGCTCAACTTCTTCATCGCCGACCTGTCCGGCTCGATCTTCCTGAACTCCGACGGCAACTTCAGCCTCAAGCTGTCGGGGCGCATGCAGCTCGGGGGCTCGTTCATGGGCATCCGCGGCGAGTTCCACCTCGAGGTGTCGTTCCTGAAGCACGAAGACGACGGCATCGTCTGGTACACGCTGTTCATCGGCGGCGGCGCCAGCGTCGAGGTGTACTTCGACTTCAAGATCTTCGAGATCAGCCTCGGCGTCGGGCTCGACCTCTCCGTCTCCGCAGATTCCCGCGACGGCGTCGACAGCGACGGGGACGGCTTCGGCGAAGTGCCCTTGCGCTTCAAGATCACGGTGCGGTTCAAGATCCTGGGCACCTGGTACTCGCGCAGCGACACCTTCACCATCGGGACCGTGTCGTTCCCGGTCGTGCCCTACCTCGCCAGCAACGGCACGACGGGCAACCCCGATCCGTACCACGACCTGCGCGCGTGGCGTTCGACCGATCGCGACCTCTACGTCAATGTGGGCGGCAGTCCGCAGCGCACCGCGAGGAACGTCGCCACCTCGGTGACGAACGAGACCGTGTTCATCGAGCAGATCGGCAGCCTGAACAACGGCCTCGCGACCATCCGGATCACGGCGTTCGGGTACGCCCGCACCTACGCGAACGTACAGCGCATCCACGCGAACTTCGGCGACGGCGTCGACAACCTCGTCATCGACCCGAGCGTGCAGGTGCCGGTCACCATCGACGGCGGGTCCGGCGACGACACGATCCTGCTGCAGGGCTCGAGCTCCGGCAGCGTGCTCAGCGGCGGATCCGAGAACGACACGATCACGGTCGCCGGCACGGCGAGCGCGACCGTCAACGGCGGCACGGGCAACGACAACCTGCGTCACACCGGCTCGGGCACGGTCACGCTCAACGGCGACGACGGCAACGACCAGCTGTTCGGCAGCAGCATCACCGACATCCTCAACGGCGGCGGCGACAACGACACGCTCTCGGGTCTGGCTCGCCGCTACGACGGCGGGTCCGGCGACGACTCCATCACAGCGACGGTCGCGGTGTTCACGTCGGGCGACACGCAGGTCGTGATCGGCGGGTCCGGCACCGACACGCTCACGCTCTCGCTGAGCGGCGGCGCGGACCTGCTGACGGTCGCCAACCCGGCCACGAGCACGCTGAGCCTCGACCTCGGAGGGGTCGTCAAGACGACCTCGGGGATCGAGCGCCTCACCGTCGACGCCGGCGCGGGAGCCGACCAGATCACCCTCGACGACATCACCGGCAGCTCGTCGGGCCTGACGCGGGTCGACGTCGCCCTCGGTACCGGCAGCACGGATCTCGTGACCGTCCGTGGCTCGAACACGGCGGGTGACACCTTCGCGGTCACGACCGACAGCGGCCAGACCAAGGTCACACGCACGTCTGGCGCCGCGTATGCGGTCTGGATCTCGGGCGGCGTGCGCGGCCAGGGGGACGCGCTCGTCGTGGAGGGTCGTGGCGGCGCCGACTCGATCTCCGCGGCCGGCGTCACGGCGAACCAGCTCGCGCTGACACTGCGGGGCGGCACCGAAAACGACACCCTCGTCGGCTCGATGTTCAATGACGTCATCGACTCCGGACTCGGCGACGACACGGTGAGCGGTGGGGCCGGTCAGGACCAGTTCTTCGACGAAGGTGGCAGCGACACGCTCGTCGAGGCCTTCGCCACCGGCGATTTCGGTCTCTACGGCAACCTGTTCGTCGTGGGGCTGGCCGTCGGCACCGACTTCGGCGTGGGCTCGATCGCCGAGGATCTCAAGGGCATCTTCGAGACCGCGCGCCTGACGTCCACTGGCGGCGGGGCGACCACGATCCTCGTCGGCGACGCCGACGGCACGGTCACGGTCGCCGGGTCCGCCCGCGCGGCCACGCCGTGGACCGGGACCGCGTACCTCGACGCCGGGCCGGGCGTCGACCTGGTGCGCATCGAGCTCACCCGCTCGACCGGCATGGCCGTGCACGTCGTCGACACGTCCGGCGCCGACCGGCTCGAGGTCTGGGGCGGTGCCACTCCGGACGATCTCATCGTCGACGTGGTGGCCGCGCCGCCGGCGGGGACGCAGGCGAACCGCATCCGCCGTGTCGCGTTCGACGACGCCGGCGTGATGACGACGCTCGGAACGATCACGCACTCCGGCGTGGAGCTCGTCGAGCTCCGCACGCTCGCCGGCGGCGACCGCGTGGCCGTGCAGGCCATCCAGGTCGAGCACCGCATCTTCACGGGTGAGCACACCGACCGTGTCGCGGTGGGCTCGCGGGCCGCCGGCGCCGGCACCACGAACACCGCCTGGACGAACACCGGCGGAAACGTCAACGCGATCGCTGCGCTTCTGGTCGTCTCGGGCGGATCCGGCCCGGGCGCGATCCTCGGTGCCGACCTCCTCGCCGTGGATGACACCGGCGACACCGCGCCCAACACCGGTGAGCTGACCTCCGATCGCATCACGGGTCTCGGCATGACCGCCGGCATCACCTACTCGGGCTTCGAGGCGCTGACGATCGACCTCGGCTCCGGCGGCGACACGTTCACGATCCACTCCACCCACACCGGGACGACGACCCTCACCACGTGGAACGGCGCAGACACCGTCATCGTGCGCAGCGTCGCGGGCGCCACCGCCATCAGCACCGGGGAGGGCGGCGACACCGTACGCGTGAGCTCGACCCTCACCGGCATCGGCGGCGTCCTGACCGGCATCACCGCGCCCCTCGCCATCTCGGGCGGCTCGGGCACCGACACGCTGTTCCTCGACGACGCCGCGACCGTGCTCGATCGCATGGGGGTCGTCAGCAGCACGTCGGTGGCGGGACTGGGGATGACCGGAGGGATGCCGCGGCCCAGCCTCGTGCAGGTGGTCACCGTCGCGGGCGCGGTCGACGGCCGGTTCGCCCTCGCCGTCGCGGGCCTCGGCACGACCGGTCAGCTCGCCTTCGACGCGACCGCAGCGCAGGTGCAGGCGGCGATCGCCGCGCTGGTCGGCGCGGGCAACGTCGTCGTCACGAAGGCCGGCACCCGCTGGACCGTCGCCTGGACCGGCGCGCTCGCGGGCGCCGCGGGGTGGTCGCGTCTGCTCACGATCACCCCGGTCGCAGGACACCCCCTCGTGCCGGCCGGCGCATCCGTCACCACCGGCACCCTGGCCATGACCGACGGACGCGTCGACTATGCCGCGTTCGAGACGCTCGATCTCACGCTCGGTGCGGGCTCGGACGTGCTCAACGTCGACTCCACCCACGCGGCCGCGACGACGGTGCGGGCGGCAGACGGCGACGACCGGGTGTTCGTGGAGGCGCTCTCGGGTCCGACGACGGTCCTCGGCCAGAACGGGGCCGACTGGCTGGTGGTCAATGCAGCGCCTGGGCCTGTCGGCATCAACCCGATGGACGGGCAGGTCCTCGACCTCGACGGCGGCGCGCACTCCGACCACTTCGTCATCGACCTGTTCGGCGTCGGCAACAGCCGGATCAACACGCGCGACGTGGCCGACGGCAGCACCAACGTCCTCATCGTCAACGGCTCGTCGCTCGACGACACGTTCCTCTTCCGCCGGAACGCGACCCGCGCCCTCGTCGCGGCGCTCTCGCAGCCTGCTGCGACCTCCGGGCAGTTCGGCTCGGCCGAGAAGGTGACCTACGGCACCGAGATGACGGGCGGCGTCCTCGTCAACGGCCTGACGGGCGACGACACGTTCGCGTTCGACGACACCGCTTCGGTGCTCACGGTCGACGGCGGGTCCGGCAACGACCGCTTCCGCTTCGGCCAGCTCTACACCGCGTACGTGCCCGACAGCGAGTTCCCGGCATCCGCCTTCTTCTCCTCCACACGCGGCCTGCTCACGCGCGGCGTGTCGTTCACCGCGAACGTCTACGGCGGGACGGGCGATGACACCTTCGAGGTGTTCCGCAACGTCGCGACGCTCAACCTGTACGGCGACGCGGGCGACGACACCTTCGTGATCCGCTCATTCGTGGGCGAGTCGGAACTGACATCCCTCAACGCCGGCGAGGGGCGCAACTTCATCCAGTACGCGTCGAACGCGCCCGTCAACATCGACGGCGGCGCAGGCTACGACCTCGTGGTGATCATCGGCACCGAGTTCGGCGACACCTTCGTGATCACGTCGGGCGGCGTCTATGGCGCCGGTCGCGTCATCCGGTTCGTCAACGTCGAGCGGGTCTCCATCTACGGGATGGAGGGTGACGACGTCTTCCACGTGCTGTCGACCAACCCGGCCGTCGAGCTGTCGATCTTCGGCGGGCTGGGCTCCGACCGCATCGAGGTCGGCAGCACCGCTCCGGCCGTCCAGGCGAACGACCTGCTGGGCCACACCGGCCTCATCCGTCACGAGGTCGAGAGCACGGTGGCCAACAGCGCCTGGGCGCTGCTGCCCGTGGACGGCATCTCCACCGAGATCATGGACAACGATGAGCCGACCGTCGTCGTCGCGCCCGTCGGCGGTTCGCTGGTCCTCGCCGAGGGCGGAGCGACGGGTGCCGTGACCGTGCGTCTCACGCGCACTCCGAGCGTCGCGGTCTCGGTGACGCTCTCCGGCCCGGCCGTCGACCCGAGCTCGACGAGCCGTGCGCGGGCCATCGAGCTGTCGCTCGACGGCGTGTCGTGGAGCACGTCGGTCACCCTCACGATCGGCGACACCGCTCAGCGCACCGTTTTCGTGCGGGCCACGGGCGACCTGGCCGCCGAGGGTGAGAGGTTCGCTCCCATCGACGCGATCGTGGTGGGCGGCGAGTACAGCGGAGCGCTCGTCGCGACGACCTTCGTCCGCGTCATCGACGACGACGCGCCCGAGGTTCCCGTCGTGCTGCCCGACGGCGGCATCCGCGTCGTCGAGCCGGTGGATGCCGCGGGCACGGGGGGCACCACCGCCACCTACGAGGTCCGCGTCACCGCGGCGCCCCAGGGCTCGGTGACCGTGCGCGTCTCGGCCCCGGTCGGCCTCCTGCTCTCGACGAACGGCACCACCTGGTCCTCGACGCTCGATCTCGTGTTCGTCGCCGCCGGCACGCGCACCCTCTACGTGCGGGCGATCGACGACACCGCCGTGGAGGGCCAGCACGTGCAGGCCCTCACCGCAGCGATCCTGTCGAGCGACCGCCGCACCGGCACCGTGGCGGGAGCAGCCGGAGTCGCGAACGAGTTCGCCTTCTCAGGCGTCGTCGTGGCCGACGGCGCGCTGAAGGGCCACCTCATCACCATCACGAGCGGACCTGCCGCGGGCCAGGTGCGCCGCATTTGGAACAACACCGCGACCACGATCGAGATCGAAGGCGAGTGGGATGCCGCTCCCGGCGCCGGTGCAGCGTTCACGATCGTCGGGTACGCGGCGCCGCTCACCGACAGCGAGCTCGTCGGCACGGTCGTCGCGATCTCGGCCGATCGCCGCACCGTGACGCTCTCGGGCGTCACGCTTCCGAACACCGCAGGGGGTCTGAGCGGTTCGCTGCTGCGTCTGGTGGACGCCAACGGAACGGCGGCCTACCGCACGATCGCGAGCAACACGGCGACGACGATCACCGTCCTCGATCCGTGGGGCACCAGCCTCGTGGTGGGCGGACGGGTCTACGTGGCGGATCTCGCAGGCACCGTCGTCGATCGCGTGAGCGTGCTCGTGCACGACGGCGACGCGGCCGGCGTCGTGATCACGCCTACGGGCGGTGACCTCCGCCTCGTCGAGGGCGCGACGACCGGGCAGTTCGGCGCGACCGCGTCGTACACCGTACGACTCACCAGGGCCCCCGCGGCCGGCGAGACCGTGCGCGTGACGCTCAACGCGATCGCCTCGTTCACGCTCGACATCGGCGGCGCCGACTGTGGGCTGCCGAACGGATGCCACGAGCGCCAGCTCGAGATCTGGAACGGCAGCGCCTGGGTCTCGTCGCTCACCCTCGCCTTCACGGCCGCGAACTGGGCATCGGCGGTCACCGTCACGGTGCGCGCACTCGACGACGCGCAGGTCGACGGCGACGATGTGCAGGAGTTCGCCGACGCCGCCCGCCGCGTGCACCTCATCCAGGGACCGCTGCACGTGTCCGGCGGCGACGACCCGAACCCGCCGGTGTCGCTCGAACTCGACGACTACCTGCCGATCGTGCTGCCCGGCGAGAGCTCGGGACACCCGGCTCCCGTCACCGCCAGCACCGGCGAAGCGATCGAGTCCGCGCAGGTGGACGTACTGATCGTCCACAACGAGGACAGTCCGGCGAACGACTCGGGCACGCTCACGCGCGACCGCATCACCGGCCTGGGCATGGCGGGCGACTACTCCCTCGCCGGACGCCCCGTGCTCGGCGGCATCCGCTACGCCGAATTCGAGGACCTCACCATCCGCCTCGGGTACGGTGACGACCGGTTCACCGTCGAGTCGACGCACGCCGGCACGACGACGATCGACGCGGGTCCCGGCGACGACCTCCTCACGATCCGCACGATCGACGGCCACACCCGCGTGATCGGAGGACCGTCGAGTGCGGCCGCGCCGCTGTACGGCAACACCGACGACGACACGTTCGCGGTGGGCACCGCATCCGGTGTCCTGGATCTGCTGACGGCTCTGCTCGTGCTCGACGGCGGCGTCGGGACGGATGTCGCGAACCTGAGTGACGCCGGCGACACGAACGCCGACCTCGGCTGGCTCACGCAGGACACCCTGACCGGGCTCGACATGGCGCCGCGCACCGCCGTCGACGCGCTCGGTCGTCCGCTCGACCGCCTCTACTCGGTCACGCCGCGCGGCGGCGCGTTCACCGTCATGCTGTCGCAGGTGCAGGGCGGCGTGGCCACCGGCATCGGCGCCATCACCTTCGCGGCCGGCACGTCGGCCGAAGCCGTCCGCTCGGCTCTGCAGTCCCTCCTGTACCCGCACACCGCCGGAGCCGATCCGGGCGTCTCGATGAGCTGCGGCCAGCAGGATCGCACCCGCTGCGCCGGGAGCGTCTACGTGTGGCTCGTGGGCGGCACGTACCTCATCGGCTTCCGCGGCGAGGTCAACGAGCACCCGGCCGACCCGATCACGATCCGGCTGGCGGCCCTCGGTGCAGCCGTGGCTGCGCCGGCGACGGATGCCTCGGCGCAGGCGGGCATCCGCTACATCGGGCTCGAGACGCTCAACCTGGCGCTCGGCTCGGGCAGCGACGTGCTCAACATCCGCGGCACGCTGCCGATCACCAACGTCTCGTTCGGCCTCGGCGACGACCGCGTGTACATCTCTTCGCGGGCCGACGTGGGCGTCGCCCAGAAGCCCCAGTTCCTCGCCGGCGACCTCGACCTCATCCAGGGCACGCTCAACCTCGACCTCGGCGCCGGCCGCCACACCCTGCTCCTCAGCGACGAGGGCGCGGGGGCCGGTGACACGAACGTTCTCATCACGGATGCTGCCGCCGCCGCCATCGCCCGGGACGCGGCGCTCGCCCCGAACGGCGAGATCTTCGTCACCGGGCTCGCGCCGGCCGGGATCTCGTGGCGCGCCGCGGCCGACGGCACCTTCGCCGACGGCATCCGCATCTGGTCGGGCGGCTTCGCCGACACGATCCTGATCGACGGCACCCACGTGCGCGCCGGCGTGCGCACGACGACGTGGCTGAACACCGGGCTCGGCAACGACACCGTCACCGTGAACCTGTCCGCGGCGGAGGACGACTTCTTCGTCCTGAACACGCAGGGCCCGAACGACAACGTGATCGGGCGCGGCACCGACCTCGACGACGGCGACGAGCCCCTGCGCGCCGACATCGTCGCCGGCATCACCGTCACCCGCGCGGGGGGCGTCACGACGACGATCGACCCGACGCTGTATGTGGTGTCGTCCCGCCTCGACACGGCGGGGCTGTTCGATTCCTTGCTGCCGGGCGACGTGGTGACCGTGCTGCTGCACCTGACGACGTGGGCGGTCCAGTCGACCGGCACCTACACGCTCGGCGCCATGGGCGACCTCGTCGGATACCGCGTGTGGGTGAACGGCCGCCTGCTCACGGCGTCCGAGCTCTCCGTGAGCGGCGGGATCCTGTCGTTCGCCACTGCGCCGCAGCGCGACGGCTCGGCGGCGCATGTCGTGATCGAGGTCACCCGTTCGTCGACCGTCGCCGCGGTGATGCCCGCGTCGGGCGCGATCCTTCCCGCCGGCACGAACGACGACGACGTCGTCAACGGGCACGCGTCGACGCTGCCGCTCGTCATCTTCGGCGGCATCGGCGCCGACACGCTCCACGGCGGCACAGGCGGCGACATCGTGTTCGGTGACCGCGGGGTGGTGCGGTGGGTCGACGCGGCCGGCAACGTCGTGGCGGAGTCCGGCCACGGCGGGGTCGGCGACGTCACCGACGGCGCCGTGCGCCCGCTCGGCTGGCTCGCCACGGTCGACCCGACGATCGGCGGCGCCGACGTCATCTCGACCGGCCTCGGCGCCGACATCGTCCTCGGCGGCGCGGGCGGCGACACGATCACGACGAACCGCGGCGAGACTCCCACCGCCTCCGACGGCACCGGCATCGTCATCGGCGATCACGCCTCGATCGACTGGGCGATCGACGGCGCTCCGGCCGACATCGACCGCGTGTGGTCGATCGCCCCCGCTCTCGGCGGCAACGACACGATCACCACGGGTCGAGGCGACGACCTCGTCATCGGCGGCGCCGGCGGCGACACGATCGCGGTATCGGACGGGCGCAACATCGTCATCGGCGACAACGGACGCTTCACCGCCGACAGCGCGCCCGCCACTCCGCTCTGGAGCGGCGTCCCGCTCCCGGCGGGCCGCCTCGAGACCACCGACCCGGCGATCGGCGGGGCCGACACGATCACATCGGGCTCGGGCATCGACCTGGTGCTCGGCGGCGCCGCCGGCGATGTCGTGGCCGCCGGAGCGAGCGCCGACATCGTGCTCGGCGACCACGGCTTGCTGCAGCTGGCCGTCCGCGCGAGCGCGCTCCACGTCATCAGCCTGGGCATCACCGACAACGCGGCCGGCGCGGGCGACACGATCCGCGGTGGGGCGGGCGACGACATCCTCATCGGCGGCACCGGAGCCGATCGGATCGACGGCGGCACCGACCGCGACCTGATCTTCGGCGACAACGTGTCGCTCGACCGCTCGCTGACGTTCGGCAACCACACGAGCCCGCGCTTCCGGGTGCTGGGCGACGGCCAGATCTACAGCACGGATGCCTCCACCGCCGGCACCGCGAACGTGACGACGAGCTGGCAGAACGACCCGGCAGGTCCGACCGCCTGGAGCGACTTCCGCATCACCCTGCTCGATCACGAGCTCGGCACCGCGGCGGACCGGTTCGGTGCGGACGACATCGCCGGGGGCGCGCATGACGACACGATCTTCGGACAGCTCGGCAACGACACCATCCAGGGCGACGGATCCATCGACGAGGCCGTGAGCGCTTCGCGCAACGCCGCCGGTGATCTCGTCCTCGACCCCTCGGTCGAGGCGGCGAGCGACGGCGACGACTACATCGAGGGCGGCGGCGGCTCCGACGTGATCTTCGGAAACCTGGGCCGTGACGACATCGTCGGCGGCAGCTCGGATCTGTTCTCGCTCGCCACGCCCGACCGGCGGCCGGACACGGGCGACATGATCTTCGGCGGCGCGGGCACCGACGTCGGCCGCAACGACGACACGGCTCTGCACGGACGCGACTCCGACAACATCGTGGGCGACAACGGCCGCATCCTCCGCCTCGTCGCGGCGGGCGCCGGCGGCGCGACCCAGTACCGCACATTCACCTACGACAACTACACCGGCGTCGGCGAGATGCGCCTGCTCCCCCGCGCCGTCGTGATGCTCGACTACACGCCGGGCGGACCGGACTTCGCCGCCGGGGCGCTCGCCGACGACATCGGCGGCGCCGACGAGATCCACGGCGAGTCGGGCGACGACACCGTGTACGGCGGCCGCGACGGCGACGTCGTCTTCGGCGATGCGGGTGACGACGACCTCATCGGCGGATGGGGCCACGACTGGATCTCGGGCGGCACCGGAGTCGACGGCATCCTCGGCGACGACGGTCGCATCTTCACGAGCCGCAACGGCACCGCCGAGCCCCTCAACGGCGTGACCACCGCGAGCGTGCAGGTGGAGATCACCACGCCCGGCCGCGTCCAGGTGGCGACCCTGTTCCCGACCGGACAGCTCACCAAGCGCGTGGACCTCACCCCCTTCGCGGCCAACGGCGACGTGTTCGACGTGGACTTCACGCCGCTGTACGCCAACGACGTGATCTTCGGCGGCTGGGACGCCGACTTCATCCACGGCGGCTCGGGCGACGACGCGATCTCGGGCGCCGAGGCGCTCCCGCTCGGCTACGGCGTGGGCGGCAAGCGCAGCGACTTCGCCCGGCCGTTCAACGACGGCACGCTCCTCGCCTTCGACCCCGTCACGGGCGAGTTCGACCGGTACGACGAGTACTTCCCGATGCGGAAGGTTCTCATCGACGGCGGAGAGTGGTTCCTCAACTTCGTCCACTCCGAGGGCCGCCTGATCACCGGCTGCTCCGCGTCGAACAACCAGGGGACGTGCACGGCGACCAGCGCGGTGGCCTCCGACGGCGATGACATGCTGTTCGGCGACAACGGCAACGACTGGATGGTCGGCGGCACCGGCCGCGACACGCTGTGGGGCGGCTGGGGCAACGACCTGCTCAACGTCGACGACGTCCTGACGACCGCGGCCGGCGAGAACACCCAGCCCGACACGCACGGCACCTACGAGGATCGCGCCGTCGGCGGCGCGGGCCTCGACGTGCTCATCGCCAACACCGGCGGCGACCGGCTGATCGACTGGGTCGGTGAGTTCAACAGCTACCTCGTCCCGTTCGCGCCGTTCGGCCTCGGAACCGTGAGCCGCCAGGTGCCGCCCGCACTGTTCGAATTCCTGTACGCGCTGTCCGCGGCGCAGGGCGCGGACTTCACGGTCGCGCAGCTGTCGGGGCCGACCTACATCCCGCGCAACGGCGAGCCGTACGGTGAGATCGGCCTCGTCACGCAGAAGGACCCGCAGTGGCAGGACCAGACCGGCGGCCCGCGCGATCCGCAGCCCGGAAACGTTCCGGGCGGCAAGCGCGACGTGCTGCGGTCCGCCGGGTTCACCGACGGCGCGGAGGACTTCTTCGCCGACTCGGGCGTGTTCCAGGTGCAGGGCGGCGCCCTCACGGTCACCGCGGCCTCGACCACCGGCGACGCCGTCGCGGTGTACTACATCGACCAGTACCTGCCGATCTACTTCGAGATCCACGCGCAGGTGTACCTCACCAAACCGACGGGCGGCTGGAAGGCGAATGCCTACGTCATCTTCGACTACTTCTCCCCCACCGACTTCAAGTTCGCCGGCGTCGACCAGTCCACGAACAAGCTGGTCATGGGCCGTCGCACGTCGGCAGGATGGATGGTCGACGTCCAAACGGTCGTCACCGGCGGGGTGAAGTCGAACAAGTGGTACACGATGATGGTGGCGGTCAACGGCACCACGGTCAGCGTCGTGCTCGACGGCACCACCGCGTTCACGCACACCTTCGCCCCGCGGATCATCGACGGCGAGGCGGTCGGCCTCAACAAGGGCTTCGTCGGCGTCGGCTCCAGCCAAGCGCGCGGGCAGTTCGACAGCGTCTCCGTCCAGGTGCTGCCGCCCACCATCACGTACGACGTGACCGACGACTTCACGACCGGCCCCGGAATCGTCGGCCAGGTGCCGAGCGGCGCATTCGTACCCGGAGCCGGAACTGTGAACGGCACCGTGGCCGGCGGCAGGCCCGTGGTCGGACTCGCCGGCATCGGCGGCACGGTGTCGCCCAACGCCTACCTCGAGATCACCCAGGCGGTCACCCTGACGGCGGGCTCGCGCGCGGGCCTCGTGTACGACTACTACAGCATGTCGGACTACAAGTTCATCGTGCTGGATCTCGCGGCGCAGGCGGTCGTCTTCGGACACGTCGCCGGCGGACGCGTCGTCGTGGATCAGACGGTCAGCCGGGCCCTCACCGCCGGCACGAAGTACACCCTCTTCGTCACGATCAAGGGCGCCTCGGTGTCGCTGACACTCAACGGCGTCTTCATCGCGTCGCGCGCGTACAACGCCGCCCTCGCCGACGGGCGCTTCGGCCTCCTCGTCGCCGTGGGCTCCGCGCAGTTCGACTCGTTGCGAATACGCTCCGACGGCTATGCGCCGGGCGCGGCCATCACCGCAGCCGCGGCGCCGGTCACCCCCACTGCCCCGATGCCGGAGACATCGTCTCCGCCTGCGGAGCAGACGGTCACCCCCGCCCCCACGCCCGCACCGGCACCGGAGCCCGGCCCCGCCCCTGAGCCCACCCCCACCTCACCCGGCAAGGGCAAGAAGAAGTAGAGCTCGCAGCCGCCGAGCGAAGTGGCGGCCATCCTTGATCATGTACCATGTTCACTATGTTCGGCACTCAGATTCTCGACACGCTTCTCGCGCTGTCCGGAGTGCTGAGCGCCGACCAGGAGCGCGAGCTCGACCGCCGAGGCCTCACGCCCGCCCGCACGCACATCCTCTGGCTCGTCTTCCACGAAGGCCCGCGCACCCAAGCCGAGCTCGCAACGGCGCTCGGTGTGACGCCCCGCAACATCACGACCCTCGTCGACGGGCTCGAGGCGACCGGTTTCGCACGCCGCGAGCCGCACCCCCACGACCGCCGGGCCGTGCTCGTCACCTTGACGCCGCGTGGCGAACAGGCGATGCGCGCCATGGATGCCGAGCACACCGAGCTCGGCGCACAGCTCATCGACGGCCTCGACGACGCGACGGCCGAGGCGACGCTGCGGGGGCTGACGCATGTCCTCGACCGGCTGAACCGGCTCATCGCGGAGCACGAGGCCCGCACCACCGAGGACGGCCCGTCATGAGCGCCGTCGACACTGCGCGCGACAGCCCGGCTCGACCCGAACGATCATCACGCACCCCGGCACCGCCCGGATGGCGGACGAAGCTGGCAGCCTTCGCGCGGCGCGCATGGATCATGGAGCTCGGGGTCTATCAGAGCATCTACCGGTTCGTGTTCCGCAGGCCCCGCGTTCCCGTGGGCGCCAGCGCGTTCCGCTATCACTCCCCCGTGCTGACGCTTCTCGTCGTCTTCATCGTGCTGTCGGCCATCGAGATCCCGGTCGTCGATCTCATCGTCCACCGCTGGACCTGGGTGCGCATCCCGCTGCTCGTCCTCGGCATCTGGGGCGTGACGTGGATGCTCGGCCTCCTGCTCGGCTACCTCACCCGACCGCACGCGGTCGGTCCTGCCGGAATCCGCGTGCGACAGGGTGCGGAGCTCGACCTCGACCTGCCGTGGGAGATCGTGCGGTCCGTCGAGCGCTCACCGCATCGGGTCGACAAGGCGCCTGCCGTCGTGGACGAGCCGGAAGGCCGCACGTTCGCCGCGCGCATCGCCAACGAGACCAACGTGCTGATCCGTCTGGAGCATCCGCTCGACGTGCGGCTGCCGCAGGGACGCGACCGCGTCGAGGCGGTGCGGCTGTGGACAGACGATCTCGACGGATTCCTGTCGGCGGTGCGCACCCACATCCCCTGATCCCCGTCGACAATGGAGGGGTGGACGAGCCGGTCTTCGTGATCCCCCTGTGGGCCGACCTCATCGCCGTGGGTCTCGGCGGCATCCAGGGCGCCCTGTTCGCCTCCGGCTTCCGCGGTGAACGCCGGCTCGACATGCTGGGCGTCGCGATCATCGGTATCGTCATGGGCATGGGCGGCGGTCTCATCCGCGACCTGCTGCTGAACGTCACGCCGACCACGCTGCAGAGCAATTGGTACCTGCTCACCGCGGTCGGCGCTGCCCTGCTCGGGATGCTGCTCGCCGGCCTCTTCCAGCGCCTCAACGCCGTCATCGTCGGCCTCGACGCCCTGGTCATCGGCCTGTTCGGCGCGTTCGGGACCAGCAAGGCCCTCGTCCTCGGCCTCCCGCTCGTGCCCGCCGTGTTCGTCGGGGTCTGCGCGGCGGTCGGCGGCGGCATCCTCCGCGACGTGATCATGGGTCTTCCGGTCGCCATCATGCACGTCGGCTCGCTCTACGCGGTCGCCGCGGGAGTCGGATGCCTCGTCCTCGCGACCGCGGAGAAGCTCGGCGTCAACGTGGTCATCGCCGCCGTGATCGGCATCGTCGTGACCGCGGTGATCCGTCTGCTCGCCGTGATCTTCGACATCTCACTGCCGGAACAGCGGGCGCTCTACCGCCGCAAGGTGGCCGTGGAGACCTCGACGATCCCGATCGTCAAGCCCTGAGGCGTCCGCGTTCGACCCGCGCCCCGACTCCGAGGCTCGCTCAGCGACCGGCAGCGGCGAACACCGACGGGCGCGCGCGGGGATCACCCGCGCACACCCGTCGACGGTTCGCGCTCAGACGCCCGCGAGGGCCCCGGAGCGCTGCCGCGTGCGGATGGCGCGGTTCACGCCCGACACGATCGCCTTGAGCGATGCGGTCGAGATGTCCGAGTCGATGCCGACGCCCCAGAGGCGCTCGCCATCGACCTGGAGTTCGATGTAGGCGGCCGCCTGCGCGTCGCCGCCTGCGCTCAGGGCGTGCTCGACGTAGTCGTAGAGCGTCACGTCGAATCCCTGTGCGCGGATGATCTCGAGGAATGCGGCGACCGGGCCGTTGCCGCGACCGGACGCCTCGAACCGGTCGTCACCGTCGCGCAGAGTGATGTCGAGCGCGACGTCGCCCGACAGGTCGCTGCGAGTGCTGGTCGCCAGCAGCTCGAAGCGTCCCCAGCGGTCGTCGGCGACCTCCGACGGCAGGTACTCGTCGGTGAAGATCTTCCAGATCTGGTCGCTCGTGACCTCGCCACCCTCGGCATCGGTCTTGGCCTGCACGACGCCCGAGAAGTCGATCTGCAGCCTGCGGGGCAGATCCAGCGAGTGGTCGGTCTTCAGCAGGTACGCGACGCCGCCCTTGCCCGACTGCGAGTTGACGCGGATGACCGCCTCGTACGAGCGGCCGAGGTCCTTCGGATCGATGGGCAGGTACGGCACGGCCCACTCGATCTCGTCGACGGTGACGCCGGACGCCGCGGCGCGCGCCTCCATCGCCTCGAAGCCCTTCTTGATCGCATCCTGGTGCGAGCCGCTGAAGGCGGTGAACACCAGGTCGCCGGCCCACGGGCTGCGCTCATGCACGGGCAGCTGGTTGCAGTACTCGACGGTGCGCTTGACCTGGTCGATGTCGCTGAAGTCGATCTGCGGGTCGATGCCCTGCGTGAACAGGTTGATGCCCAGCGCGACGAGGTCGACGTTGCCGGTGCGCTCACCGTTGCCGAACAGGCAGCCTTCGATGCGGTCGGCGCCGGCCATGTAGCCGAGCTCGGCGGCGGCGATCGCCGTGCCGCGGTCGTTGTGCGGGTGCAGCGAGAGGATGACGTTCTCGCGGTGCGCGAGGCGTCGGCTCATCCACTCGATCGAGTCGGCGTAGACGTTCGGCGTCGCCATCTCGACGGTCGCGGGCAGGTTGATGATGACCTTGCGCTCGGGCGTCGGCTCGAAGATCTCGATGACCTGGTTGCACACGTTCAGCGCGAACTCGAGCTCGGTGCCGGTGTAGCTCTCGGGCGAGTACTCGTAGAAGACCTTGGTCTCGGGGATGCGCTTCTCGAACTCGCGGCACAGGCGCGCGCCCTCGAGGGCGATGTCGATGATGCCCTGCTCGTCGGTGCGGAACACGACCTCGCGCTGCAGCACGCTGGTCGAGTTGTACAGGTGCACGATCGCCTGCTTGGCGCCGGCGATGGACTCGTAGGTGCGCTCGATGAGATGCTCGCGGGCCTGCGTCAGCACCTGGATCGTGACGTCGTCCGGGATGAGGTCCTCTTCGATGAGCTGACGCACGAAGTCGAAATCAGTCTGGCTCGCCGAGGGGAAGCCGACCTCGATCTCCTTGTAGCCCATCTTCACGAGCAGGTCGAACATGATCCGCTTGCGCTCGGGGCTCATCGGGTCGATGAGCGCCTGGTTGCCGTCGCGAAGATCGACGGCGCACCAGCGGGGTGCGGTCGTGATGCGCTGGTCGGGCCAGGTGCGGTCGGGCAGATTCACGGTGATCTGCTCGTGGAACGGCCGATACTTGTGGGTCGGCAGGCCCGAGGGCTTCTGGGTGTTCTGCATGATGTCGTCGCTTCTCTCGTCTGTTCCGAGCTGCTGCCCGATCGGGGCGGCTCGATGCCTGATGATGCGGGCCAACGAAAAGCTCCGCGACGAGGAAGGCCCTAGAACGAGGTCTCGTCGCGGCGGCTAAGAAGGAGAAGCCGGCCGAAGCGCATGGATTCAGGCTACACCCCGTTGCGAGCGGAGAGCGAACCGATGACGAACGGATGCCGCGGCATCCGATTCTGAGACGATCGGCGTCGATGCGACACCATCGAGACATGAGAGGTCTTCGTCGCCCGCTCGGCATCGCGGCCACCGCCGCCGTCGTCATGCTCGCCGCCTCCGCGTGCGCGAGCGGGAGTCCGGGCGGCACGCCCGCGCCGGCATCGCTCGGGGCGGTGACGCCGATCCCGCCCCAGGGCGAGGTCGCGGCCACCGGCACCGTGCTCGACCAGGGCGGCGCTGCGCAGCTGTGCCTGGGTGCGGTCGCGGAGTCGTACCCCCCGCAGTGCACCGGAATCCCGCTGGAGGGCTGGACGTGGCAAGGCGTCGACGGCGCGGAGTCGTCGGGTGACGTCACGTGGGGCGCGTACGCGGTGCGCGGCACCTACGACGGCGAGACGTTCACCTCGACGCAGCCGCCGATCCTCCTCGCCCTGTACGACCCGATCCGGCCGGAGGACCCGACGGGTGGCAAGCCCGGCGCGGGCGACGAGGCGAGCCTCGCCGCCATCCAGGACGAACTCCCCGACAAGCTCGGCGACGCGTACCTGGCCTCCTCTGCGCAGGACGGATGGCTCTGGGTCGACGTCGTGTGGGACGACGGCAGCTGGCAGCAGGCCGCGGACGCGGAGTACGGTGCCGATATCGTCATCGTCCGCTCGGCGATCACCGAGACCGGCGGGTGAGGGTCGGAGTCAGAAGCCGAGGCGTCCGAGCTGCTTGGGGTCGCGCTGCCACTCCTTCGCGATGCGCACGTGGAGCTTCAGGAACACCTTGGTGCCCAGGAGTGGTTCGATCTGCGCGCGGGCGCGGGCGCCGACGTCGCGCAGCCGAGAGCCCTTGTGGCCGATGATGATGCCCTTCTGGCTGTCGCGCTCGACGACGATGTCGGCGTAGACGTCGGTGAGGTCGGAATCCTCGCGGGGCTGCACCTCCTGCACCATGACGGCGATCGAGTGCGGCAGCTCGTCGCGCACGCCGTCGAGGGCGGCCTCGCGGATGATCTCGGCGATGCGGTCCTCGGTCGACTCGTCGGTGACGACACCCTCGGGGTACAGTGCGGGGCCCTCCGGCATGAGGGCGAGCAGCTCGTCGCTCAGGACCTCGAGCTGGTCGCGTGTGAGGGCGGACAGCGGGATGACGGCGGCCCAGTCCTCACGAAGCTGGTCGACCTCGATGAGCCGCTCGGTGATCTCGTCGCGGGTCGCGGCGTCCGTCTTCGTCACGATCGCGACCTTCTTCGCGCGGCCGTACCCGCTGAGCGACTCCGCGATGCGGCGGTCGCCGGGGCCGACCTTCTCGGTCGCGGGCACGCAGAAGCCGATGACGTCGACATCGCCGAGCACCTGCTCGACGAGGTCGTTGAGACGCTGGCCGAGGAGCGTCCGGGGCTTGTGGAGGCCCGGCGTGTCGACGATGACGAGCTGACCGCCGGGGCGGTTCAGAATGCCGCGGATCGCCCGGCGGGTGGTCTGCGGCTTGTCGCTGGTGATCGCGACCTTCTCGCCGACCAAGGCGTTCGTCAGCGTCGACTTGCCGACGTTGGGGCGCCCGACGAAGGTGACGAAGCCGGAACGCCCTTCAACGGGCTCAGGGGCCGGCGAGGGTGCAGCGGCCGAGCCGGCCTCGTGTGCCGGCGTGGGGTCGTTCTCGGTCATGACGTCTCTTCCTTCCGAGGCAGCCGGATCTCGCCGGTGCGAGGGCTCACGATGCGGATCTCGCCCGTGCGCGGTGAGCGGCCGGTGTCGAGAGCAGGGTCGCCGCGCTCGACGAACACCGTCGAGATCCCGCGCCCGCGCCCGCGCGACGCACCCCCGGTGAGCACGAGGCCGGCGTACTCGGCCGTGGCGCCCGGCTGCGGCACGCGGCCCAGGGCCTTGCCCAGCAGTCCGCCGATGGAGTCCACGTCCTCATCCTCGAGCTCGAGACCGAACAGGTCGCCGACCTCGTCGAGCCCGAGGCGGGCGCTCACGCGGTAGTGACCGGGCTCGAGCTCGGTCACCTCCTCGGCGCGCGGGTCGTACTCGTCCGAGATCTCGCCGACGAGCTCCTCGATGAGATCTTCGAGCGTGACGAGTCCGGACACGCCGCCGTACTCGTCGACGACCAGACACACGTGCACGGCGTCGCGTTTCATCTGCTGCAGCAGCGTCTCGGCCTTCATCGATTCGGGGACGAACACCGCCGGCCGCGCGATCCGGCTGATCGGGGCATCCCGCCACCCGGTCTCGTCGCGGAAGCCAAACTGCACCAGGTCCTTGAGATACAGCACTCCGACCACGTCGTCCGCGTCGTCATCGACGATCGGCATGCGCGAGACGCCCTTCTCGAGGAACAGCGTCATCGCTTCGCGCGTCGAGGTCGAGGCATCCACCGTCACCATGTCGGTGCGCGGCACCATCACGGCCCGCACGAACGTGTCGGTGAAGTCGAACACCGAGTGGATCAGCTCGCGGTCGTCCTGCTCGATGAGCTCGTTCTCGGCCGCCTCGTCGATGATGCTGAGCAGCTGCTCCTCCGACGCGAAGGACGAGCCTCGCGACGCGCCCGGCGTGATGCGGGTGCCGAGGGCGACGAGCCCATGCGCGAGCGGCCCCAGGATGATGCGCACCCCGCGCACCACCGGAGCCGCCCCGCGCAGCAGTCCGCGGGCGTGCAGCCGGCCCACCGACCGCGGACTGGCGCCGACGACGACGTACGAGACGCCGGTCATGAGCAGGGCCGCCGCCAGCATCGCCCACCAGATGTTGTCGAAGAGGTCGACGAAGGCGACGGTGACGAGCACGGCGGCCGTCGTCTCGGCCAGCACGCGGATGAAGATCACGGCGTTGGCGTGCGCGTCGGGGTCGTCCGCGATCTTCCGCAATGACGCCGCGTTGCGGCCGCCTGCTCCGAGCTCGGCGAGGTCCGCGCGGGAGGTGACGCTGAGCGCCGCGTCGATCGCGACCATGAGGGCGCCGAACGCGAGCAGGAGCGCTGCGGCGACGAGAAGGAGGGCGGCTGTCATGCGCGAGGTCGTCGGCGTTCGGATGCCTGGAACGAGGTGATGAGCTCGCGCTGCAGTCCGAACATCTCCCGCTCCTCCTCCGGCTCGGCGTGGTCGAAGCCGAGGAGGTGGAGCAGGCCGTGCGTGGTGAGGAGGATGAGCTCGTCGAGCGTGGAGTGCTTCGCGGCCACCGCCTGGGTCTCGGCGACCTGCGGGCACAGCACGATGTCGCCCAGGAGGCCCGGAGGCGTGGGAGCGTCCTCCGTGCCGGGACGCAGCTCGTCCATCGGGAAGCTCAGCACGTCGGTCGGGCCCGGCTCGTCCATCCACTGGACGTGCAGCGCCTCCATCGCGCCCTCGTCGACCAGGAGGATCGCGACGTCGGCGTCGGGGCTGACGTGCAGTTCGGCGAGGTTGTGCTCCATGAGGCGCAGCAGCACCGTCTCATCGACGGCGATCCCCGACTCGTTGCCGATCTCGATGGTCATGGGCGTCCTCGCTTCGGAAGGTGGTCACGGGGTCCGCCGCCGCGCACGGTGGCGGTGCGGCGCTCGGCGCGATTGGCGAACTCGGATGCCTCGTCCCGTTCGCGACGCGCGGCGATCCGGCGCTCGTCGTATTCGCTGTAGGCATCGACGATGCGGCCCACCAGGGTGTGGCGCACGACGTCGTCGCTGGTCAGGTACGAGAAGTGGATGTCGTCGATGTCGCCGAGCACACGGGTCACCAGCCGCAGGCCCGACGCGCCCTGCGGCAGGTCGATCTGCGTGATGTCGCCGGTCACCACCATGCGCGTGCCGAACCCGAGACGCGTGAGGAACATCTTCATCTGCTCGGGGGTGGTGTTCTGCGCCTCGTCGAGCACGACGAACGAGTCGTTCAGCGTCCGGCCGCGCATGTAGGCCAGCGGTGCGACCTCGATCGTGCCGGTCGCCATGAGCTTGGGGACCAGCTCCGGGTCCATCATCTCGTTGAGCGCGTCGTACAGCGGGCGCAGGTACGGGTCGATCTTGTCGGTGAGCGTGCCGGGGAGGAAGCCGAGCCGCTCCCCCGCTTCGACGGCCGGGCGCGTCAGGATGATGCGGCTGACCTCCTTGCGCTGGAGCGCCTGGACGGCCTTCGCCATCGCGAGGTAGGTCTTGCCTGTACCGGCCGGACCGATGCCGAACACGATGGTGTTCTCCTCGATGGCGTCGACGTACGCCTTCTGACCGAGGGTCTTCGGGCGGATGACCTTGCCTCGCGACGACAGGATGGCCTCGCCGAGCACCTCGGACGGCCGCGGGCCGCCCTCGCTGCGGAGGATGCGGTTCGACGACGCGACGTCGTCCTCGCCGAGCGACTGACCCGCTCGGGTCATCGCGACGAGCTCGTCGACCAGCGTCCGCGCCGCCGCGACGGCCGGCGCCTCGCCCGTGAGGGTGATCTCGTTGCCGCGCACATGCACGTCGACACCCGGGTGCTCCTTCTCGACGACCCGCAGCAACCGGTCCTGCGGACCGAGAAGCTGCACCATCGCGACGCCGTCGACCTCGACGTGGTCGCTCACCGTCTCATGACCGGGTTGATCAGGCACCGACACTCTTCTCTTCGAGGCCTCCCGCGAGCACATGGGCGTGCACGTGGAAGATGGTCTGGCCCGCGTGGGGGCCGGTGTTGAAGACCAGGCGGAAGTCCCCGTCCGAATGATCGGCGGCGACTGTGTTCGCGAGTCCCACGAGCTCCGCCATGAGGTCGGGGTCGCCGGCGGCGAGCTCGACGACGTTGCGGTACTCCTCGGTCTTGGGGATCACCAGCAGGTGCACAGGCGCCTGCGGGGCGATGTCGCGGATGGCGAACGCGTTCTCGGTCTCTGCGATGATCTCGGACGGGATCCGCCCGTCCAGGATGCGCGTGAAGATCGAAGGCTCACTCATGTCGCAAGTCTACCGACGGGGCCCTGCGACCGGCTCCGGGAGCGGTCGCCGAGCCGGTCGAACCGTCACCACCGCCCGAGCGCGGTGCTGACGACGGCCAGCGCCGCGGGACCCGCGGTCGACGTGCGCAGCACCGTGTCGCCGAGGCGCACGCCTCGCGCGCCTGCGGCCGCGAGGGCGTCGAGCTCTTCGGGGGCGATGCCGCCTTCGGGCCCGACGACGAGCACGATGTCGCGCTCCTCACCCGGGTCCACCGCGAGCGCGCTGAGCCGCTCGGTCGCCGTCGGTTCGAGGATCAGGACGAGGGATGCTGCCGCCCGGCGCGCCAGCGCCGCGGTCGTGGTCAGCTCCGCCACCTCCGGCACCCACGCGCGGTGGGCCTGCTTCGCCGCCTCCCGCACGATGCTCGCCCAGCGGGCGCGGCCCTTCGCGGCCTTCGCCGCGTCCCAGCGGGACACGCTGCGCGCGGCCTGCCACGGCACGATCTCGTCGACGCCGAGCTCGGTCGCCGCCTGCACGGCGAGCTCGTCCCGATCCCCCTTGGCCAGTGCCTGCACGAGCACGATGCGCGGGCTCGGCGGCGCAGCATCCGCCCGTCCGTCGATGCGCACGACCACCTCGCGGGGCGCCACCGACTCGACCGTGCCCGTGAGCCATGCTCCGCGGCCGTCACCGACCGTGACCTCCTCGCCGACGCGCACCCGGCGCACCGTCGAGGCGTGGTGGGCCTCCGCGCCGGTGAGCGTCACCGCGTCGCCGGGAGCGGCGCCGACGGGCTCGTCGAGGAGGAAGTGCAGTGCCACCGGTCAGCTGTTCCGGAAGCGATCGCGGAGCTTCGCGAACAGGCCCTGGTGGAACTCGGCGAGCCGGGGAGCCGGCGCCTTGGTGCGCTTCGCGAAGTCCTCGATGAGGGCGCGCTCCTTGTGGTCGAGGCGTGTGGGCGTGACCACGTGCACACCGACCTTGAGGTCGCCCCGCTGCGAGCCGCGCAGCGGCGTGATGCCGCGGCCCTTGATCGTCAGGATGTCTCCCGCCTGAACGCCTGCCCGCACCTCGAGGTCGACCGGGCCGTCGAGCGACTGGATGGTCGTCGTCGTGCCGAGGATCGCGTCGGGCATCGACACCTCGAGCGTCGCCAGCAGGTCGTCGCCGTCACGGCTGAACACCTCGTGCGGCTGCACCGTGACCTCGATGTACAGGTCGCCGTTGGGGCCGCCCGCCGGGCCGACCTCGCCCGAACCCGGCAGCTGCAGGCGGAGTCCGGTCTCGACGCCGGCCGGGATGTCGAGCGACACCGTGCGGCGGGCGCGCACGCGGCCCTGT
Source organism: Microbacterium sp. Soil_C_42 (assembly GCF_057656735.1). Classification (NCBI taxonomy): domain Bacteria; kingdom Bacillati; phylum Actinomycetota; class Actinomycetes; order Micrococcales; family Microbacteriaceae; genus Microbacterium; species Microbacterium sp. Soil_C_42. The sequence goes on from NZ_JBDGJU010000021.1 coordinate 46,560, forward strand.
CCCTGGCAGGTGGCGCACGGGTACGGGATGGTGGTGCCGTAGCCCTGGCAGACGTTGCACGGCTGCGTCGTGACGACGTTGCCGAGGAGGCTGCGCACCTGGCGCTGCACGTTGCCGGTGCCGTGGCAGATGTCGCACGTGACGGGGCTCGTCCCGGGCTGGCAGCACGAGCCCTGACAGGTCTCGCACACGACGGCCGTGTCGACCTCGATGTCGCGGTGGGTGCCGAACACCACATCGCCGAGCTCGAGGGTGACGCGGACCAGGGCGTCCTGGCCGCGCTCGCGGCGCGATCGTGGCCGGCCGCGCGATCCGCCCGCCGCACCGAAGAAGGTCTCGAAGATGTCGTTGAACCCGCCGAAGCCGCCGGCCCCGCCGCCGAACGGCGAGTCGCCGCCGCCCATGTCATAGCGGGCGCGCTGCTCCGGGTCGCTGAGGACGTCGTATGCGTGCGTCACGAGCTTGAAGCGCTCGGACGCCTCCTCGCCCGGGTTCACGTCGGGGTGCAGCTGACGGGCCAGCCGCCGGTATGCCTTCTTGATCTCGTCGGTGGAGGCGTCGCGTGCGACGCCGAGGACCTCGTAGTGGTCAGCCACTTTCGCCTTCCTGCCGCGGGCGCGCCGCGGGATCGTGTGCGCGTGCGTCAGCGGGAGCTGTCGTCCTGCTCGAGCATGCGCGTGAGATAGCGCGCGACGGCGCGGACCGTCGCGAGATTGGTGGGGTAGTCCATGCGCGTCGGGCCCAGCACGCCGACGCGGGCGAGAGAGCCCGTCGCGTCGTAGTCGCTGGCGACGACGGATGCCTCGGCCAGGCCGAACGCCTCGTTCTCGCGGCCGATGCTCGCCGCCAGGCCCTGCTCGTCGGCGACCATCTCCCCCATCAGCCTGAGCAGGGTCACCTGCTCCTCGATCGCCTCGAGGAGCGGATAGATGCTGCCGCGGAAGTCGGATTCTCGGCGTGCGAGGTTGGCGCTGCCGGCCATCACGAGCTTGTCCTGGCGGAACTCCTCGAGCTCCTCGGCGACGGCGCGGACGATCTCGTCGGTCGCGCGCTCGTGCGCCGGAGCCTGGGCATCCGGTCCTTCGAGGCGCTCGGCGATGCGCTGCAGTCCTTCGCGGACGGGCCTGCCGACCAGCAGAGTGCCGAGCCCCGCACGGATGTGCGCGAGGTCGACGTCGTCGAACTCCTCGCCGACGAACGTCAGACGCTGCGACACGCGTCCCGTGTCGGTGACCACGATGACCAGCATCCGTCCGCCGCCGAGCTGGACCAGCTCGACATGGGTGACGGTCGCGCGCGCGAACGACGGGTACTGCACGATCGCGACCTGGCCGGTCAGCTGCGTGAGCGCGCGCACGGTGCGCACCAGGACGTCGTCGAGGTCGCCGGAGCCGTCGAGGAACGTGGCGATGGCCGCCCGCTGGGGCGGCGAGAGCGGGCGGAGCTCCGCGAGATGGTCGACGAAGACGCGGTAGCCCTTGTCGGTGGGCACGCGGCCCGACGAGGTGTGCGGTGCGACGATGAGCTCTTCGTCCTCGAGCAGGGCCATGTCGTTGCGGATCGTCGCGGCCGAAACTCCGAAGGCGTGCCGTTCGACGATCGCCTTGCTGCCGACCGGCTCGCGCGTGTCGACGTAGTCCTGGACGATCGCCCGCAGCACCTGCAGACCTCGTTCGCTGACCATCCCGCCTCCCCACGCCGCAGCTGGCACTCGCATGACTGGAGTGCCAATTCTATCCGATGCCCCTGCCAGGATCGTCGAGCGACGCCGGGATGGATTGCGAAGCCGTCCGACGCATGATCGCGCTGGGGCTAATCGGTGAGCGCCCGCACCACCGCGTCGGCGAGGAGTCGGCCGCGGCGCGTGAGCACGATCCTCCCGCGCAGCGCGGCGGGACCCTCGATGAGCCCGTCCGCGATCAGCGCGGCGACCGCGTGGCGGCCTTCGCCGAGGAGCTCCTCGACGGGCAGGCCCTCGCGGATGCGGGTGCGCAGCAGCACGCTCTCGAGGTTTCTGGCCGCGGCATCCGGGATCTCCCGTCCGGCGGCCGGCGACTGCCCCGCGCTCAGCCGCTGCGCGTAGGCCGCGGGGTGCTTGACGTTCCAGAACCGCACACCGGCGACGTGGCTGTGCGCGCCGGGGCCGAAGCCCCACCAGTCTGCGCCGACCCAGTACGCGAGGTTGTGGCGGGAGCGATGCGCGTCACCACGCGCCCAGTTCGACACCTCGTACCACTCGAACCCCGCGTCCGCGAGCAGGTCGTCCGCCAGCTCGTACATGTCGGCCTGCAGGTCGTCGTCGGGTGCGACGACCTCACCACGGCGGATCTGGCGAGCGAGCTTGGTGCCGTCCTCGATGATGAGCGCGTACGCCGAGATGTGGTCGGGTTCGAGAGACACCGCCGCCTCGAGCGAAGCGCGCCAGTCGTCCAGCGATTCACCCGGCGCGCCGTAGATGAGGTCGACGCTCACGTCGAGCCCGGCCCCGCGCGCCGCGGCCACCGCCGTGCGGACGTTGTCGGGATCGTGCGTGCGATCCAGGGCCGCGAGAACGTGCGGAACGGCCGACTGCATGCCGATGGACAGGCGTGTCACACCGGATCCGGCGAGCTCGGCCGCGACCGCGGGCGTCACCGTGTCGGGGTTGGCCTCGACGGTGATCTCGGCCCCTTCGGCGACACCGAACGTGTCGCGCACGCCGGCCAGCATGCGGGCGAGGTCGCCGGGCGGGAGGAGCGTCGGGGTGCCGCCGCCGAAGAACACCGTGGACGCGGGACGGTTCCCACCGGCGCGCTCGAGCACGGGCGCCGCCAGCTCGATCTCTCGAAGGAGCGTGTCGGCGTACTCGTCCTGGCGGGCACCGCGCAGCTCGGAGGACGTGTACGTGTTGAAGTCGCAGTACCCGCAGCGGACGCGGCAGAAGGGGACGTGCAGATACACGCTGAACTCTGCGGCCGGATCGATGCGCGTGCCGGACGGCAGCGAGCCGTCCGTGGGAACGGGCTCGCCGAGCGGAAGAGCGGAGCCCATCAGCGCCTCACGCGGGAGTCGTGTACAGGGGCGAGATCGCGCGCAGGTACCGCGTGAACAGCTCGCGACGCCGGCGCTTCGTGAGCCCCGGAAGCATCCGGTACAGCACGGCACGGGGCGCGTCGAACGCGCGGACGGTGAACCAGACCTCGTCGTTGTCGTACCAGTCGAGCATGAACGACTCCTCGCCGCTCACGACGGAGTCGCTCACGGTCCCGAGCGCGAAGCCCACCCGCCGAGGCTCCTCGACGGCGAAGATGACGCGCAGCTCCGCGTCGGCGCGCAGCCCCTTGACGCGACCGTCGACGCGGATCGTCGTGCCCGCGCCGACGAACGGGGTGCCGTCCGCGTCGAAGCGCTGTTCAGCCTCGGAGCGACTGGGCCCCACGGGGTTGCCCTCGGCGTCGAAGCTCACCCCCGAGTACGTGGGGCCGGAGGCGGGGCGCACGTCGCTGACGTCGAGCCCGGCGCCGCGCTGTGCGGTCCACGACATCAGCGCCTCGCTCGCGGCGCGGAAGCGCGCTTCGCCGCTGCCGATCCGCCAGGACTGCTCTGCAGGGATGCTGCGCTCCGGCGGATACTGCATCAGATCCGGCGCTTGGGTCGCCCCGACAGCGGCGTAGTCGACGGTGTCGTCACGGAAGGTTCCTCGACGCATGGATTCCAGCCTACTTCGCGAGTCGCGTCACTTCTTGGCAGGACCCTCGACGTCGCCTGAGAGCGCGGCGATGAACGCCTCCTGAGGGACCTCGACGCGACCGACCATCTTCATGCGCTTCTTGCCCTCCTTCTGCTTCTCGAGGAGCTTGCGCTTGCGGGAGATGTCGCCGCCGTAGCACTTGGCGAGGACGTCCTTGCGCATCGCGCGGATGTTCTCGCGGGCGATGATGCGGGCGCCGATGGCGGCCTGGATGGGCACCTCGAACTGCTGGCGAGGGATGAGCTTGCGCAGGCGCTCGGTCATCATCGTGCCGTAGGCGTACGCCTTCTCGCGGTGCACGATCGAGCTGAACGCGTCGACCTTGTCGCCCTGCAGCAGGATGTCGACCTTGACGAGGTCGGCGGTCTGCGAGCCGGCGGGCTCGTAGTCGAGGCTCGCGTAGCCCTGCGTCTTGGACTTCAGCTGGTCGAAGAAGTCGAACACGATCTCGCCGAGCGGCATGTGGTAGCGCAGCTCGACGCGGTCCTCGCTGAGGTACTCCATGCCCAGAAGCGATCCGCGGCGCGACTGGCACAGTTCCATGACGGTGCCGACGTAGTCCTTGGGCAGCAGGATGCCGACCTTCACGACCGGCTCGGACACCTCCGCGACGCGCCCGTCCGGGTACTCGCTCGGGTTGGTCACGACGACGGTGTCGCCGGTGTCCGTCGTGACCTCGTACGTCACCGAGGGTGCGGTCGTGATGAGATCGAGGTCGAACTCACGCGAGAGGCGCTCGGTGATGATCTCGAGGTGCAGCAGGCCCAGGAAGCCGCAGCGGAAGCCGAAGCCGAGCGCCACCGACGTCTCGGGCTCGTACTGGAGGGAGGCGTCCGAGAGCTTGAGCTTGTCGAGGGCCTCACGCAGGTCGGCGTAGTCGCTCTGGTCGATGGGATAGATCCCCGAGAAGACCATCGGCTTCGGGTCGGTGTAGCCGGCGAGGGCGTCGGTCGCGGGCTTGCGATGGTTGGTGACGGTGTCGCCGACCTTGGACTGGCGGACGTCCTTCACGCCGGTGATCAGGTAGCCGACCTCTCCGACGCCGAGCCCCTTCGTGGGGACGGGCTCCGGGCTCGACACGCCGATCTCGAGGAGGTCGTGCGTCGCCTTCGTCGACATCATCTGGATGCGCTCGCGCGGCTCCAGCTTGCCGTCGACCATGCGGACGTAGGTCACGACGCCGCGGTAGGAGTCGTACACCGAGTCGAAGATCATCGCGCGGGCGGGGGCATCCGCGTTCCCCTTCGGAGCGGGGATCTGCTCCACGATGCGGTCGAGCAGGGTCTCGACGCCCATGCCGGTCTTGCCGCTCACGCGCAGCACGTCATCGGGCGAGCCGCCGATGAGGCCGGCCAGCTCTGCGGCGTACTTCTCGGGGTCGGCGGCCGGCAGGTCGATCTTGTTGAGCACCGGGATGATGTGCAGGTCGTTCTCGAGCGCGAGGTACAGGTTCGCGAGGGTCTGCGCCTCGATGCCCTGCGCGGCGTCGACCAGGAGGATCGCGCCCTCGCAGGCGGCGAGCGAACGCGAGACCTCGTACGTGAAGTCCACGTGGCCGGGGGTGTCGATCATGTTGAGCGCGAAGGTCTGGTCGGCCGTGGCCCAGGGCATGCGCACGGCCTGCGACTTGATCGTGATGCCGCGCTCGCGCTCGATGTCCATGCGGTCGAGGTACTGCGCGCGCATGTCGCGGTCGGAGACGACGCCGGTGATCTGCAGCATGCGGTCGGCCAGCGTCGACTTGCCGTGGTCGATGTGGGCGATGATGCAGAAGTTGCGGATCAGCTCGGGCGGCGTGGCAGAGGGCTCGAGGGGCTTCAGGGCGCGCGGTGACATGTCCAGACGATTGTACGGGTGCGCGCCGCCCGACGAACCCCGGCGACGGCGCCCGGGTCAGGCCGGAGCGGGGATGCGGCTCAGCCCGTCGAGCAGCTCGTCGCGGTCGCTGGCCACGCACACGCGGATCCAGCCCTCGCCCGAGGCGCCGAACGCGCTTCCCGGGGCGACGGCGACACCCTGCTCATCGAGGAACCGCTCGCACCAGGCGACGACGTCGCCGCCGGAGACGTGCGCGACGTCGATCCAGAGATAGAACGCGCCTGTGGGGTCGAGGTAGCGCAGTCCCCGGGCGTCGAGGAGCGCTGTCGCGGCGGCGAGGTTGTCGCGGTAGTGCGCCGCACTGTGGCCGACGGCCAGCTGGTCGCCGGTGAGCGCCTCGGCGGCCGCGCGCTGCGACGGCTCGTCGACGCAGCTGACCACGGACTCCTGCACCCGCAGCATGGTCTGCCGCCATCCCGGGGGCGTGACCAGCCACCCGACCCGCGCCCCGGTCATCGCGTAGGTCTTCGACATCGAGAACACCGACAGCACGCGCCCGTCGTCGTCGAGCGTCGCGGGGCTCACGTGCGGCTCGCCCCATGTGAAGCGCTCGTACACCTCGTCGCTGATGAGCCACAGGTCGTGGCGGCGCGCCAGGGCGATGAGCGCCTCCAGCGTCGGGCGGTCGAAAGTCGAACCGAGCGGGTTGGAGGGGGTGTTCACGATGATCGCGCGCGTCCGCGGCGTGACCAGCGACTCGAGCTCGGCGAGATCGGGCTGGAACGCGCGTCCGGGGCGCAGCGGATACGGCACCGGCGTCGCCTGCAGGAGATGTGCGTTCATCGTGAAGGTCGTGTAGCCCGGGTCGGGCACGAGCACTTCGTCGCCCTGCGAGAGGGTGAGCGCCATCGCCAGATGCAGCGCCTGGGTGGCACCGACGGTCACCCAGATCTGCTCGAGGTCGACCTCGAGCGCGTTCTCGCGGGCGAGCTTGTCCCGGATCGCTTCCCGGAGCGCCGGGATCCCGCCGTTCGGGGTGTAGCGGATCGCCCCGTCGCGCCAGGCGTCGGAGGCGGCATCCCTGATCCGCTCCCCCGCGACCTCTCCCGGCTCGCCCACCGCGAGGATGATCGTGCCCGGGCGGCGCAGGGCGCGCTCGAGGATGTGACGCACACCGGAACCCGGCATGCGCGCGATGTGCGGGGCGATCTCGGGCATGCCGCCATGCTAAGCGGGCCTGCACGGCTACCCTGGCGTCATGGTCGTCCAGGTCGTGCTCGTGCACGGCATCCGGACGTCCGCCACGATGTGGCGCGCGCAGGTCGAGTACCTGACGGCCCGCGGGAACCCCGTCACCGCTGTCGACCTGCCCGGCCACGGCTCGCGGATGGCGGAGGCGTTCACGCTCGAGGGGGCGCTCGAGACGATCGATTCCGCGGTGCGTGCCGCCGCGGAGCGCGGCCCTGTGCTGCTGTCGGGGCACTCGATGGGCGGCCTGCTGTGCATCGAGTACGTCGGTGCCGAGGACCCGCCGCCCGTCGCGGGATTCGTCGCGGCATCCTGCACAGCGATCCCTCGCGGCGCGGGGCTCGCGACGTATCGCCTGCTCGCCCGCGGCTTCGATTCGCTGCCCGACCGCGGGATGTGGCTGACCGACCTCATGCTCGATCGCATCCTTCCCGACGAGACCCGCGCCGACTTCGGCGCCGGCGGCTACGCGCTGGATGCGCAGGACGTCGCGCTGCGCAGCCTCTCTGTGCTCGATCTGCTCGCGGCCCTCCATCGCATCGACGTGCCGCTGTGGTTCGTCAACGGACAGTGGGACCAGCTGCGCGTGAACGAGAAGCTGTTCATGAGGGTCGCGCAGCACGCAGAGCTCATCGTCGTGCCGCGGACGACCCATCACGTGACGGTGATGCGGCCGCGCGTGTTCGACGCGGTGCTCGAGGTTGCGCTGACGACCCTGGAGGCGTCACACGGCTGAGGGCTGCCGCTCGCGGCTGCGGATCGCGTACGTCATGAAGCCGCCGGCGATCGACAGGATGCCCCCCACGAGGAACAGCAGCCAGAAGCCGCCCACGAGGGCGACGAGACCGGCGCCGAGGAGCGGGCCGATGAGCTGGCCGAGGCTCGCCGAGACGTTCACGAAGCCGAGGTCGCGGGCGTGGTCCTCGGGGAACGGGAGCAGGTCCGTGCCCAGAGCGAGTCCCACCGACATGTACGCGCCGTAGCCGACGCCGAGCAGAGCCGCCGCGATCATCGCGGTGGTGAGCGACGGCGCCACCACCAGGATGATCGACGCGAGACCCTGGACGACGGCCGACCACACCACGAACGGGATCCGTCGTCCGGTACGGTCCGAGATCCACCCCGACGCGATCGAGGAACCCACCACGAACAGGGTGTAGACGAGGATCAGGAGCAGCAGCTCGTCCTCGGCCGTCGCGGGGTCGCGGTGCAGGCCGTACAGCAGGAAGAACAGCAGCAGGCCGGTTCCGAGCGCGTTGCCGATGTTCACGGTGAGACGCCCGGCGAGCAGCCACGCGAAGTCGCGATCGCGCAGCGCCGCGAGCCGTTCGCGGAGCGTACGCACCTGGCGGGCGACGGCGACGTCTGCACCTGCGGGCGGATCAGGCAGCAGGAGCGCCGCCGCCGTGCCGATCACCGCGAGGAAGCCGGCGAGCACGAGGTAGCCGACCACCACGCCGAGCTCGAGCAGCACGATGACGCCGACACCCACGACGATACCGAGAGCCTGCGATGAGGAGACGGCGGCGGATGCTGCTCCCCGCTGCGTCGTCAGCTGATCGGCGATGAGGGCGGTGAAGGCCGCGGAGGCCACAGCGACGCCGACAGAGACGCCCACCCAGGCGAGCCCCACGCCCCACGGGCCGGACGCGAAGGCGATTGCGGCGAGCGACGCGGTGCCGAGCCACACTCCGCCGAGCGCCCAGGGGCGCCGGCGCCCCATCCTGCCGCGGGTGCGGTCGGACAGGCCCCCCGCGACCGGGGCGGCGATCACCCCGGCGACGCCGCCGATCGCCAGCACGAGGCCGGACGACACCACGCCCGACACCCAGCCGTCGGCATCGTCCGGCGTGTCGAGCTGCAGCGGGATGAGCAGCTGCAGCGGCGTGAGCTGCACCGTCCACAGCGCGAGCCACGCGAGCGTGAAGAGCGTGAACCAGCCCGCGCCGACCCTGGCGCCCTGCCGGGCGCTCACGCGTGCGCCTTCGCGATGAGGGCGCGGTACCAGTCGAACGACGCCTTCGGCGTTCGTGCCGAGGTGTCGAAGTCGACGTGGACGAGGCCGAACCGCTGCGACCAGCCGTCCGCCCACTCGAAATTGTCCAGGAGCGACCACACCGTGTACTCGCGCACGTCGACGCCCGCAGCGGCGGCCGCCCCGACCGCGTCGATGTGCCCCGCGAGGTACGCGATGCGGTCGGTGTCGGGCACGGGGCCGTCGACGTGGTCCGGCTCGGGGAAGGACGCCCCGTTCTCGCCGATCACGAGCGGTGGCAGGCGGTCGCCGTAGCGCTCGTGGAAATCGAGCAGGAGACCCGTGAGGGCCGCGGGCACGATCGGCCACTCGGAGCCGAAGCCGGTGACGGGCGCGCCGGGCGTGGGCACGATCTCGAACGGGACGGGGCTGCCCTCGGGCGCGGCGGCGACCGTGGTCGGGTTGTAGAAGTTGATCCCGTAGAAGTCCCCCGGCGCTGAGATCGACTCCAGATCGCCCTCCTCGACGGGCATCGGCGGGATGCCGAACGCCTCGAGGTCGGGGTAGGCGCCGGTGAGCACGGGGTCGGCGAAGACGCGGTTGTGGAGCAGGTCGTACACGGCCGCGGCCGCGAGATCGGCAGCCGTCTGGCCCGCCGTGCGCACCAGGGTGTGATTGTTGACGATGCCGACCTCCGCGGCGCCCGCCGCGCGCAGCGTGCGGAGGGCGAGGCCGTGCGCGAGCAGCTGGTGGTGCACGGTCGGCAGCGCGCCGAACAGCAGCTGCTTGCCCGGCGCGAGCGTGCCGACGGCATAGCCCTGCAGCGACGTCGAGACCGGCTCGTTGAGCGTGTACCAGTGACGGATGGTGTCGCCCAGCGACTGCGCGACGATCTCGGCGTACTCGCCGAATCGCAGGGCCGTGTCGCGGTCGAGCCACCCGCCCCGCTCTTCGAGGACGCTCGGAAGATCCCAGTGGTAGAGCGTCGCGAACGGCGTCACGCCCGCATCCAGCAGATCGTCGGCGAGTCGTCGGTAGTAGTCGAGTCCGGCCTGGCTGACAGGGCCACCGGGCTCGGGCTGGATCCGCACCCACGAGAGGGAGAAGCGGTACCGATCGACGCCGAGCGCGGTCAGCAGCGCGACGTCTTCGCGATGACGCCGGTAGCTGTCGGGGCCCGGGTCCGCCGTCGCCCCGTCGCGCACCGCGCCGGGCGTCGCGACGAAGTCGTCCCAGATCGACCGCCCGCGTCCGTCAGCGGCACGCGAGCCTTCGATCTGGAACGCGGCGGTGGCCGCCGACCACCGGAAGCCCGGCGGGAACGGCGAGAGATCGACAGACGGATGCTGCGGCACGGCGGACTCCTTCGTCACGGCGCGCCCATCCCCAGCGGTGCGCGCACCCACGCGTAGATCATGCATCATCGAAGGGCTCCGCCGTGCACGCCTGTGGACGTCCGTGAGTCATCGGTTCACCTGGTAGAATCCTTGTTTGGCTTGCGTGTGGGTTCGCCCTCACGACCGCCGCGAAGCGCCCCTCTCTCGCTGACCGGCACATCAATCCGATTCACCTTCGAACGAAAGAACGTCGACACGTGGCGAACATCAAGTCGCAGATCAAGCGCAACAAGACCAACGAGAAGGCGCGCGAGCGCAACAAGGCCGTCAAGAGCGAGCTGAAGACGCACGTCCGTCGCACCCGCGAGGCCGTCGCAGCCGGCGACAAGGCCGCGGCTGAGAAGGCGCTGGGCACGGCGACCAAGAAGCTCGACAAGGCGGTCAGCAAGGGCGTCATCCACAAGAACCAGGCGGCGAACCGCAAGTCGGCCATCGCCAAGCAGGTCGCCGCTCTCTGAGCCTCTGACAACCTCCGCGACCCCGAGTCGCGTGAAGGCCCGTCCCGCAAGGGGCGGGCCTTTCGCTTGCGTTCGCGAGTGCCGTGTCAGGCGCCGTACGGTGCGCGCGTGGCGATCACCGTGATCATGCGCTCGAGGGCGAACACCGCGTCGCGCGAGCCGCCTTTGACCTCAGCATCCGCCCGTGCCGTCGCCTGGATCGCGCGGCCGAGGCTCTCTTCGTTCCAGCCGACCAGGTCGCGGCGCGCGCGATCGATCTGCCAGTCCTTCATGCCCAGTCGCGAGGCGAGGGCCTTCGCCGGCTCGCGGTTGCCCGCGACCCGCGCCATCGTGCGCAGCTTCATGGCGACGGCCGCGACGAGCGGCACCGGGTCGGCGCCCGAGGCCAGGGCATGCCGGAGCGCGATGAGCGCCTCGCCGTAGCGCCCCGCGATCGCCGTGTCGGCGACCGTGAAGGCCGACGTCTCGACGCGGCCCCCGTAGTAACGCTCGACGACCTGGTCGGTGATGTCGCCGGGGACGTCCGCGATCAGCTGCTGGCACGCCGCCGCGAGCTCGGTGAGGTCGTCGGCGAACGCGGAGACGAGCGCGCGCAGCGCGGTCGGCGCGATGCGCTTCTTCGCGGCCTGGAACTCGCCCGCGGCGAAGTCGAAGCGGTCCGAGTCGCGCTTGACGGCCGGGCACGCGATCTCGACGCCCGAGCCCTCCCCCGCACGGATCGCGTCGAGCAGCTTCTTGCCGCGCACGCTCGCACCCGTGTGCCTGAGCACGACCGTCGCGCCGTCCTGCGGTGCGGCGAGGTAGGCGACGGCCTCGGCGAGGAAAGTGTCGGAGCACTTCTCGACGCCGCTCACCCGGACCAGCCGGGGCTCGCCGAACAGCGACGGCGAGGTGACGCCGAGGAGCGTTCCGGCGGCGTAGTCGTCCGCCCGGATGTCGGACACCTCGAGCGTCGGGTCTTCGGCGCGGAGATAGTCGCGCACGCCCGCGATCGCCCGTTCGGCGCAGACCTCCTCCGGCCCGGAGACGAGCACGATCGGCGCCGGCTGCGGAGCCCGCCAGGACAGCTGGGGAATGGCGCTGCGCGCGGCCTTCGCGGGTGCTCGGCGTGCGGGGGAAGCCATTGCCCCAGCCTACCGACGCCCACCGACGGCGGCCGCCTTCCCCTCATCCTCCGCCGTCGCGCCACATCGCCACCGAGCCGGTCTCGGCGCTCCACAGGGCGATCGCACCGTCGCGATCGGTGCGCGCGATCGTCGCATCGACGCCGGCGAGGATCCTCAGCGCCTCGGCGCGCGGATGCCCGTAGTCGTTGTCGGCGCCGACCGTGACGAGCGCGATCGACGGCCGTGCGGCGGCGTAGAGCCCTGCGTCCTGATCGGCGCTGCCGTGGTGAGCCGTCTTGACGATCGCGTAGGGCGCATCCAGCGCCCCCGATGCCGTCAGGAGCCGCTGCGGCGAGGCCGAGAGGTCGCCGAGCAGGAGTGTCGGCGGGATGCCGCCGCCTCGGACGTCGAGCACGACGCTGGCATCGTTGCCCGATGGGAAGGCGCGGCTGGCGGCCTTCGGCCAGAGCACCCGCCACCGCGCACCTCCCAGCGACCCGCTGAGCCCGGCCGACGCCTCGGTCGCCCGGGCTCCCCGCGCCGTCAGCGAAGCGATCGCAGCCTGCCCCTCCGCGCCGCCCCGCCCGTGGAGCACCGTGCCGACACGACCACGCACCGCGTCGAGCCCGCCGACGTGGTCGAGGTCGTAGTGGGTGAGGACGAGCAGGTCGATGCGATCGATGCCGGCTCGCGAAAGGCACGCGGCGAGCGGTTCGGGGTCGGGCCCGGTGTCGATCAGCGCGACAGCGCCCTCCGAGCGGAGCAGGACGGCATCTCCTTGGCCGACGTCGCACGCGAGCACCGTCCAGGCGGCGGGAAGGGTCCACCGGCCGGCGACCGTGGTCAAGGCGCCGGCGCCGAGCCCGCCACCGGTCAGCACGGCGACGACCACGATCGCGATCCCGCGCGTGGCCCGCCGGGCCCGCGAGCCGCCGCGGGCGATCGCGATCGCGAGTCCGATCGACAGGCCGACCCCGGCGAGGGCCACCGCACCGGGGATGCCCTCCAGCCAGGGCAGCGCGTCGGCGGGGAGCGTCGACACGGTGGTCGCCGTCGCGGCGATCCACGATGCCGGCAGCCACGCGAGCGCCGCGAGACCCGCCTGCAGCCACGGCAGCGGTTCGCTGAGACACGCCGCGAGACCGAGCACGGTCGCGGCCGGTGCGGCGGGCCCGGCGAGGAGGTTCGCGAGCACGCCGTAGACGGGCACGGTCGGCTCGATGAGGATCAGCAGCGGGCCGCACGCGAGCTGGGCGGCGAGGGGCACCGCGAGGGCGAGTGCGAGCGGCCGAGGGACTGCTCGGGCGAGGCCGGTGGCGAGCGGGCGCGCCCACAGCAGCAGCGACCCCGTCGCCGCGACCGAGAGCGCGAATCCGAGCGAGGCTGCGAGCCACGGATCCAGCACGAGGAGCAGGGCGACGGCGACCGACAGCAGGGCCATGCCCGCACCGGCGCGGCCGAGCAGCACGGCGAGCATCGCGATCGTGGCCATCGCGGACGCGCGCACGACGCTCGGCTCCGGCGTGACCAGGATCACGAACCCGGCGAGGACCGCGACTGCGCAGGCGACGCGGAGCCTCCTCGAGGCGCCGAGTGCGGCGGCGAGGGCGAACGCGATGCCGACGACGAGCGCGCAGTTGGCCCCCGACACGGCGGTGAGGTGCGACAGGGAGGACTCCTTCATCGCCGCGTCCAGCGACGGCGACACGACCGACGTGTCGCCCACCGCGAGCCCCGGGACGAGCCCCGCGCCCTCGCCGGGCAGACCGTGCACCGCCGCGACGAGCCCCCGGCGCAGCCCGCCGGCGACGGCTGCGGCGCCGCTCGGAGGGTTCACCACCTCCAGCCCGCGCGACGCCCGCACTTCGAGCGCCGCCCGCTCCCCCGGGCGCCCCTGCTTCGCCGTGCCGTGGGCGTCCACGGTGGAGCCGACGTCGAGCTGCCAGGGGCGGTCGACGTCCTCCGCTGAGACGCGCACCGTGATCTCGACCGGCGTCGGATGCGTCACGTCGCCGATCGTCACGTGCGACGCCCGGGCATCGAAGGCGAGCGAGCCGTCGGCGCGTCGTTCGATCTTGCCGATGACGTCCGCGCGGATGTCGACGGCCCGGCCGCCGGTGAGAGCGAGATCCTCGACGGCGCTCCGCGCGGGCTGCGCCAGGGCGACGTGGGACGCGGCGGCCGCCGAAGCCGCCCCCGCGAGCACGACGACCACGAGCGCACGGCGCACGGTGGCCCGCGGCATCCGGAATCCCGCCCGTGCGCCGGCGTGGCGAGACGCAACGCCATCGCGTGCGCTCAGGCTCGCCACGGCTGTCGTCAGGCCGAGGACGAGAGCCCAGAGGGTCAGAGCGATCCAGGGCGCTGCCGCAGGAGCGAGGATCGCGGCGGCGGCGGCCGCCCAGCATGCTGCCGCGACCGGTACCAGCCGCAGCCCGGGTCGGCGACGCACGTCACACCGTCACGAGGTCGCGCAGCGACTCGAGCATCTTGTCGCCGATGCCGGGGACGGCGAGGAGATCCTCGATGCTCGTGAACCCGCCGTTGTCGTCGCGCCACGCGATGATGCGCTCGGCCAGCGCCGGACCGACGCGTGGCAGCGTCTCGAGGAGGGTCGCGTCGGCGGTATTGAGATCGACCCGCGTGTCTGCCGGTGCTGCGGGTCCGGGTGCTCCCGCGCTGGGCGGCGCCTCTCCTTCGCGTGGCACCGGCAGCTGTTCGCCGTCGTCGATCGTGCGCGCCAGGTTGACCGCGTCGCGGTCCGCGTCATCGGCGAACCCTCCGGCGGCCGCGATCGCATCGACGACGCGGGAGCCCGCCGGCAGCACGTAGAGGCCAGGGGTGCGCACCGCACCCGAGACGTGCACGTAGAGCCGGGACGCGGGCGTCGCCGCGGCCCCGGGCGTCGGGTCGATGACGACCTCGTCGACAGGCGCCATCGCGCCGCGAAGGATGCCGATCCCGACGGTGATCGCCAGCGCGGCGATCACGAGCACGACGACGGCGCCGACCCCGAGGCGGCGACGCGCGGCGAGGCGCTCGGGCGACGCGCCCTCGGAACGGTCGCCGGCTGTCACAGACCCACGCTAGGAGGCGGGAGGGGGCCGAGATGCGGCGGGTCCCGGGGATGTGCATACCCCCGGGACCCGGTCCTCCTGTGGAGGAGGCTCAGTGCGTGCTGAAGCTCACGACCTTCGGCGGGCGGACGACCACCCGCGTGATCTCGCGTCCTGCGAGCGAGCGCACGACCTTCTCATCGGCGCGGGCGAGGCGCTCGAGCTCGGCGGCGTCGATGCGGGCGGGCACCCGGAGGGTGCCGCGCACCTTGCCGTCGACCTGCACGACCGCAGTGACGCTCTCCTCGACGAGCAGGGTCGGGTCGGCGGTGCGCCAGGGCACCAGGCCGACGAAACGGTCGTACCCGAGGATCTCCCACATCTCCTCCGCCAGGTGCGGAGCGAACAGGTCGAGGATCATCGCCGTGGCCTCGGCGGCCTCGCGAACGGCGGGGTCGGCAGGTCCGGCGCCGGTGTCGATGGTCTTGCGGGTCGTGTTGACGAGCTCCATGAGGCGCGCCACGACCACGTTGAACTTGGTCTGCTCGACGAGCCCCGGAGCGTCCGCGAGGAGGCGATGGGTCACACGCCGCAGCGAGACGTCGCCCTCGGCCCACACCACGTCGCGATCGCTCGTGACGTCGGAGGCGACCCGCCAGGCGCGGGCGAGGAACTTCTGGGCGCCCGTGGTCGACACGTCCTCCCAGTTGATGTCGTCCTCGACCGGTCCGGCGAACGCGATCGCGGTGCGCACCGCGTCGGCGCCGGGGTCGACCATGCTCGACGCGAACTCGACCAGGTTGCCCTTCGACTTCGACATCTTCGAGCCGTCGAGCAGCACCATGCCCTGGTTGATGAGGCTCGAGAACGGCTCGGTGAAATCGATGAGCCCCATGTCGAAGAGGACCTTGGTGATGAACCGCGCGTAGAGCAGGTGCAGGATCGCGTGCTCGACGCCGCCGATGTACGAGTCGACGGGGGCCCAGCGGTCCGCCTCGCGCGACGGGAACGCCTCGTTCGGGTCGTTCGGCGCCAGGAAGCGCAGGAAGTACCACGAGCTGTCCACGAACGTGTCCATCGTGTCGGGGTCGCGCAGCGCCGGCTCGCCCGTCTCGGGGTCGGTCGCCTTCATCCACTCCGTCGCGCCGCCGAGCGGCGACGTGCCCTTGGGGGCGAGGTCGAGTCCGTGCGCGTCGGGCAGGCGCAGCGGCAGCTGGTCCTCGGGGACGGGCACGATACGGCCGTCCTCGGTGTGGATCATCGGGATCGGCGTGCCCCAGAACCGCTGGCGCGAGATGAGCCAGTCGCGCAGGCGGTACGACTTCGCGGCGCGCCCGGTACCGGCGGCCTCGAGCAGCTCGATGATGCGCGCGATGGCGTGGCGCTTGGAGAGTCCGTCCAGCGAACCCGAGTTGATGAGGCGCCCCTCGCCGGTCAGAGCGATGCCGGTCGTCGCGGGGTCGAGGTCGGACAGCGTCTCGAGGGGACCCGGATCGATCGGCACACCCTCCTCGTCGAGTTCGATGACCGGGATCGCGCCCGTGATCGGCGCCGTGGTGTCGACGACGACCTTGACGGGCAAGTCGAACGCCCGTGCGAAGTCGAGGTCGCGCTGGTCGTGTGCGGGCACGGCCATGACGGCGCCGTGGCCGTAGTCGGCCAGCACGTAGTCCGCGGCCCAGATGGGCAGGCGCTCCCCGTTGACGGGGTTGACGGCGAAGCGGTCGAGGAACACGCCTGTCTTCGGGCGATCGGTGCTCTGGCGCTCGATCTCGGTCTCGCGCTGCACGCTCTCGAGGTAGTCCTGGAAGCGCATGCGCACGTCGGCGGACGAGCCGGCGGCGAGCTCGGCTGCCAGGTCGCTGTCGGGGGCCACGACCATGAAGGTCGCGCCGTGGAGCGTGTCGGGTCGGGTCGAGAAGACGGTGACCTTCTCGGCGCGGCCCTCGATCTCGAAGTCGATGTCGGCGCCCACCGAGCGGCCGATCCAGTTCCGCTGCATGCGGATGACCTTCTGCGGCCAGAAGCCCTCGAGCTGGTTGAGGTCGTCGAGCAGTCGGTCGGCGTACTCGGTGATCTTGAAGTACCACTGCGTGAGCTTCTTCTTGATCACCTCGGCGCCGCAGCGCTCGCAGTGGCCGTCGACGACCTGCTCGTTGGCGAGCACGGTCTGGTCGTTGGGGCACCAGTTGACCGGGCTCTCCTTGCGGTAGGCCAGGCCGCGCTCGTAGAGGCGCTGGAACAGCCACTGGTTCCAGTGGTAGTACTCGGGGTCGCTCGTGTGCAGGATGCGACTCCAGTCGTACGACGAGCCGTACTCGCGGAAGCTCTTCTTGTGCTGCTCGATGTTCGCGTAGGTCCACTCGCGCGGGTCGGCCCCGCGCTGGATCGCCGCGTTCTCGGCGGGCAGGCCGAACGAGTCCCATCCGATCGGGTTCAGCACGTTGTAGCCGCGGTGACGCCAGAACCGCGCGACGATGTCGACGTAGGCGTAGCTCTCGGCGTGGCCCATGTGGAGGTCGCCGGAGGGGTACGGGAACATGCCGAGCACGTACTTGCGGGGGCGCGTGTCGTCGGCGCCGCCGGCGCGGAACGGGTCGGCCTCGGCCCAGCGCGCCTGCCACTTCTGCTGGATCGAATAGGCGTCGTAGCCCTCTGTGGGCGCAGAGGTGTCGGGGGTTTCGGTCTGACTCACGTGGAAAGTGCCAATCATGGAAGCCGGAAAGCGCGCGCAGCGCGCGAAGCGCGTCTTCCAGGTTAGCGGAACGGGCGGTTCACCAGCCCGGCGGCAATGCGGCGCCCAGCGCGGCGAGGGGCCCGCGCGCCTTGATCCCGACCTCGGCGACTTCGGCCGCGGCATCCGATCGCCACGTGATGCCGCCGCCGGCACCCACGTACGCGCGCTCGGGCCTGACGACGATCGAGCGGATCACCATCGCGAGATCGAGCGCGCCGTCATCGCCGACCCATCCGAAGCAGCCGGAGAAGACTCCGCGGGGCGCGCCCTCGAGACCATGGAGGAGCGTCATCGCCGACAGCTTCGGCGCCCCCGTCATCGAGCCCGCTGGGAAGGTCGCGACCAGCAGGTCGTCGAGCGTCGTGCCGGCCGCGAGACGACCCGACACGGTGCTCACGAGCTGGTGCACGGCGGGATACGACTCGACCTCGAGCAGGGCATCGACGCCGACGGTGCCGGGCACACAGACGCGCGAGAGGTCGTTGCGCATCAGGTCGACGATCATGACGTTCTCGGCGCGCTCCTTCTCGCTCGCGCGCAGCTCCGCCGCCAGCGCAGCATCGGCGACGGCGTCCGCGTCGCGTGGCCGGGTGCCCTTGATCGGCCGGGTACGCACGACGGCACCGCCGTCGGACGCCTCCTCGACGTGGAGGAACTGCTCCGGGCTCGCGCTCAGCAGCGCGATGTCGCCCGATCGGACGAACCCCCCGTGGTGCGCGGGTGTCGCCGCACGCAGGCGGGCATAGACCTCGACGGGATCGACGGATGCCTCGACCTCGAAGCGCGTCGTGAGGCACAGCTGGTAGGCGTCGCCCTCCCGGATCGCGTCGCGACAGCGTTCGATGAGGGCGGCGTATTCATCGGGGCGGTGGCGGGCGCGGGCGACGGTGCCGGGCCCGGCTGGTGAGGGCAGGATGTGCTCGCCGGTCGCCGCGGTGACCGCGGTGGCGAGCTCAACGACGTCCGTCGCAGAACCGTACGCACGTACGCTCCGGCGCGCGTGATCGAATGCGACGAGACGTTCCACCCGCAGCCACAGGTCCTGCGGGACGCCGTCGGCCTCGCGGGCCGCAGGGGCGCCCGCGCGGGCCGCGGCGTCGTCGTAGCCGGTCCAGCCCACCCAGCCGCCGCGCAACGGGCTCTCGTCAGAGGAAGCCGTGACGGCCGTGCAGGTCGTCGCCTTCACCTGCGCCGGGTCGTCCGGTGACCCCGCGCCCATCCAGCTCCATCCCTCACGCGCGTCGGGTCCGGCATCGAGCCAGAAGGCGTGCGGCTCGTCCGCGAAGACGGCGCTGAAGACGGATGCCGGATCCACCCAGTGCGCGACGTCCGCGGCGGCGAGGGGCTCCGTCATCTTCCCAGGTTAGAGGGACGCGCAGACCTCTAGGCTCGTGGCGTGAACGAGTTCCTGACGTGGCTGCTCGACGCCGTGCAGAGCGTCGACCCGATCGTCAGGACGCTCCTCGCCGGATTCGCGATCATGCTCGAGACCAGCGTGCTGATCGGGCTCGTGGTCCCCGGCGACACCGTGGTGATCGTCGCCGCAACCGCGGTCTCGTCCGTGCTGGAGGGGGTCATCCTCGGGATCGCAGTGGTCATCGGCGCCCTCATCGGCGAGAGCATCGGCTTCTGGCTCGGACGCTACCTCGGCCCGCGCATCCAGCACTCCGCGCTCGGACGCCGTATCGGCGAGGAGAACTGGGCGCGCTCGGAGAGATACCTGCGGCGTCGGGGCGGGCCCGCGATCTTCCTCTCGCGCTTCCTGCCGGTGCTGCACTCGCTCGTGCCGCTCACCGTCGGGATGAGCGGCTACCCGTATCGACGGTTCCTCGCATGGACGATCCCGGCGTGCGTGATCTGGTCGACGCTCTACATCTCGGTCGCGGCCGTCGCCGCGGGCACATACCGTGAGCTCGCAGACCAGCTCCACTACGCGGGCTACATCTTCGTGGGCGTCATCGTGCTGTTCCTGGTGCTCGTCTTCATCAGCAAGAAGGTCATCGAGCGCGCTGAGCGCAAGCACCTTGAGCACGACGGCACGGACGAGTCCCCCGTGGCGGACATGAAAGACTGAAGCGGTGCCCCACACCGATCCTCACAATGTGCGCACGAAGGTCCTGTGGCTGGCACGCCTGGAGTACCGGTTCCACGCATGGCGCGAGCGGCGCGCGCGCCGTCGGGGTCAGACACCCACGGTCACGCCTTTCCCCGGCTACGGAGGCCCGGGCTGGGTGCGCGTCCTCGGCCGCGTGATGATCGTCCCGCCGGCGAAGCAGACGACCACCGGCGAGTACGCCGGAGTGCGCGGCTGGCGCAGCTTCGCGGCCGTCCCCATCGGGTACGCGCAGGTCACGGTGACGATCGCGGGCGTCGACCACGATGTCGTCGCCGATCGGGGCGGTGTGATCGACACCAAGCTCCCGGCGGGCCTCGAACCCGGCTGGCAGACCTTCACGGTGTCGGTGGAGGGCGGGACGCCGGTCGAGACACGGGCTTTCATCGTCGCGCCGGATGTGACGTTCGGCATCGTGTCGGACGTCGACGACACCGTCATGGTCACGGCCATCCCCCGCCCGCTCCTCGCGGCGTGGAACTCGTTCGTGGTGAACGAGCACGCGCGCCAGCCGGTCCCCGGCATGGCGGTGCTGATGGAGCGTGTCGTGCGGGAGAACCCGGGCGCCCCTCTCATCTACCTCTCCACCGGTGCGTGGAACATCGCGCCCACCCTCATGCGGTTCCTCAGCCGCCACGTGTTCCCGCCGGGTGCGCTGCTGCTCACCGACTGGGGTCCCACCCACGACCGCTGGTTCCGCAGCGGCAAGGCGCACAAGCTCTCCAACCTCCGTCGCCTCGCCGAGGAGTTCCCCCACGTGCGGTGGCTCCTCATCGGCGACGACGGCCAGCACGACGACGCGATCTACACGACCTTCACCGACGAGCACCCGTCACGGGTCGTTGCCGTCGCCATCCGCCGCCTCTCCCCGGCGGAAGCGGTCCTCGCCGGCGGCCGCACCGCCGTCAACGACCACGCGGCCGCCGAGGTGCCGTGGGTGAGCGACAGCGACGGCGCCGGCCTGCTCGAGCGGCTGGAGGATGTCGGCGTCCTCGGTGCCGCCGGAGCACTCGAGGCCTGACCGGTCCCGCTGCATCGACGTCGGTGGCCACGCGTAGGCTGGCGTCATGTGCGGACGCTTCGTAGTGGCCAGCGCCGGCTCCGATCTCGTCGGGGTGCTGCGCGTCGACGTCCAGGGTGACGATCTCCCGGCGCCGTCCTTCAACGTGGCCCCGACCGCCAGCGCCGCGATCGTGCTCGACTCGGCGAAGACCGAGCCGCCGACCCGCCGTCTCGAGGCCGCCCGCTGGGGACTGATCCCGTCGTGGGCGAAAGACACCAAGATCGGTGCGCGGGCGTTCAACGCCCGGGCGGAGGAACTCGAAGACAAGCCCATGTTCCGCAGCGCTCTCGAGAAGCGCCGCGCGGTGGTGCCCGTGTCGGGCTACTACGAGTGGAAGAACGTCGACGGCACGAAGATCCCCCACTACATCCATCCCGCCGACGGCGAGCCGCTGTTCCTCGCCGGGCTGTACGAGTGGTGGCGCGACAAGACCAAGGGCGACGACGACCCCGAGCGCTGGCTGCTGAGCTTCACGATCCTCACCCGCGACGCGATCGGCCGCCTCGGCTCGATCCACGACCGCATGCCGCTGTTCCTCGACCCCGACCATGCCGATGCCTGGCTCGACCCGACCACCGACAACGTGCGCGATGTGCTCGACGCGGCGATCGACGCGGCCCCCGCCCTCGCCGACACCCTCGACGACCACGAGGTGTCGAAGGACGTCGGCAACGTCCGCAACAATTCGCCCGAGCTCATCGAGCCCGTCGAGGCCTGACCCGCACTCAGCGCCCGCCCGGGCGCGCCCGCGTATCCTCGAACGGTGACGATCGCGCCCCCTGAAGCCCCGGTGCTCGCCGGCGGCCTGTGGCGCGAGCGCGAGGCGGCGCACGATGCGCGCGCCCGAGCGCTCACGGCCGCGCACCGCGTCCGGGCCGCGCGGGGTGAGAAGCACCCTGTCGAGGACTTCCTCTTCACGTACTACTCGTACAAGCCCTCCGTCCTGCACCGTTGGCATCCCGGTGAGGGCGTCGAGTTGGCGGATGCCGCCTCCGACGCCCGCGCCGGATGGCGCTGGTACCGGCCCGGCAGCGTGCCCGGCGCTCTCGCCGTCGACGGTGAAGGTTTCCGGGCCGAGCGGGGCGCGCTCGTGGCGAACGTGGGGCGGATCCTCCGGGCCACCGCAGGCCGTGCCCCCGGCTTCGGGTGCTTCGGCCTGCACGAGTGGGCCATGGTGTACCGGCAGCAGGAACACCGGCATCCCGTTCCGCTCCGACTGGGGCAGGACGCGACCGACGCGGTGGTCGAGGCGCACGAGCTCCGGTGCACGCACTTCGACGCATTCCGGTTCTTCACGCCCGACGCCGTTGCGCGCAACCGCGACACACCCACGCGCGAGACGCAGGCGGCGCTCGAGCAGCCCGGCTGCCTCCATGCCGGCATGGACCTGTACAAGTGGGCGGTCAAGCTCGGGCCGCTCGTGCCGGGCGAGGTGATGCTCGACGCGTTCGAGCTCGCCCGCGACATCCGCGTGCTCGACATGCGGGCGTCCCCTTACGATCTCGCGGACTGGGGCTACGCGCCCGTGCCGATCGAGACCGCGGAGGGCAAGGCGGCGTATGTGCGCGCGCAGCGCGGCTTCGCCGAGCGCGGACAGCTTCTCCGGGGCCGACTCATCGAGATCGCGGGCGCCTGACTCACCCGGCCGGATCCGCGCACGTGGTGCACGGGAGTTCTCCGCCTGCGCCCTCGGCGGCGGCGAGGCGCAGCTCCATCACGCGCGTCGCCGCCTCCTCGAGACGATCCGCCGGGACCGCGCCCGACTCCACCGCGGCGACGATGCCGTCGACGATCTGCGGAGCCGTCTCGGGCGTCGACGAGACCACCGTCAGCAGCATGTCGTTGCCGGCCGCGAGGGCGTTGACGGCATTCGCCACGGGGTCGGCGTATTCGCGAAGGCCGGAGCTCTGCAGCATGCCCAGGTCATCGGTGATCGTCACGCCCTCGAAGCCCAGTTCGTCCCGCGCGATACGGTGCCATTCGGGCGACAGGCTCGCGGGCGCCGGATCGACGGCGGTGTACGCGAGGTGGCCGAACATGAGAAGCTCGGCGCCGGCGTCGACTCCCGCCTGGAACGGGAGGGCGTCGGCGGCGCGCCACTGATCGAGCGGCATCGGGGTCGACGGGATCGAGGAGTGGGAATCGCCGGGTGCCGCGCCGTGGCCGGGGAAATGCTTGAGCGTCGAGAAGACCTTCCCCTTCTCACCGTTCACCGCGGCGGCCACGTGGGCGGCCGCGATGTCGGGTGTCGTGCCGAGGACGCGACGATGGATGAACGAGTCCGGGTCGGCGGTGACGTCCGCCACGATGCCGAAGTTGACGGACATGCCTGCCTGGCGCACGAGCGCCGAACGCCCCGCGTACGCGGCCTCCACCGTGGCGGGATCGGCCTGCTGCAGCTCCAGCGGTGACGGAAGATCGTCCCACGGCAGCCGTGACACGTCGCCGCCCTCCTGGTCGATGGCGATGAGCGGCGGGTGCGCGGGGTCGACCGTGAGCGATGCGGTGATCTCCTGGAGTGCCGCCTCGTCCGCGGGGATGTTCGCGCCCATGAGCAGGAAGCCCCCGGCATCGGTGGATTCCATGTACGAGCGCAGGGCCGCGGCATCCGTCGTCGGAACGTGCCCCATCACGACGCTCGCCGCGCGCTCCCGCAGCGACATCGACGAGACGGCCTGCTCGGCCGGCGAGAGACGTGCCGCATCGGGGGTCGGCGTCATCGTGACCGTGGGCGACGAGGTCGGCGCCGGCTTCGCGGTGGGTGTCGCGGCGCACGAGGCGCAGCCGATCGCCGCGGCTGCGACGACCGCGGCGAGCAGGAGGGAACGTCGCGCCGCAGTCACTCGAACAGCCTAAGCGCGGACGGCGATCAGTGGCGCGCGACGATGGCCGCGGCATCCGTCCCCGAAGGCAGCACACCGTATTGCGCCGCGTTCCTCGCCCAGCCTGGCGGCGATGAACGTGTCGGCGTCCTGCCCGGGTGCGTGGCGCAGCATGAGGGACGCCTGGAAGGCGAGCGCGAGGTCTTCGCTGAGTCGGCGGGCCTGCGACGGCGCCGCATCCGGATCGGCCGCGAGGCGCTGCAGCAGGGCGAGGGCGCGTTCCACGTGCCGATCGAGGACCGCCGAGGAGCCCGCCGTGGTCGCGAGCTCGTCGGCGGTGGTGCCCAGGACGCAGTCGAGGCGCGTGCGCTGGACCATCTCGAGTGCGCCGCCGCACCGATCATCCGCTGCCCCCGCGCGAACGAAGTCATGACGTCTCTGTCTCCCCCGCCCCGGCCCCCGCCATCGCGAGCGTGTACTGCTCCCCCGGGCTGAGCGGGGCGCGCGTCACGATGTCGTGGACGAAGGCGAGCTTGTGCCGCACCGGCGTCACGATCGTGAACGGATAGAGGTCGCCGAAGCCCATCGACCGGTTGATGCGGTTGAACGCCTGCGACAGCCACTCCCAATCGGTGAGCAGCCTCTGGATCGGCTCGTGCTCGTACGACTCGAGGGGGACGACATCCGTGTCGCGGAGGTTGGTCACGGACGCATCGAGATGGATGCCGATGACCGCGGCGGTCTGCAGCGTGCCCGTGATGTGGAGATAGTGGGCGAACGTCTCGGCGAAGTCCTCCCACGGGTGCATCGTCGCGTACTCGGAGATGAAGGCTTCATGCCAGTCGGAGGGGGCTCCGAACGAGTAGTGGTGCTTCAGCGCCTCGCGGTAGCTCGTGCGCTCGTCCCCGAAGAGCTCGCGGCACCGCGCCCAGAGCTCGTCGTCGGTGAGGAGGACGTTCTGGTAGTAGTGACCGACCTCGTGCCGCAGGTGGCCGAGTATCGTGCGGTACGGCTCGCCGAGCCGCACGCGCAGCGCCTCGCGGCGGTCGTCGAGGCTCTCAGCCAGGTCGATCGTGATGATGCCGTTGGCGTGCCCGATCGTGACCGGCTTGCCGTCGGAGAGGCTGGAGATCAGGTCGAACCCGAGCCCGCCCTTCTCGACGTCCCACCCGACCATCGGCAGGCCGAGATCGGCGAGCTGCAGGAGGAGCCGGCGCTTGGCCTCCTCGGTCTTCGCGAGCTTCTCGAGCGCGACGGTGTCGTCCGCCGCCGGACGGCGGCGCGTGAGCCGGCAGGAGAAGCAGCGGCCGGCGGGCGCGTTCTCCCACACCAGCCAGTTGCACGCCCATTCGCGGTTCGAGCAGGTGTACCAGGTCTCGTCGTCGATGACGGCCTGGCCGTGACGGAGCCCGAAGAACTCGCGTGTGGGGATGTGGTAGCCGATCTCGGCTTCGCAGTTCGGACACTGCAGGGTGTCCAGGTAGACGAAGTGGCGACAATGCGGACAGCGGGGCTGCGAGGTCACGCTCTCACCGTAGCGTGCCGGGGTGCGCGCGGGCGCACGCGTCACGGCGCCTCGACGAGCTCCACCCGCAGGAGCAGATCGTCGCTTGGTCGCGGCGAGCCGCGTCCATCGGTGTTGTTGGTCAAGAGCCACAGCGACCCGTCTGTCGGCGCGACCACGTCGCGCAGTCGCCCGTACTCGCCCACCAGCGCGGCGACGGGCTCGCCGCGCATCTCGCCGGCATCCGTGTCGATCTGCCAGAGTCGCTCGCCGCGGAGCCCCGCCATGAAGACCGTGTCGCCGCGCGTGGCGATCCCACTGGGACTCGCATCGCTCGTCGGCCATTGCGCCACGGGATCGATGAAGCCCTCCCGGTCGGACATGCCCTCGACGATCGGCCAGCCGTAGTTGGCGCCGGGCTCGATGCGATTGAGCTCGTCCCAGGTGTTCTGACCGAACTCACTGGCCCACATCGTGCCGTCCGCCGTCCAGGCGATCCCCTGGACGTTGCGATGTCCCATGGACCAGACGCGCGTGTTCCACGGGTTGCCCGGAGCGGGGTCGCCGTCGACGGTGACGCGCAGGATCTTGCCGCCGAGGTCGTCCGGGTCTTGGGCGGCGTCGCGCCGCTGCGCATCCCCGGTCGTGACGTAGAGGTAGCCGTCCGGACCGAAAGCGAGGCGGCCGCCGTCGTGGGTGCTCGCCCGCGCTATGCCGTCGAGGATCACCTCCGGCTCGCCCAGCTCGAAGGATCCCGGGTCGCCGAGCAACGGCATCCGTGCCACGCGGTTGTCGTCGCTCGCGCCGAAGTAGGCGAAGAGCGTGCGCGCGCCGTCGGCCTCGTGCAGGGCAAGGCCGTGAAGGCCGGATTCGCCGCCCGACACCACAGCGGAGACCACGCCGACCGTGCGGACCTCACCGTCCGCGGTGAGCTCGAGCACCGTGCCGTCGCCGCGCTCGGAGATGAGCGCGCCCCCGCCGTCGAGAGGCGCGACCGACCACGGCGCCACCAGCTCCGATGCGAGAGTTCCCGTGACCGACCCGGCACGCCACCACGACTCGGTGGCCGCAGACGTGCTCGGGCCGATCGTGGGCGCCTGCGACGAGGGGGCCGGCGACGGCGGCGCCGGGGCGGTGCACCCCGCTGACGAGGTCAGGGCCAGCACGAGGCATCCGACCGCCGCCCACCGGGCGTCGCGTCTCATCCGTCCGCCACGGCCGACTCGAGGGCAGCGAGGTCGATGCGGCGCATGCGGAGCATCGCCTGCACCGCGCGATGGGCGATCTCAGGGTCGCGGTGGCGGATCAGCTCGACCAGCCGGTCGGGGATGATCTGCCACGACAGCCCCCAACGGTCCTTCAGCCACCCGCAGGGCTGCTCCTGGCCGCCCTGTGCGGTGAGGGCGTCCCAGTAGCGGTCGACCTCGGCCTGGTCGCGGCACGCGACGTACAGCGAGACAGCCTCGGTGAAGGGGAACTGCGGGCCGGCGTCCATGCCGAAGTAGTCGCGGCCGCCCAGCCGGAAGTGCACGTGCATGACCTTGCCGCCCATGCCCGGCACCTCGTCCGGGTAGCGGTCGATCGTGACGAGCTCGGAGTCCGGGATCAGCGCGGTGTAGAACGTGACCGCCTCTTCCGCGGCGTCGTCGAACCAGAGGAACGGGGTCACAGCACTCATGCGCTCCACCCTTGTCGACGCGCCCCAGCCGCGCAATGGGCACGGGCGACGCCGTGCCGCGGTGTTCGGGAAAGCGAAAGGCCGCCCTCATCGGGCGGCCTTCTCGGTGGACCTGAGGGGACTCGAACCCCTGACCCCCTGCATGCCATGCAGGTGCGCTACCAGCTGCGCCACAGGCCCGGATGCTGTCCCCGCTCTCGCGGGGCAACTCGTCTAGCTTACAACATTCGGAGGGGTGCTCCGTACCAGCGTCACTCTTCGACGGTGGCCCGGGCCGGGAGGGTGATGGGCACGACAGGGCAGTCCTTCCACAGTCGCTCGAGGCCGTAGTAGACGCGCTCCTGCTCGTGGAACACGTGCACCACCAGGTCGCCGAAGTCGATGAGGATCCACCGCGACTCGTCGCGGCCCTCGCGACGCAGCCGCTTGTGGCCGGCTTCGAGCAGCTTGTCCTCGATCTCGTCGGCGATCGCCGCGACATTGCGTTCGCTGCGCCCGGTGACCAGCAGGAAGATGTCGACGAGCGGAAGGGGCTCGGACACGTCGAGCGCGACGAGATCCTCGCCGCCCTTGGCATCGGCCGCGGCCGCGGCGATCTGGAGCATGTCGTGCGACTGCACGTTCGCCACCATCAGAACACTCCTGTCACGAAGGCGAGGATCAGAACGCCGACGAGGGCGAGGGCCAGCACGCCCGCGGTGATCGCGAGCGACATCATGAGCTTGCCGCCCTTTTCGGGGACCGGGGGCTTGATGACGTCGCCGGGCGCCTTCGCGGTGCTCACGGCGGCGCTTGCGGCGATCGGCGTCGGCGACGAGTGCGACGGCAGCTCGCCGTCGACCAGCGTGGCATCGATCTCCTTGCCGTCGGCGGTGCCCTTCGCGTGCCCGGTGGAGCCGAGTCCCTCGGGCAGGTTGAAGGTGCCGGTGACGATGACCTCGCCGGTGGCGGTGACGGGCGCCACGAGGGGCCCTACCTCCGGCGCCTGTGACACGATCAGCGCGTTGGGGATCGCGATGGCACCGGTCGTGCGCGTGAGCAGCTGGTCGAACGAGGGAGGGAACTCGACGGCCGCGGGCTCCCCGGCGGCGGGTGCGTCGTCGAGCAGACGGGCGCCGAGGAGCGGGCTGACGGCCTTCGGCGCCGCAGGGGCCGCTTCGGCCTCGGTCTCGTCGTCGTCATCGTCATCGTCAGAGGCGCCGGACACGCTGTCGAGCGGGCCGTCCTGGACCTCGGGCGCCGGGTGCTCGTCCGCGAAGTCGGGAACCGCGACGGGGCCGGCCTGCTGCCAAGTCGGCGCGGGGGCCGACGTGGGCTCCGCTTCGCGAGGGATGCCGAACAGCGCGTGCATGCCGCTGTCGGTCGAGACCGAGGACGCGTCGGGGGCGGGGGTGAACAGCGACGGCGCCGGCTCGTCGAACGGCGCCACGGGCGGCGGGGCGACGGGGAACGCGAATGTCGCAGCGGCGCCGCCGCTGGCGGCCGCGTGGGCGGCGACGACCTCCGGCGTGATCACGGGCACCGAAGCGGTGCGGATGCGCTCCTGCTGGCGCGCCTGGCGGCGTGTGAGCGGAGACACGCCCAGGTCCACGGCGGCGTCGGGAACGGGCGCCG
>NZ_JBDGJU010000022.1:0-55998 GCF_057656735.1 Microbacterium sp. Soil_C_42
CTACAATCAGCACAGGCGCCACTCCGCCATCGGAGCCCCACCCTTCAGCAGACTCAACAACCTGCCTGGACATCACATCTAAGCCGCACGGTGCACCGGTTCATTCGCGGCGCCGACCTGAACGAGGAAGCGCCCTGCGAGTAATGCGGAGCGGTCGCGCCACCTCTGTCAGGCGATCGAAGCAACCGACGCATCTTCTGCAACGAAGCGAGCTCGCGGGCGGATTGGGAGCGGACGACTGCCTAGCTGTCGTTCACTTTCGTAGATCTTGTCTTCGCCCAGTGCGGGATCACGAAGAACACGAGGGTCACCAACGTCGCATTCAGGAGAGCCTCCGCAGGCACGAGCCACGCCGCCAGGAAGGCGAGCGTCAGCGGCGCGGGTGCTGTCGAGCCGCGGAGCGCGCGGATAACCGCTAGTGCTAGGAGAATCGCGCCCGCGAGCCCGTACTCAACGAGCAGCTTCATGAGCGTCGATGCCTGCAGGCCGGGGACGCCGAACTCGGCGATGTAGTGCGACGCGGCGCCCGGGCCATGCCCGAAAAACGGTGACTCCAGCCAATACGGGGTGAGCAACTCGTATGGCCTCGTCAGCCGCAGCGCGGTCGAAGAACCGCCGCTGCCGACTCCCTCGTTGAGCTTCGCGAAGACCGAGTCGAACACGCCGAACTGCCACATGATGAGGACCGCGACAGCCAGCGCAGCGATGGCAGCCAGATTCCGTCTCGCCTGAAACAGGAGGGGCAGTGCAGCAGCTCCGAGGACCACGAAGCCCGATGCCGATGCAGAGACCGCGAACGCTCCGGAAAGGGTGAGTATCCACACGATCAGCCATGCGGTCCGCGTCCGGTCCTTCCGGAAAAGCAGAGTCGCAACGTACACCATGGCGATCGCCGTGAAGAGCGAAAGGAACGACGGCTCAAGCAAGATCACGCCGTTCGGCTTGAACTCGCCGGCGCGCCCGCCGGCCCACTCGAGGTCGTAGTAAGTGTTGAAATCGCTTCGGACTATCGAGGGTGGGAGAAGGCCCACCGGGTCGAGGTACCCTCGCCCGACCTGCTGCCACACGTACTGGACGAGGCCGAGCGCGGCGGCCACGGTGATCGCCGCGACAGCGCCTCGAAAGAAGGCCATGCCTACCCCGAGGCGGTCGTGCAGCTGAAGGAGCACGACGGCGTAAGTGGCTAGAAAGAACAGCAGCGACGACACAGACGGCGCCTCCGCGGCCATCGTCGAGATGAACGCGGTGGCAGAGATGCCGAGGAAGAGCAACAGCCCCGAGGACGACACGCGGACGTCCGCCTGCACCGCCGCCCATACCAGCATGATGAGGGCGAGGATGCTCGTCACGGCGACTACACCGCCTGCAGCCTCGAAGCCGAGGCGCTGTGTCGCGATCGCGAGGAAGCCGAAGACCGCGGCTGCGCGCCGGATGCGCTTGGCCTGACCGACAACAAGGGTTTCGGTCAGGGTCGCCACAGCCGTAATCCTAGGCGGCTTTCCCGCCGCACCTAGAACGTTGCGCATGGCGACAAGACCGAGCCGCGTGCTGTCCCCGCGGGGAGGCGTCCTACTAGGCTTCCGCTTACGCGGACTGTGTTCCGGGATCATGGTCCACATCTTGCTCGCACCCGAAGATGCGCTCGGCATTGCCTCATTGTCGGCGGCGTGCTCGGCGCCATCGGCTCCGCCGCGATCGCGGCGTGGAGCGGGCGACCCTGCAGCATGATCTCGGCGTTCCGGTTCGACTGCACGATGTACGTGCGCTTGAATCAGTCGATGTTCGCAATAGGCGTAGGCGTTAGCGGAGTCAACCCGACTCGTGGAGAACCGTGATCATCTCGTCGCTGTAGGTCGCCTTGATTTGCTCATCGTTGCCCCCACCAGCCACATTCTCGCGGAACAGGCTTACCTGGAAGGTCAGGGGGATCGATAGAAAGTCGCTCCCAGTTGCGGCTACTTGCGCGATCCTATGGCCGGCTTTGATGGCTTGGGCGTGCAGCCAAACATCATCAGCGCGACGTGCCACGGCCTCGAACCCAGTTCCGGCGTCCCTGATCCGCGCCAAGAGCGGCGGGGGATAGAGGACCCCGGACACGCCGGTGGCGAAGTTGCGAAACGAGGGATCTTGGCCACGCGTCGGTTGCCAAGCGGAGTACGGCGCGATGCTGAGTGTGTCGCCCTCCACGAGTGTCACTCTGTGAGCGCGGTGCGCAATCACCGCATTAGGGCACTCGATCGATCGGTCGTACATGGAGCCAAGCCACCAGCGAGGGTAGAAGACATCATCGTCGGCGGTGACTAGAGGTGTGGAGAACTGATCCTGCGAGGCGACGTAGGGGAAGTACTTCTTGTGCGGACCGAAATCGGGCGTACGGCGCACCTCGAGCCCTCGCCGTTGGAGTCGCACCAACGATCGAGGAAGGCGCAGGTCACTCTCCGGAGGACTCAACCAGAGGATGAGCCTGCTCGGGCGTGATGATCCAGACGCGATCGACTCAATGGCGAGATACACAGTCCGCATTCGCTGGCCATAAGACGTCAGGCTCACTGTTACGTCTAGGTCGCCTGTTACCCGCTTCCGTGAGAGCACATTCCGCACCGTGTACTTGGCGACGAGGAGTGCTCGCGTTGTTGAATCGATGACACGGGACATGTTCAGCTGGCACCATTTTCTGCGCGTCGACCAACAAGTGCGGCGAAGCTCCGAGCAAGTAGTTTGATGTCTTGCCAATGGACGGCGTAGAAGGGTGCAACCCTCATCCCAAAATGCCGGCGTAGGAAGACCAGGTTGAGGTTGGCAGCGATGACGTTGCCAATAAGTGTCGCGAGCGCGGCTCCGACTGCGCCCAACGAGGGGGTGAGCCAAACCAACACGATGATGTTCGTCCCGGCGGCCACCACAAGCGAGAGACTCCGCAGACCCGGATAGCCTCGAGCGCTGAGTGAAGCTCCACCAATGGACCCGGGCACCCCCGCGACGACAGCCAGCATCAGCAGGAGTGCTACGGGGATCGCGGGCGCAAACTCGGCTCCAAATAGCCAGGGGAGCCACCAAGTGATGGTCGCGGCTATGGGAGCGGCGATGACTATCGAAGTCAACAACGAGATGCGGCTCGCTGCATAGACTCTCCGGTCATCTCGTCCGCGCGCGTCCGCCGAGAAGAGAACGTCCCGAATCGCAGAATTGGTGACGAGGAGCAGTTCTGAAACGCTCACCGCGACCGTGTAGATGCCGAGCTGATAGGTCCCAGCCAACGGGGTCATCAAGACTTGATCGACGCGGGAGAGGAGAATGCCCGAGAGTGATCCGGCCCATATGAGCGTCCCATACCGGGCCAACTCGATGGGGGCAACCAAGTGTGTTTCAGGGTTGGCGGGCCGCGATAGGAGAGCGAAGTACGCCAGACCGCCGACTATGGGCGAGGCAGCAAGAACGACGGTTGCGGTCAGCGGATTGAGGGTGGCGCTCAGGAACAACGCCGCGATTGCGGCTAGGCGAACGCTGGATGTGATGTACTTCTCAAGATTCACGACTCCCCACGCCTGGAGCCCCTGAGCCAGACCTCGGAGAGCACCCACGACTAGCGTCGGGGTAATTGCGAATGATGAAATCACGATCAGCTGAGCGAGCTGGGCGTCTCCGTCGGCAAGAAGCGGTGCGACGAAGATGCTCGCGGCCGTAAGGACTAGGCCGCTCACACCGAGGATCCAGACAGCGTGCCGTGCCGCATTGGTTCGAAGCGGGTGACGCGAGGCGACGAAGTAGTTTACGGCCTCCGGGAGCCCGATCGTTCCGATCGCAGTGAACAGGAGCAAGAGCGACGTCGCCCCTGAAACCATGCCGCGACCGTCGACACCGAGGCTCTGAGCCAGCAATGGTGCGATGGCAAACGCTGCCAGCGGAGGGGCCAGGTTGGCTACTGCCACTCGCATCATGTCGCCGCGGGTGCTGTTAGTAGTCAACTTCTGGTCCATTCGCCGGGGGAGTGCGCCGGCATAGCGCGGTCAGTCGCGATCATCGGCTGCGAGCCAGCGATCCGCGGCCTTGCGGCCGCTTTCGGCCGGGAGCGAGTCAAGGATCGCACCCGGGTGTCTGTCCGATCCGTGGGCTTCTGCGATCGCGGTTGAAAAGTCCGCCGTAAGAGAAGACGGAGGGAGGACGCGATGCGAATGTTCTCTGAGCCAGCTGGCGAGCCCGGTTTCTGTCGTCGTGACAATCTCGCAGCCGTGGGACAGCGCCTCAATGATCGGCAGCCCGAGCTGTTCCCGCCATCTCGGTGCAGGCTGGGACAGAAGCACCACCACTTTGGAGGCGCGCAACTCCTCGTGAATCTGCGAGCGAGGCGGATCGATCAAGACTCGCGCGCCCTGCGCGGCTGCCTCGTTGGCGAGATCGATTAGAGGACCTTTGCCGATCAAGGTGAGTTTCGGTCGGTGGGCCGCATCTATTGAGGACCAAGCATCGACGAGCTGTGGTAGTCCCTTGCGGTCTTCAAAGGAGCCGAGAAACAGCACGCCGTCACGGGCCGCGGCCCCGCGAGACAGACAGTCGCACGGTGGTTCGAGAGCCTCAAAGGTCATGGTCAGCGTGCCAGCTGGCCCGCCCATAGCATCTTGGTAGGTGCGAGCCGCGACAGCCGATCCGAACGCGAGTCGAGAGAGACTGCCAGCGAGAACTCGGCCGATAAGACGCACAGTCAACGATGCGACTGCCCTCGGGACTCGCGCCTTGGTGCTGAGCCACAAAGCCACATCGCCGTTCTCTATTGCATACGAGATCAGCGCTGGTTGCGAGCGTCGGGGTCTTGCTTGCCGCACCCAACGGCCGCCTGCGATACCCAGCAGGAGCGGCCAAGCGCCGAGCATGAGGGGTTCGTTGACTTCGACCGATCGGTACGCAGCGGATGATGAGGCGCGCACAGCCTTCCACCAGGTCACGCGCAATGCGCCAATCGCTCGCGCGAGATTTTCATCGAAGTCGTAGCTCTGCCGAAGAAAGATCAAGTGTGCGCCGTCACTTTGTGCGCGCTCCAGGTGAGCAGTGCGTGCTTCGACGTAGATGCGCAAACGGTCAGAGCTCATCGGGGTCCGCTCCTAGCTCTCAAACCATCGATTATCCCCTGAACTGAGGCGGCGAACCGGCGGACGGCCCCCGAATTCAGTGGCCGGAACGGCAACACCAGCAGACGTAACGTCTCCATGAAACCGCGCCCAAGCAGAATGTTGGCGCGGCTAGTTGAGGGCGCGTATAGCAGCAGCCGGTTCCGTTGCACGTAGTAGTAGAAGGTCTCGCCTGGACCGTTACCGTTAGTAGATGAGCCGCCTTCGGCGTGGTAAGTGACGGCCGACCGTTCGACGCCCATCCGCAACCCAGCACGCGATGCCCGCATGGATAGGTCGGCATCTTCGCAGTAGAGAAAGTAGCGCTCCGAGAACCCTCGCAGCGCTTCCCAAGCCGACTTCGAAACGAGCGGCGCGGCGCCACTCACGAATGTTACTTCCTCAGTCCCCTCATCGCGCGGTCCTCGCGGCTCGCCAATTCGAAAGTGCTCAGATCGCCCTGCCGCAGTATCGATGCGGCCGCCGGAGTACCAGATGCGGTCGTTCGAAGGGGAGAGAATGAGGGGCGAGACAATATCTAGGGCGTTCTTCTCGGCGGACTCGAGGAGGGCAACCGTTGCGCCGGCGGTAACGGTTAGATCGGGGTTGAGGATCCAGAAGTAATCGACGGGAGTGTCGTCCAGTGCGGCGATAGCGCCGTTCACTCCACCCGCAAATCCCAGGTTTCGGTCGCTCGCGTGAACGACAATGCGCGGATCGAAATCCACTAACGCTTCTACCTTTCGGCGCTCGTCTCGTGTTGAGAAGTTGTCCCAGACCAAGATCGTCGCTAGGGGTTCAAGGGCAAGGGATCTTACGAGCGCCCTTAGGTGTTCGCTTGAGCGGTAATTGACAACCACCGCGGCAACCACGGGCACACCCTGGCTCACGCGTGAGCCCGACTGCCTGAAAGCTGAGTCTCGATGGCATCCAGCAACGGCGCCATCGAAACGGGCCATTCATAGCCCCGCGCGAGGCTCTGCACAGCCTCCTCGGAAGGTGGGGCCGCGATTACGCTGAGAAGCGTCTCTGCAAACGTCGGCGCGGAGTCTGCAAGTCGTAGACCCGGGCCAGCCAAGTGGTCCAAGCCCATCGCCCCGAGCTGCGTCGACACGACAGGAGTGCCGGAAGCGAGCGCCTCAAGAATCTTGATGCGCGTTCCTCCAGCAGACAGGAGCGGAGCTGTAGCCACAGCTGCGGTCGCCAGGTACGGAAGAACCGAGGGCACGTTTGCACTCACGACGACGTTGTCGCCCTGGAGTTCCGTGACGCTGGCATCGGGTGATCGGCCTACCAACCGCAGCCGCAGATCATCGCGTTCTTGTTGCACGAGCGGCCAGACCTCTTGCGCCAGCCACCTGGCTGCGTCGATGTTGGGTCGCCACCCCAGGTGGCCGATGAAGACGACCTCCAAGCCCGGGTCGCGTCGGACGGTGAAGAACTCATCTCCAACGCCATTGGGTGCAACAACGACTCGTGCGCGCGAGGCTCCGCTCGCCCCTCCGAATGCCGACGCGTCCCGGTCGCTCACGGCGGCGACTACGTCGAATTCATCAGCAAACTTGGACTCGAGCCGTCGCAGCGATCTTGACTCGAAAGCCGCGACCCTGGATCGCCAGCCTCTGGCACTTGCTGCGTAGTTTGCGAGCAACTCGGCCTCGACGTTATGGGTGTCCATGACGAGCACTCGGGCAACAAGTGCCCCTCGGAGCGACGCCAGCTGGCTGTGTTCCACGATCGCCACATCGTAATCGTGCGCTCGTGACAGAGCAGCTACCATCGCTGCGCCCTTCGCGGTGTGCCACTTCAAGGTCGAAAGACTGCGTGCGGAGGCGGTGGCGCCGAGGCCGCGCGCCGCAGCGCACGCGTTGTCCCACCGACTCGTTGCCGGATCATGTACCGATGTTGCGTAAGGTCGCATCCCCACCCAGTCAACGGCGAAGTCGCGTGCCGACAACGAGCGGACCAGGGCAGCAGTCCGCTTCGATCCCCCGTCGGTCTCGCCGGTGAAGTCGTTCTTCGTCACGACTAGAGCTCTGCGGCTTTGCGTCATCGGGCCACCTTCTCCCAGGTTCCGTCGCTCCGGCGACGTGCGGCTAGGGCATCTCCAACAGCAATAAGCGGAATGGTCTGCATTCCCGCGATGGTGGCGAGGGGTAGCAACGGCTTTGCGACTCTTGCAGGAAAGAAGTACAGGGCGGTCAGTCCGGCCACCGCGATTGGCAGGACCAGCGTCACGGGAGGAAGGATCAAGCCTGCCGCGAGCACGGCCAGCCAGTATCCAAAGCATCCGATAGTGACCCGATAGATCTTGTGCGCCAAGAGTGCGCGGCCCTCCCGCGTCCCGAGCAGGGCTCGCCATCGTGGGCCGATCTCCGTCAGAAGGCCGCGCGCGATCCGCCGTCGGCGACCGAGCTGGTCTCTGCCCGTCACAGCCGCCTCACGTGTTGTCAGCGATGGCGCCACCGTCACGGTCTTGTCCGCATCGACGAAACTCATTGCTACGGCCAAGTCGTCTAGAACCACATCGGTTGGAATGGGCGCGTAGTCGGTGCGGCGGAACGCAAGAAACTCACCGGCCACGGAGAGCGACCCAATTCCCGTCGACACGCGTCGTTTTGTCAGCCGTTCCCACCGCCAGAAGAGACCTTCGGAACCGCCGACCTCGACCTTGTTAGCAGAGACAAGGTGCCATTCTCGGAGCAGTTCAACGGTATCTTCAGGCCATGTCTCTGGCTCGATTGCACAGTTCGCGTCGGTAAGGACGACTATTTCCGCCGAACTGGACGCGACGCCTGCGTTGCAGGCGGCTGCTTTGCCGGACCGCGGAAGCCTTAGTACGCTGTCGGCGTCACGAGCGGCAGCGGCCGTTGCGTCGTCACTCGCAACCACGGTAATGCTGCTGCCCCCGGGCCAATCGCGGAGGGCGAGTCGCGTGGAGGAGATCTTGTCCGAGATGACGCTGGCCTCGAGGTACGACGGGATTACTACCTCGATTGAGGGTGCTTCCGCAAGGTGAGGGGGGTGCCGAACTTGCAAATCACGGCGACTGAAGCGCTCCAATTGCGCAAGCATTCTCGGGAGTGCCGCGGTCGCGAGAAACAATGCCAGACCTAGGACAGCAATTATGAGGGCAGGTTTGTTGAATGTCATCGCGCTTTAGTCTCGTAGTTGTCTCGTTGAGTCGGACTGCCCGTTGGCGGTTTCAGTGCGCTGAAGCTCCGGGCGCAATCACTGCCTGCGCAGTCTTCGCCAGAATCACAACGTCGCCCGCGAGCGACCAGTTTTCGACGTAGTAGAGGTCAAGTCGTACGGCGTCCTCCCAGCCGAGCGTCGAACGGCCGCTCACTTGCCAGAGTCCCGTGATGCCTGGGCGAGTGAGGAGTCGACGTCGCGCGGCGTCACTGTAGAGGGCGACTTCGGCGGCGATTTGAGGACGTGGGCCGACCAAACTCATCGATCCGCCGAGGACGTTTAAGAACTGGGGTAGCTCGTCGAGCGAGTACTTGCGGATGAACCTCCCGACCGGAGTAATCCGAGGGTCGTTCTGGACCTTGAAGAGGGGTGTCTGACTAGTGCCCTGGGCTGCGAGCAGCGCGCTCAGTTCTTTGTCTGCACCAACCCGCATCGAACGGAACTTCAACATGTTGAAGGGCTCACCTCGACGGCCGATGCGCTCTTGCTTGAAAAGCAGTGGCCCGGGACCGCTGAGCTTGACAGCCACGGCAACGCCGATCAGCAACGGCGACGAGACAAGGATGAGGACCGCCGACGTAAAGATGTCGAAGCTTCGCTTAGCGAAACGCTGTCCCCGCGAGAACTTCGGCGTCTCAACATGGATGAGCGGAAGCCCGGCCACCGGTCGGGTGTGGATTCGCGGGCCCGCTATGTCGATGATGCTCGGCGCGAGGACGAGGTGCTGCCGACCCGATTCGAGCGCCCAGGAAATCTGCTTTACCTTCGCCGGAGGCAGGTCGTCGGTACTGGTGACCGCAACAGTGTCGGCACCCGTAGCCGCGATAGCGCGCTCGATGTTGTCAACGTTCCCCATCACAGGCACCGTGGTGCCGGGGATGAAGTCCGCCACCTTGCCCGTGGGGACGCAGGCTCCAACGACGTCATATCCGGCTGTCGGGGACCGATGCAGCTCGTGGGCGATGGAGGCCACAGAGTCAGCCGAGCCCACGAGCAGCACTTTCGCGGAGTACTGGCCTAGGGACCGATGTGCCACGAGCCACTGTCGCCATAGAAACCGTTCGAGCAGCAGCACGAAAATTCCGAGCGGAAGCGCGATGAGGAGATAACCGCGGGCGACGTCGACTCGGAAGAGGAAAGCCAGGATCGCGATGGCGCCGAAGAACGTGAAGCTCGCTCGGGCTACGCGCACATACTCGGTGTTCCCGGCCCCAATGATGCGGTGATCGCGGGAATCAATCAGCGAGAGTGCCCACATCCAGGCGATGACTACGACGGCGGAGAAGGCCCAGTACGAGAGCTCGTTGAACCGTGAATCCGCCCGCATGTCGACTTGAGCGTTGCCCCAGCCGAACCAGAGAAGCTGCGTGCCGTAGACCACCCAGATCAGGACGAGGAGGTCACTAACCCACAGGCGGGTGGCGTAGTGGCGGCGCCAAGGAGCGGGGCGGTTGACATGGGCCAGAGGTTGCTCGGAGGCCAGGGGCGTTTCGTCTCCAGAGTCCCTCGCTCGCTCAGCGGCGGCAGGGGAGGTTGGATCGGGCGCCGCGGAAGGGGACGCCGAAGGAGCGGCTGCCCGGGCCTGGGGATGGGGCGGCGACTCCGTTGGCGCGTCGATCTGGGGATTCGACGTCACGATGCCTTCTCGCTTTGCGGTGGATTTCCCGACCACCAGGGGCAGAGTACCAGTAGGGCGCTGCGGGGGAATATACGACGTCGGCATCCGATTCCTGGGGTGAAGGGGAAACGCCCTCCCATTATGAGAGACCTCTCATCCTCCCCTGAGCCATGTTTCGTCGCGTGGCATGCAGGCTCAAGATTCGCTCAAGGGAATGGCGGGGCCGGCGTTGCTCGGATCCCCAACGCGTTTCGACTCGCTCGTTCCTCGCTCGCTCAACGACCGGTGGTGGCGATGCTCGACAGACTCTCGCCAGACCACACGATGACGTCATCGCCGATGGCTGCAATCGCGGCTGGCGACGCAGGATCCGTGCTTTCGGCGCAGCCGATGATGGACGCGGAATCCGTAGTGACCGCAGCCACGCGAGACACCGCGACGCCGGTGCAGTCGTCGGCGCGGTGGGCCACGAGTACGTCGCCGTCGTCGATCACCACCGCCAGTACACGCTCGGGAGATAGCGCGACCCACTCGTCGCCCGACCACGACCACGCCCGCTCATCGCACACGAGCGCGACTATGTCGCCGAAGGCATGGAGTCCGAACGCTTCGGGGCATGGAGCCGGCACGGGGCCTGACGGCAGGTGCACCGAACCCGCATCACGCGGGTCGATGTACCGCGACGCGGCGAGCACGTCGGGGTACGAGTCCCAGAACTCACCCCGTGTATACGTGCGCAGCGCTTCAGGCTCGCAGCCGGCCATCGCCGCCACCAGCTCGGCGTCGCGGGCCGAGAAGGCCTCGAGTGTCTGCACCTGGGCGATGCCGAGGTAGGCGGGGGTCACGTCGGCCCAGGTCTCGCCCTGGTCGTACGAACGCTCCACGACCGGCGCGGGGCCTGTGCACGACCCCTGCGTCGCCCGCCACCAGACCTCAGACCCGATCGCGAGGAAGCGGGTCTGCTCGAGGGCCACCGCGGTCTGAGTCGGCGTCGGGGTCGGGGTGGGAGCCTCCGCGCCGAGAGTGAACGTGGGGACCGGCTGCGCCTCACCGCTCGTCGACTCGGGGTTGGCGTGCTGCAGCGCGGCCCACACGAGCACCGCGACCGCGGCGACGAGCACGGCGATTCCCGCGATCGCGACCCATCTCGCGGCGCCCAGTCGTTGCATCGAGGGCCCGGGTCAGGGAAGCGGATCGTTGCGACCGGGCGCCGTCGACGCCCCACCCGCCTGGCGGATGATGTCGTCGATCGTCAGGCCGGAGTCGGGGGCCGCCTGAGCCTGACCGGGCTGGTCGGTTGCCGGGATCGAGCGCACCGCCGAGGCCTGGGGCGTTTCGACTCGCTTCGCTCGCTCAACGAGCGGTTGGGTGACCGGTTGTGCGGGGGTGCGGGGCGTTTCGACTCGCTTCGCTCGCTCAACGAGCGGTTGGGTGACCGGCTGTGCGGGCGCTTGGGCCGGCGCAGCCTTCGTCTTCTTGGCCTTCTTCGCCGGCTTCTCTTCGACGTAGCCGTACCCGTACGTGCCGTACCCGTAGCCGTACGCGTACGAGTCCGGGCCCCGCGTCGGCACCATCGTCATCGCGACACCCGCGATGTGCGCGCCGGCGGTGTTCAGCGCGTCGACTGCCCCCGACAGCTGGTGGCGGTTGGTGTGGCCGGCGCTGACCACGAGGATCGCCCCGCTGGTCGCCTTCGCGAGGATCGCAGCATCCGTCACCGGAAGCAGGGGAGGAGCGTCGCAGAGCACGATGTCGACATCGCGCTCGAGGGCCTCGAGCAGCTGGAGCATGCTCTTCGAGCCGAGCAGCTCGCTCGGGTTCGGCGGGATCTTGCCTGCCGGCAGCACGTAGAGGCTGCGGTTTCCCCAGGGGAGCATCACGTCGGCCAGGCGCGCGCGGCCGATCAGCACGTCGGTGAGACCGGCGCCACCCTCGATGCCGAGGTACTCGGCCACCTTCGGCTTGCGCAGATCGGTGTCGAGCAGCGCGACGCGCTTGCCGGCGTCGGCCAGGGCGATCGCGAGGTTGATGGTCGTGGTCGACTTGCCCTCGCTCGGCACGCTCGAGGTGATGACGTACGACGCGCGGCCCTCGTCGGTCTCGAGGAACTGCAGGTTCGTGCGCATCGCGCGGAACGACTCCGCCCGCGGGCTGAGCGGGTCGGCGTGCACGATGAGCGGGCGCTCCTTGGCCTTCGGGTCGAAGGCGATCGCGCCGATGAGCGGGCGGTCGGTGACCTGCTCCACGTCGCGCGGCGTGCGGATGCGCGTGTCGAGCACCGCGCGCAGCACCGCCACGCCGATGCCGATCGCGAGACCCACCAGCGCACCCAGCGCCAGGTTGAGAGGAACGTTCGGGCTCGACGGCTCGAGCGGCGGCAGGGCGTCCTTCACGCGCTCCAGACGCACCGGGCTCGTGTCGGTGCCGTTCGGCGTCTCGAGCCGCTCGACGACCGAGGTCAGCGACGCGCCGAGGGCATTCGCGACAT
The DNA here is from genome assembly GCF_057656735.1 of Microbacterium sp. Soil_C_42. Lineage (NCBI taxonomy): Bacteria > Bacillati > Actinomycetota > Actinomycetes > Micrococcales > Microbacteriaceae > Microbacterium > Microbacterium sp. Soil_C_42. The sequence continues at coordinate 12,404 of NZ_JBDGJU010000022.1, forward strand.
CGGCAGCCTGCACCGGATCAGGGCCGGTCACGGTGATCGTGATGAGGGTCGTGTTGAGAGCGGCGGATGCCTCGATCTGGGCCGACAGCTCGGCCGCGGTCGTGCCGAGCTCGAGCTCGGCGATCACCGGGTTCATGACGATGGGGGTCGTGACGAGGTTGGTATAGGTCTGCACGCGGGCCTGCGTGAAGTTCGACCCCTGCTGCAGATCCTGGATCGTCGACCCCGATTGGGTCGACACGAAGACCGTGCTCTGCGCCTCGTACTGGGGGGTGCGGGTGAGCGACCAGGCCGCTGCGATTCCGATCCCCACCAGGGTGGCGACCACGATGATCACCCAGTTCTTGCGGAGGATCCGGATGTAGTCAGTGAGCTCCATGTCGCCTCTCGCGGGGTGCCGGTGTGCTCCGTGCATTCTTCCACAGGGCCAGGTCGCGGCCCGGAAAGCGTTACGCCACGGCCAGCCGCACCGTCGCCGCGACCGCTGTCACGGCGGGTTCGAGCTGCCGCGCCGACAGCAGGTACGTCTCCCACGGCCGCCGGTACGGGTCGATCACATCGTCGTCGGCCGGGTCCTCCGGCGGCGGCACGAGACCCCGATAAGACGCGATCACGGATGCTGCCGCCCTGAGCTTCTCGGAGGGGGAGGGGGCAGCATCCGTCGCCGCCCTGACCTCGTCTTCGGGCACTGCGGCGGCGATGCGCGCGAACTCGCGGATCGTGAACGTGGAGCGCAGGCGCGACGGCGCCAGCTCGGCGATCGCACGGCGGTGCTCGCGGGTCATCGCGAGGATGAGGTCGGGCGCCACGAGGTGCTGCTCGGTGAGGAACCGCGACCGATGCTCGGCCGTCTCGGACGCCGGAACGCCCAGCGCCTCGGCGATGTGCGCGGCCTCGGGAGTCATCGGCGCGGCGGCCAGGCCACGCGTGCCGGCGCTCGCGACGTGCGGCGCAAGGCAGGCCAGACGGGCGCGCAGCAGCTGCTCGGCGAGGGGCGAGCGGCAGATGTTGCCCGTGCACACCGTGAGGATGTCGAACAAGAGGGGCCTCCACGGGGCGGGTAACGTAGGCGCGTGCCCGACCAGCCTAGCGACGCCGCACCCACGGTCGACCTGTGGTCGCTGCAGCCGCCGGCGGGTTCGTCGGCCGGGGTTGCTGCGGAGCCGGCGCCCGAGGAGGATGCCGCGCCGCGTCGCTCGCGGCGGTCTTCGCACGAGGCGCGCATGGACTGGCGGCTCGGCGGGCGCACCGTCTACCGGTGGCGCGAAGGCCTGCTGGCGATCGCGCTGATCTCGCTCGGCGCCGGCGTGCTGCTCGGGTCGCTCATCGCCGCGGTGTGGGATTCGCCGTGGGCCGCAGCATCCGCCACCGCCATCGTCTGGATCGGGATGCTGCTGCCCATCGTGTGGGCCTTCACCCGGTCGCGCCCGATCGGGCTGCTGCGGCTGCGCGCGGTGGATGTGCTGTACGGGGTCGTGCTCGGCGCGCTGCTGCGCACGACGCAGGGATGGATCGAGGGGCTCGACGGGACCCCGGCGGAGTGGCCGGGCCTCGTGCAGGTGGGCGGGTCGATTCCGCTGTCGTCGATGGTCGTCGACGTCGTCGGGCCCGTGGTCGTGGCGCCGGTGGTGGAGGAGTCCTTCTTTCGCGCCGTCGTGCTGGTGTCGCTGTACACGGTGCTGCGCCGGCCGTTCGGCAAGCTCACGGCCGGGATGGTGGCCGCGCTCGGGTCGACGGCGCTGTTCGTGGTGATGCACGGGATCTCGGGCGCCGCGGAGGTGAGCGGCGTCGTCTCGCTGTCGCTTCTCGGGCTGGTGTGCGCGCTGCTCGTGCTGCTGACCGGCCGCATCTGGGGCGCGGTGTTGGTACACGTCGTCTACAACGCCTCGTACGTCGCGCTGGCGGTGCTCGCGAGCGCAATGACCTAGGTCCCTGCGCAGATCGCTCGGTTTTGTCCCCCAAAGGGGGGACAAACGCTACAACTTGTTACCTTCTGGAAACTCCGAGCCTCTCATTGAACTCTCAGAATGCGATAACGTGTCACGGGTCGGCCCCTCGGGCGAACGTTTGCCGACACGAAATTTCCGCCGATGACGCGCACATAACTCGGGAGATCTACGCCATGTTCAAGAAGACTGCTGCCGCGCTCGCCGTGGCTGGCCTGCTCGTCCTCGGAGGCGCTGGGGCAGCCTCCGCTGATTACCCCGCTGACGCTCCGGTCACCGCGAGCGACACCACCCCCACGGTCGGCCAGACGGTCACCATCACCGCGAATGACCTGGGCGACTACTCGAACGTCACCTTCACCGTGAGCCCCACCACCGGCGCCTCGCTGGCCTCGATCGTGCTCGCAAGCTCGGGTGGCAGTGTCACGAAGCCGGTCAACAACGGTTCCGCCTCTGCCAGCTTCACCGCGACGACGGCGGGCACGTACGTCGTCACCGTCAGCGGCGAGGACGAACTCGGCTCGGTCACGCTCAACGTCGCCGCCGTGGGCTCCGGCTCGGGTGGCACCGGTGGCTCGGGTGAACTGCCCGCGACCGGTGGCGAGGTCCCCGGCGCGATCATCTGGCTCGGTGTCGGCGCGATCGGCCTCGGTGGCATCGCCGTCGCGGCAGCGGTCGCTCGCCGTCGCGCTGCGGGCAGCCGCTGATCAACGACTCCTCGAAGACCCCGGGCACCCGCCCGGGGTCTTCGGCTTTCTCCAGCCACCTCGGGAGTGTGATGGTGAAGCAATCGAACGGGCGCGCGTGGCAGCATCCGTGGGTGGCCGTCGCGGTCGCCGCCGTCGGAGCGCTGCTCGTCGCGGTCGTGATCCTGTGGCTGCCCTCTCTGCATTCGGCGCTGCTGCGATGGCCGGCGGCAGTGGTCGGCGTCGTCGACCTCGTGCTGCTGTCGGCACCGCTGCTCGGCGCGGTCATCGTCGCCGTGCGGGTCTCGGGAGACCGGTTCGCCACGGCAGTGGGACTCCGCGGGTTCTCGTGGATCGACCTCGTCGCAGGGCTGGGCGTCGGGCTCGTCGCGCGCGGACTGGTCGAGCTCGTCGCGCCCTCCGTCGGCGGGGGGTTCCTCGGGGGTGCGACAGACGCGATGGCGGCCACGATCGTGGCTCTCGCGGGGGCCGTGCTCGTGACTCCTCTTATAGAGGAGCTGTTCTTCCGCGGATTGCTGCAACGGGCGCTGGGCGACGGGCTCGATGGAGCGGGTCGACTTGTCGCGGGTGTGGTGGCTGTACTGGTCACCACGGCGATCTTCACCGGGCTGCACGTGCTCGCGGCAGGGGAGTTCGTGCCCGTCGGGCTGCTTCTCGGAACGGTGGCCGTGGGACTGGGCTGCGGGTTCCTCACGCTGCTGACCGGAAGGCTCGCCGCGGCCCTGATCGCGCACGTCGTCTTCAATGCGATCGGGGCGGCGCTGCTGGTGTGGTGACGCCTGCGCGAAACGGATGCCTCGGGTCGCAGCATCCGTCCCGCTTCAGATGTGCGCTCAGGGGAGCGTTGGTGCGAGCTCCTTGATCCAGGCCGCCAGTTCGGGCCCGAGGTCGTCGCGGTCGAGGGCGAGCTGGATGCTGGACTTCAGTCAGCCGAGGCGGTTGAGCCAGCCTGCTGAGGCGAGGATATCCGCAGCGATCTCGGTGAGGGAGCGGCCGTCGGTCGGCACCTTGCGTGCCGTGCTGGAAGCGTCGAGTCTCGCTGCGGCGAGCTTGCTGCGTTCGATGTGTTCGTCCAGCGCCGTCCCGATCTCCCGTTGCGCCAGACGCTGGGCCGCGGTGTCGTCGGTGGCGGTCAGCAGTACGCCGAACGAGCGCACCTGTCCGCCGAGGGCAGCGCTGAGTGAAGGCATCTCGAGCACGCTGACGGTGTTGGTGAAGATGAGCCGCGAGTAGCCGATTGAGCGGTAGTTCTGCCAGATCGCTGCGAGGTTTCGCCCCGCGAGGTCGATCCCTTCACGCCACGGCTGAGGGTGCGCCTGATCGAGATTGTCGCCCTCGATGACTGCATGACGGATATCCGCGCGCGCCAGCAGATGCGAAGCCTCGGCCGCGACTGAGGACTTCCCCACGCCGGAGCGGCCACCGATGAAGATGACATCCGTGGGAGGCGCCGAGGGCATTCCCCCATCCTGCTACGACGTGAGTCGGTGCAGGGCCGCGGCGAGGCCGAGTCCGGCGTGATGGCTGCGGCGGTCTTGTCCGACCGCACGCGGCGATGATCCGTTCCTGGAGCCAGGCCCGGTTCGCTTCGGATGGGCACGGCCCCCAGGCTGTCGAGCGGGCGTGGGGAGTTCGGTGCGCGCCGCGCGCACTTCGGTCGAGGGGAAGAAAGTTTCGAATGTCAGAGGTTGATGGGATGCTTCAGATATGAACATTCTCACCGATCTGCAGGGCCGGCTGAACCGGCTCGCGGCATGGTCGGAGCTGGATGTCGACGCAGAAGCGCTCCCGACGAGCGCGGCGCAGCTGAGCGATGCGTCGGTGCTTGAGATCATCGCCGAGGTCGGCGCGATCGCGAACGACGCCGACCGGTTGCAGGCGGTGCTCGCGGGGGTCGCTGCGACAAGGTCGTCGCGCGACCGTGGGCAGGGCGGCCTCGCCGCAGGCCAGGGCTTCTCGACTCCCGAGAAGTTGATCCAGTCGATCACCGGTGGCACGAGGGCCGACGCCGTACGTCACGTGCGGGTCGGCACGTCGCTGATCGAGGGAGTGGATGCTGCGACCCCGGCGTTCGTCCCCGGGGTCGGGGTTTGGGTCGGGGTTGGGGGTGCGGGCGAGGGGCTTCCGGCGGGTGAGGGCGGCGAGGGCGGGGTGGATGCGGGGCTTCCGGGGTCTGGGCCCGAGGGCGAGTTCGGTGGCGGGTCGGGTGCGCGGGCCGAATCGTCGGCGCGGATCGTGGCGTGGGATGAGCCGCTGCGGCGAGGGCTGCTCGACGGGCGGCTGACGACGGCGCAGCATGACGCGATCCGGCGTGGCCTCGGGGCGCCTCGGGTCGAGATCGCGGCACGCGGGGCGGATGCCGTGCCCGGCACGGACGGGGAGCAGGGGACGGGGTCAGGGTCGATGCTGTTCTCCCCGACGGACCCCGTTGAGGAGGCAACCCGCGAAGCGATGGTGCGCGAGGCGTGGATGCTTGCGGCTGAAGCGCTCGCGGCGGAGGCGCCAGGCATGCCGGTGGAGGAGCTGGCGAAGCGCGCGCGCACCATGCGGGACATGCTCGACCCGGTCGGGGCGGAAGAGCGGTACGCGCGGCGGTTCGATGGCCGCGGATTCCGGATGTGGACCGATGCGGACGGGCAGGACCGCAGCACGATCGCCTTCGACGATGAGATGGGGGCGTTCGTCCGGTCCATGCTGGCCGCGGGCCTACGTCCGCGGCGAGGCGGTCCTCGCTTCATGACGGATGAAGAGCGGGCGGCCGCGGCGGACCTGATCGACGACCCGCGCACGAACGACCAGCTCGCCTATGACCTGCTGATGGACATCATCCGGGCCGGCGCGCTCGCTGAGGCCAAGAGCGTGTTCGGCTCACGCCAGCCGGGCGTGCGGATGGTCGTCGTGAAAGACGCCGGCCCCCGCGATGCGTTCGGGCGCCTGCTCGCGGTGGGCCATGACATGGACGGCGGCTGCGCGCTCCCGGGCTCCGTGATCGACCGGAATGCATGCGCGAACGGGTTCATCGAGGTCATCGTCGACCCCGAGGGCAATCCGTTCGACCTGGGCCGCGAAGCCCGCATGTACTCGGCGGCCCAACGACTCGTCCTCGCGGTGCGCGACGGCGGCTGCGTGTGGCCGGGCTGTGACCGACCTCCGTCGTACTGCGAGGCGCACCACTGCGACCACTTCGCGGAGGGTGGCAACACCGACGTGGATCGCGGCGTGCTGCTCTGCCGGTTCCATCACATGAAGCTGCACAACACCGGGTGGCGCATCACCAGGGACGGGAAAGGGCCGTTCGTGCTGCGCCCGCCGGCCGGCGAGGGTGGGCCGATCGTGCTGGTGTCGAAGTCGGCGTGGAGCTGGGCGTGGGATCCACCCCGCCCACCGGATCGAGCCGACTGGCGGACGCCACCGGACCTCCCACCCAGACCCGGGGAACCGGGAGCATGGGCATCGGGGGAGTCCGGGGGCCCACGACCTACCCGAGGTGATGTGCGCAGAACCGGGACGTGATGTGCCCCTGCCGACCGGGCTTGGTCGACGCTGGGCCGGGACCTGGTCGACGCCGGGCCACTCCGCCGCGACCTCCGCAACAACGCTGAACCTTCAGCGCCGAAGTCACCCCGCCGGCCCCACGGTCCAGGGCCTCGCGGGGGCTTCGGCCTGCCCGCCGCGCGGCTCACTCAGAGGACGGGGCAGGCGAGTGTCGGCCGATCGTCTGCCCGGCCGCGCGGCTCACTCAGAGGACGGGGCAGGCGAGCGTCGGCCGATCGCCTGTCCGGTCGCGCGGCTCACTCGGAGGACGGGGCAGGCGAGCGCCTGCCGATCGTCTGCCCGGTCGCGCGGCTCACTCAGAGGACGGGGCAGGCGAGCGCCGGCCGATTGCTTGCCCGGCCGCGCGGCTCACTCAGAGGACGCGCCGGCCGATTGTCTGCCCGGCCGCGCGGCTCATTCAGAGGACGCGGCAGGCGAGCGACGGCCGATCGCGAACCACGCGCACGGGCCGATGACGGGGACGAAGATGACGAGCAGCGTCCAGCCGAGCGCCTGGCGCGAAGTGAGCTGCGTCGACGAACGTGAGATCGATACGACGGCGATCACCGACAGCGTGAGAACGAGCACCGCGATCCCCGACCAGACGATGTCGTACCAGGCGGGGATCAGCGGGTTCTGCGACGCGGCCATTCCCATACCCTAGGGACTCCGGCGAGTTTGGTCGCGACACTCCGATGGCGTAGACTCAACCTTTGGTGTCCGGCTCAGCTGACCCGGCATCACGAACGTGAGCCCTCCACTGGCGTGTTTCTCCGATCGTCGATCGGGAAACCACCCCGGAGTGGGATTCACGAACCTCTCCGTTCGAATCAAGAAAGCAGCACTACTGTGACGCGCACTTACACCCCCAAGGCTGGCGAAGCCCAGCGCGAGTGGCTGGTCATCGACGCGACTGACGTCGTCCTCGGCCGCCTCGCCTCGCACGCTGCCGCGCTCCTGCGTGGCAAGCACAAGGCGACCTTCGCCCCCCACATGGACATGGGCGACTTCGTCATCATCATCAACGCCGAGAAGGTCGCCCTGACGGGCCAGAAGCTCGAGCAGAAGAAGGCCTACCGTCACTCGGGCTACCCGGGCGGCCTCAAGTCGGTCACCTACTCGGAGCTCCTCGAGAAGAACCCGGTCCGCGCCGTCGAGAAGGCCGTCCGCGGCATGCTCCCGAAGAACAGCCTCGGCGCCAACCAGCTGTCGAAGCTCAAGGTGTACCGCGGTGCCGAGCACCCCCACGCCGCGCAGAAGCCCACCGCGTACGTTTTCGACCAGGTCGCCCAGTAAGCGCCGCACAGAACAGGACACACTGATGGCGAACATCGAAGAAACCCCCACGAGCTACTCCACCGAGTCCACCGTCGACGAGACCGTCGTCGCCGCCGAGCGCCCCGTGCTCTCGGTCTCCGGCGCCGCAGTCGGTCGCCGCAAGCAGGCCATCGCCCGCGTGCGCGTCGTCCCCGGCTCGGGCACCATCACGGTCAACGGCCGTGCGTTCGAGGACTACTTCCCGAACAAGCTCCACCAGCAGCTCATCACCGACCCGTTCACGGTCCTCAACCTCACGGGTGCGTACGACGTCATCGTCCGCATCTCGGGTGGTGGCCCCTCGGGCCAGGCCGGTGCGCTCCGCCTCGGCATCGCCCGTGCGCTGAACGAGATCGACGTCGAGAACAACCGCCCGACCCTCAAGAAGGCCGGCTTCCTCTCGCGTGACGCCCGCGTCATCGAGCGCAAGAAGGCTGGTCTCAAGAAGGCCCGCAAGGCGCCTCAGTACTCGAAGCGCTGATCGGCTTCCACTCCGCATGCCGCTCTTTGGCACGGACGGGGTGAGGGGGCTGGCCAACGGCCCCCTCACCGCCGATCTCGCACTGTCCCTGGCCCAGGCGACCGCCGTCGTCCTGGGCCAGGGCCGTTCCGCCGAGGCGCGCCGCGCCGAGGGCAAGCGGCTTACCGCCGTCGTCGCCCGCGACCCGCGCGTCTCCGGCGAGTTCCTCTCCGCCGCGGTGGAGGCCGGCCTCGCCTCGTCGGGCGTCGACGTCCTGGACGCCGGCGTGCTGCCGACCCCTGCAGCGGCGTACCTGATCGCCGACATGGATGCCGACTTCGGCGTCATGGTCTCGGCATCCCACAATCCCGCTCCCGACAACGGCATCAAGATCTTCGCCCGCGGCGGCGTGAAGCTGCCCGACATCGTCGAAGCCCGCATCGAGGCGGCCATGGCCGGCCCGAAGCTGCTGCCGACCGGCGCTGACGTCGGCCGCATCCGCCGCTTCGCCGACGCCGAGGACCGCTACGTCGTGCACCTGCTCGGCTCGCTGCCGCACCGCCTCGACGGCCTCCACGTCGTGCTCGACTGCGCGCACGGCGCCGCCTCCGGTGTGTCGCCGCAGACGTTCGCAGATGCGGGCGCCCGAGTGACCGTCATCGGCGCAGACCCCGACGGCTGGAACATCAACGACGGTGTCGGCTCGACCCACCTCGATCAGCTCGCCGAGCACGTGGTGCGCGTCGGCGCCGACGTGGGCATCGCGCACGACGGCGACGCCGACCGCTGCCTCGCGGTCGACGCGACCGGCAAGGTCGTCGACGGCGACCAGATCATGGCGATCCTCGCGATCTCGATGAAGAGCCGCGGAGAACTCAAGGACGACACGCTCGTCGCCACCGTGATGAGCAACCTCGGACTCCACCGTGCGATGTCGGCCCACGGCATCCACGTCGAGACCACCGCCGTCGGTGACCGGTACGTGCTCGAGCGCATGAACGAGCAGGGCTTCTCGCTCGGTGGCGAGCAGTCGGGCCACGTCATCATGAGCGACTACGCGACGACCGGCGACGGCCTGCTCACCGGCCTGCACCTGGTCGCCGAGATGGCGCGCACCGGCAAGGCGCTCGAAGAGCTCGCCTCGATCATGACCGTGTACCCGCAGGTGCTCGTCAACGTGAAGGGCGTCGACCGTACCCGCGCCGCCACCGATGAGGGAGTTCAGGATGCCGTCGCCCGCGCCTCCGCAGAGCTCGGCCTCTCGGGACGCGTGCTGCTGCGCCCGTCGGGAACCGAGCAGCTCGTGCGCGTGATGGTCGAGGCCTCCTCCGAGGACGAGGCCCGCCGCCACGCCGACGAGCTCGCCGGCGTCGTGCGCGAGCGCCTCTCGCTGTAACCCCGAAGGCGACGCCTTCGTTCGAGCGCGGCGGGCCTTCGGGCCTGCCGCGTTCGTCGTTCCGGCGACCGGGTTTGTCACGGCGCGCGGGCCTGCCGCCGCCGAGGCGGTCGGGCTAGCCTGAGGGCATCCGAGAGGAGCCATCGTGGGTGAAGCGATCGTCGTCGGAATCACGGATGCCGCGGTCACGCGTCGAGCGGTCGACTGGGCGGCGCAGCGAGCGGTCGAGAGGCGCCAGCCGCTCGAACTGCTCGCCGTCGTCGGAGGTGCGGTCGGGGCTGTGGGGGAGGACTCCCTCCTCGACGCCGCACTCGCCCATGCCGTCGAGCTCGCCGAGGACGAGGCATCCCGAATCGCGTCGACAGGTGTCGACGTGCGCACTCGCGTCGAACGGGGCAACCCTGTCGCGAAGCTGTTGGATGCCTCGACCGACGCCGCGCTGCTGGTCATCGGCAGCGATTACCAGGGGTCGGCCTCACGGGCGCACCGCGGAGCCCACGGCGTGCGCATCGCCGCGGGGGCGCACTCGCCGGTCGTGGTGATCCCGGACTTCGACGTCGCCGGCCGCAGCGGAGTCGTGGTCGGCGTCGACGGCTCGCCGGTGTCGGAGAAAGCCGTCGCCTTCGCCGCCGCCGAAGCCGACAGGCTCCATGAGCCGCTCATCGCCGTGGCGGTGTGGACGCCGCTCGAGGTGCCGCGCAGCATGGGCGCGTACCCCGTGCAGTACCTCGAGAACATGGAGAAGCTCACGGGCGAGGCGCTCGGGCTCTCCCTCGCCGGGCTCGCCTCGCGCTACCCCGACCTCGAGATCGTGCGCCGCGTCGAGCGCGGCTACCCGTCGCACATCATCAACGAGCTCGCGGGCACGGCACGCCTCGCGGTGGTCGGCTCGCACGGCCGCGGCGCGCTGGCGCGCTTCCTCCTCGGCTCGATCAGCCAGGAAGTGCTCGCGCGACTCGAGACCGCGACCGCCGTCGTGCGCTGAGCGGTCGACGGAGTCCGGGGCGCAGCATCCGTCAGCCCCGTCCTTCCTTCCTTTCGGGCGAGAACGCGCGATAGCACCGCGCACGCGGCGGCTTCGGTGCTGTTGTGCGGTCTCGCCTGCAGCGGATCCGGACTTCGGACTTCCTTACGTTCTCCGGACCTGGCGTGGCGCGTAGGCCCGGAGAGCGGTCGCATCTCCGAAGTCCGGATCGCTCTCGAGGGGGCGGTGGCGGCGCTGCGCAGCATCCGTCGCCCCGGTTCTTTCGGGCGAGAACGCGTGATAGCACCACACTGGCGTCGTGCTTGGTGCTGTCGTGAGGTCTCGCGTGCAACGGGTCCGGATTTCGGGATCCCGGACACTCTCCGGACCTGCCGCGGCGCGAAGACCTGGAGAGCCGTCGCATTTCCGATTCAGGATGGCTCGAGGGGGCGGTGGCGGTGGGGCGCAGCATCCGTCCGCTCGTCGGCCTTGGCGCAGTCCGCTCGGTCCGGCGCGGACTCGCGAGAACGCGCAATAGCACCGAGTGTGTGTCGGGTGCGGTGCTGTTGTGATGTCTCGCGCGCGCACGGCGGACGCGCGCCGGTCCGGACCGCCCGCGCCATAGGCTGAGGGTATGTCTGGCAAGACCGGCGGGCGCGCGCGCGTCAGCGACGTGGCCGCCGCCGCGGGCGTCTCGGCGACCACGGTCTCGCACGCGCTGAGCGGCGCGCGGGCGGTGAACGCCGAGACGCGCGAGCGGATCCTCGCCGTGGCCCGCGAACTCGGGTACGTCCCCGACCGGGTGGCCAGCGGACTGCGCCGCCGCCGCACCGGCGTCGTGGGCCTGATCGGCGACGACCTCGCGGCGACCCCGTTCGCGGGTCGCATCATCGAGGGCGCCCGGCGGGCCGGACTCGAGCGCGACGTGCTGCTGATGGTCGCCGAGAGCGGCGGCGACGCAGAAGCGGAGCGCGACCTCGTCGCCCGCTTCCTCGCGCAGCGCGTCGACGGCCTCTTGATCGCACGCATGTACCACCAGCGCGTCGAGCAGCCCGACGTCCCCGACGACGTACCCGTCGTGCTCGTGGATGCTGCGCCGCAACCCGGCTGGGAGGTCGACGCCGTCGTGCCCGACGAGGCGCAGATCGCGGCGCTCGCGTGCGAGCGGCTCACGCGCGAGGGGCACCGCGACATCGCATACGTCGGGACCACCGACGAGTCCCGCGCCGCCCGCGGCCGCCTGATCGGCGTGCGATCCGCCCTGGGAGACTCGGGCATCGCGCTGGGCGACGGTCGGCTCGACTTCTGCGCATCCGACGCGGCAGGCGGTCGAGATGCCGGAGGGCGACTCCTCGATCAGCCTGTCCCGCCCACGGCAGTGATCTGCTTCAACGACCAGATCGCGATGGGCGTGATGCAGGCCGCGGCCCGCCGAGGGATCCCTGTCCCGGCGGGACTCTCCGTCGTGGGGATCGACGATCTGCGTCCGGTCGCCGACGCCCTCGACCCGGGGCTCACCACGGTCGCGCTGCCCCACGACGAGATGGGGCGGTGGGGCATGACCCGCCTGCTCGACCGCATCGACGGGACCGCACCCCCGATCGGCGACGGCATCCACCTGCTCCGCGGCTGGCTGGTCGAGCGGGAGTCTGTCGCGGCGCCGCAGCCCCGGTAGCAGAGCTACCCGCGCGGCGAGTCCCGCTCGACCGGCGCGACGCGCAGGGGCGTGAGGCTGGCGCCCGTGACCGCGACCTCGTCTCGAGACCCCTCGAGCTGCAGCCCTCGCACGCCGGTCGTCCCGAACGTGGCCATCGTGAGCGCCGCGCGCCCGCCGCCCGCGAAGACCTCGATCGAGGCGGCGTCCACGACGATGTCGAGCGCGATGCGCCCATCCACCGGTTCCACCGCCGCCGTGCGCACCTCGCGGTACGCCTCAGGCATCGTGTCGGAGACCGCGTCGGCGTCCCGTGCGACGAACACCGACCGCGCCTCGAAGTCGTAGCCGACCGTCGCGAAGCTGCCGTCGCCCGTGAGGACCTTCACCCGAAGCTCGCCGGCCGGGCTCGCCGCATCCAATCGCAGTCGATACGCCCCCGATGCCGGCACCGCGACGTCCACGGCCTCGCCGTCGCCCAGCCTCGCATCGTCGAGGTTCTCGGTCTCGCCTTCCAGCGATTCCAGCTCGGGTGCCGGCGCCGAGTGCAGCGTCGCGCGCCCCTCGTCATCGCCCAGGGTGATCTTGCGCACGAGCGAATCCGACCCGCCGTGCCAGTCCTCGGTCGGGAACCCGCCCGCATAGGCCCAGTTGTTCATCCAGCCGATGCCGTACCGCGATGCGAGGCGGTCGTGCTCGTCCAGGCGTGGGTCGTCCCACGTGACGGCCGCGTAGTAGTCGGGGCCGTGATCCAGCCACTGGTGGCCGGTGCCGTCTGCGGTGAAGCGCTCGCCGTCCCACTCGCCCACCCAGTACGCGGTGCCCGTCGTCATCCCCTCCGCGGCGCCGTTCGCGCCCGCGACGAGCACCCACCGCACGTCGTCGGGATCGCCGTCGACGGCCATGGGGAACAGGTCGGGGCACTCCAGCACGCCGAGATCGGTCGTGACGAAGTCCGAGGAGTAGGTCCAGTCGCGAAGATTCGGCGAGGTGTAGAACCCGATCCGGTCGTGCTCGGCGAGGGCCATCGCCCAGCGCCCGGCCGCGTCGTCCCAGAACACGCGCGGGTCGCGCCAGTCCGCGACGCCGGGGTTCTCCATGACGGGATTGCCCTCGAAAGACTCGAAGCGGTAGCCGCCGTCGCGCGAGACGAACAGGGACTGGCGCTGCACGCCGTCGACCTGCTGCGTGACGAGCGCGATCACGGCACCCTCGCCGAACCCGGCCGTGCCCTTCTCATCGACGACCGCCGTGCCGGTCCAGATGTCGCCGAGGCCGTTGGCGTACTTGTCGATCGCAACGCCCTCGTCCTTCCAGTGCACGAGGTCGGTCGAGGTCGCGTGGTACCACGCGGTGCCGTTCCCGTCTGGGTAGTCGGCGTTGTAGAGGTAGTAGTAGTGCCATACGCCGTCGAGCAGGAACGGCTTCTGCGGGTCGTTCATCCAGTTCGCCTCGGGCGTGAGGTGCACACTCGGCCGGTGCGCAGACCAGCCGGCGGGCCGCTCGAACGCGTCCGTCGTCGCGGACGGTGCGGGCGCGGCATCCGTCCCGCCGCGCATCGACAGGGCGACGGCGATCGCCGCCACGAGCACGATCGCCGCCGCCGCTGCGGCGACCACGACGAGGAGGCGCCGCCAGGGCGACGCGGATCGGGCGTTCTGCGTGTGCATTCGGTCTCCTTCTCGGCTCGGAACGGGACGAACGGATGCCTCGGCACGGGGCCGTGCCGAGGCATCCGCTCGACGGTCTTCAGGTCAGGTCAGGTCAGGGCAGCGGCGTGACCTTGCCGCCGCTGTTGACGTTGATGTTCGCCGGGATATCGGCGTAGCCGCCGAGCCCGTCGTTCCCATACGAGTAGTCGACCGCCGACGAGGCGCCGTCGATGTCGATCTTGACCGTCGGGGCGAGCGTGCCGCCGCGGCGGAAGTCGCCCTCCGTGCCGACCGTGTCGATGAACGACTGCACCAGTCCGCCGGGCATCACGTAGTGCGAGTACGCCTGGAAGTGCCCGATCGGCTGGTTGAAGTCCGGGGCGAACGGCTGCCCGCCCGCGAAGTTCAGGTTCGTCGGGTTGCCCAGTGCGAGGCCCGAACCGGAGTTCATCGGCTGGTAGTCGCTGCGGATGCCGTCGCCGACGAACCCGTAGACGCCCTCGGGGCCATCGATGCCGTTCGCGAACGTGCCGCGGTGGCTGATGGTGAAGAGGTAGTACTTGCCGTCCTTCATGTAGATCTGCGGACGCTCGGTCTGGTCGGTGACGCAGTTCGCCGACAGGATGGGCGGCAGGAACTCCCACTCGGTGAGCTCCTTGTTCTTCGCCTTGGCGAGGCCGACGTTGCCGATCTGGTACGTGGCGCCCGAGGCGTTCACCTGCTCGACCGTCTCCGCGTAGGGGTCGCCCTCGCGGTAGCCGAGGTCCTCTTCGTTGCACGTCGCGGACTCGCGGGGCATGGCGGAGTTGCCCTCGAAGACCATGTAGGTCTCACCGGGGTGGGCCGGGTCCTCGAACGTGAACGGGTCGCGGAAGTTGAAGAACTCGTTCTGCGCACCGGTCTGGTAGTACGTGCCATCGGCCTGCAGCAGGTCGGTGACCTTGTCGAACCCGGTCAGCTTCACGCCGTTCTGGTTGGCGTGCACCTTGCCGACGCTCAGCGCGATGCGCGGGTCGTAGGGCTTGCGGTTGCTGCCGTCCTCGTTGCGGTAGAACGCGACGTCCGTGAAGAACAGCTTGATCTCGCCGCCCTTCGAGATGCGGGCCGAACCCGACCACTGGGTCTGGTGGCTGTACGACTGGTCGGGGAAGATCGTGCCGGTCACCCCTTCGTCGAAGACGAGACCGCCATACGTCCAGCCGCCGTTCTCCGGACGCTCATCGGCGGGGACGCCGGCCGGGCGGTAGAAGTAGCCGATCTTCGCGAACACGTGGCGCTCGTCGAACACGAGGTTGCGGTCGGCCACGAGCGAGAAGATGATCTCCTGGCCGTTGACGCTGTACTGGTTGGCGTTCTCATCGGTCAGCGGCCACGAGTCCCAGACCCACACCTGCTCGTTGCTCATGTCGGGGAAGTCCTGCGAAACCGCGGGCATGGTGAGCTCGGCGGGCATCGAGTTCTGCTTCGAGCCCGCGGTCGGGTCCGACAGACGCTTGAGCTGGCGGGCGTCCGCGCGGGTCCACTTCGCGGTGAAGTCGTCTTCTGGCGCGTACGCCTGCTGTGTGTGCGCCGTCGGCTGGGGGCCGTCCTGCAGCTCGGGCGTCGCCGGCGCGGCAGGTGCCGCGAGGGCTGCCGCGGGCAGGCCGACGAGCACGGAAGCCGCGACCGCAGCAGCGGTGAGGCCGCCGGTCAGGACGCGCCTGACGCGCTTCGGGGGAGTGTGCATTTCTGTGTGCTCCTTCGATTCTCGGGCGATGCAAATCGATTTGCATACTGGAGTCCATGGTGACAGGTGTCAGCGGATTCCGCACATGTGGATTCAGCTGCATGGAGTCTCCGTGAATCCGCACTTGACGGCCCGCCTCGGCGCGGTTCATAATCGTCTCCGTTCGATAAATCGATTTATCACAACGGAGTGTCACGACATGGCCAGGGCCCGGATCTCAGATGTGGCGGCGGCAGCCGGCGTCTCGGTGACCACGGTTTCCCTCGTCATGAACGACGTCGAGTCGCGCATCTCCGATGAGACGAGGGCGCGCGTGCGAGAGGCCGCGCGTGCGATCGGATACGCGCCGAGCTCCGTCGCCCGCGGACTGCGGACGCAGCAGACCCGCACTGTCGGCCTCATCTCCGACCAGATCGCGACGACTCCGTTCGCCGGGGACATGCTCGCCGGCGCCCAGGACGCCGCACGAGAGAACGGCTACCTCGTCTTCCTCATCGACACTGGCGGCGACCGTGCGATCGAAGCCGACGCGATCCGCGCGCTCAACGCCCAGCAGGTCGACGCTCTCATCTACGCGTGCATGTGGCATCAGGTGGTCCCGGCACCGACCGGACTGCCTGCGGGGGCCGTGTTCCTCGACTGCCGCCCCGAGAACGGGGGATTCCGGTCCGTCGTCCCCGACGATCGCGCCGGCGGCGCGGCGGCCGTGCGCGAACTGGTCGCCGCGGGACATCGGCGCATCGCCTACATCGACACCGACGACACTCCCATCGCATCCGCTCTGCGCCACGAGGGCTACCTCGAAGTGCTCGCCGAGTCCGGCATCCCCTTCGATCCGGCGCTACACGTGCACGGCGAGACGACTGCCCGCGGCGGGCGCGCCGCCTTCGAAAAGCTGCTCGAGCTCCCCGAGGAGCAGCGCCCCACCGCGATCTTCTGCTTCAACGACCGCATGGCCGTCGGCGTGTACATCGCCGCGCACCGCCGCGGTCTCGACATCCCGCAGGATCTGTCGATCGTCGGCTATGACGATCAGCAGCTCGTCGCCGCGGAACAGGATCCCCCCCTCACCACCATCGCCCTGCCCCACTACGACATGGGCCGCTGGGCGATGGAGGTCGCGCTCGGCGTCCGCGCAGAGGGGGATGTGGACGCCACGCACCTCATGGAGTGTCCCGTCATCCGACGAGACTCCGTAGGCCCGCCGCCGGCGCAAGTCGCCAAACCGAACCGGCGACGGGCTTCACACACCGAGCGGCCGCCACAGGCGGCCCCCGATCGGTGACCCACGCGGGCGTGAGTCACCAAGAAAAGGAAACCACAACAATGCGCACAAGGACCCCGATCCTCGTGTCCGCGGGCCTGGTCACGGCTATCGCCCTGACCGGGTGCGGGCAGGCCGGCCAAGGTGACAGCACCACCGCGGACGGCCGCACCCAGTTGACGATGTGGACCCACTCGGCGGGCAATCCCGCCGAGCTGGAGGTCTACGAGCAGATCATCTCCGACTTCAACGAGTCCCAGGACGAGTACGAGGTCGTGCACGAGTCATTCCCGCAGGGCGCCTACAACGACGCGATCGTCGCCGCCGCGGCATCCGGTGATCTTCCGTGCCTTCTCGACCTCGACGGCCCGATCATGCCCAACTGGGCGTGGGCGGGGTACCTGCAGCCGCTCGATCTGCCCACCGAGATCACGGACTCGCTGCTGCCCACGGCCGTCGGCGTGTGGGACGACGAGATCTACTCGGCCGGCTACTGGGATGCCGCCCTCGGCATCTTCGCCCGCCAGTCGGTGCTCGACGCCAACGGCATCCGCATCCCGACGGTCGACCAGCCGTGGACCGCGGACGAGTTCGGCGCGGCGCTCGCCACGCTCAAGGACGCCGGCTACGAGACGCCGATCGACATCGGGGCGGAGGACACCGGGGAGTGGTGGCCGTACGCCTACTCGCCGTTCCTGCAGAGCTTCGGCGGCGACCTCATCGACCGCGACACCATGCTGTCGGCCGACGGCGCCCTCAACGGGCCCGACGCCGTCGCGTGGGGTGACTGGTTCGCGGGCCTCTTCGCCGACGGGTACGCCGGCAACAGCGGCACCGTCGGCAACCAGGAGTTCATCGACGACGAGGTGGCGCTGAGCTACACCGGCGTCTGGAACGCCGTGGCCGCGCTCGACGAGGTCGGCGACGACCTGCTGATCCTGCCCCCGCCGGACCTCGGCAACGGCCCGAAGATCGGCGGCGGTTCGTGGCAGTGGGCGATCTCGTCCAAGTGCAACGACGCCGATGGCGCGCGTGCGTACCTCGAGTTCAGCTTCCAGGACAAGTACATCACCGAGTTCGCCGACAAGCAGGTCGTCATTCCCGCGACGGATGCCGCCGCCCAGGCGTCGGAGTACTTCGGCGATGACGGCGCCCTGCGCCCGTTCGTGGAGTTCTCCGAGCAGTACGCGGTGCTGCGCCCCGAGACGCCCGCGTACGCGGTCATCTCGACGACGTTCGAGACGGCGGCGAAGGACATCATGAACGGCGCCGACGTCCAGGAGACGCTCGACCGGGCCGTCGCTGAGATCGACGCCAACATCGAGTCGAACGACGGCTACGGCTTCCAGTGATCCACCGCGCCGGCGAGGGTCGCTGGCCCTCGCCGGCGCACTCTCCGAGAGATCTGTCATGACTGTCACCCCTCCGACGGTCGCCGCCGAAGAGCCTCGGCGCGCCTACCGTCGCTTCCGCTCCATCAAGGGTCGCGAGACCTGGGCAGGACTGGGGATGATCGCCCCCGCGGGCATCCTCCTCGTGCTGTTCCTCGTGATCCCCGTGATCCTCGCCTTCGCGCTGTCGTTCACGAACGCGCGCCTCATCTCGCCGAACCCGCCGCGGTTCGTCGGCTTCGACAACTTCATCCGCGCCTTCACCGCCGACCCGGTGTTCGTGCAGTCGGTGGGCAACACCGCGGTGTTCGCGCTCGTCGTGGTGCCGGTGCAGGCCGCGCTCGGGCTGCTCCTCGCGGTGCTCGTCAACCGGCGCATGCGCGGCGTGACCGCCTTCCGCGTGATCTTCTTCATCCCCGTCGTGACGTCGATCGTCGTCGTCTCGATCCTGTGGAAGTTCATGTACCAGAAGGACGGGCTCATCAACGCCATGTTCGATGCGCTCACCTTCGGGGCGTGGTCGAACGTCGACTGGCTGAACGACCCGAAGACGGCGCTCGGCGCGATCATCGTCCTGTCGATCTGGCAGGCCGTCGGCTTCCACATGATCATCTGGCTCGCGGGCCTGCAGACGATCCCGGAGGAGCTCTACGAGGCCGCCAAGATGGACGGCGCGAGCCCGTGGCGCCAGTTCACGAACGTGACGTGGCCGGGTCTCAGACCCACCATGGTGTTTGTCCTCGTCACGATCACCATCGCCGCCCTCGGCCTGTTCGTGCAGATCGACGTCATGACGCAGGGCGGGCCCGTGAACTCGACCTCGACCATCGTGTTCCACGCCGTGCGCAAGGGCTACGAGCAGCAGGAGATCGGCTACGCCGCGGCGATCTCGCTGATCTTCTTCGTCGCGGTCCTCGCCATCGCGCTCATCCAGCGGCGGCTCACACGAGAGAAGGACTGACGTGACCGCCACCCAGACTCTGACCACGGCACGTGCCGACTCGCGTCGTGCCGCGCGCCCGGCACCGGGCCGCAGCGAGAAGTCGCAGCGCATCAGGGACAAGGTCTTCCTCTACATCGCCCTGTCGCTGTTCGGGATCATCTTCCTGTTCCCGCTGGTCTTCATGTTCGTGTCGAGCCTCAAGCCCGACAGCCAGATCCTGCAGGACATCGACTCGCCCGCCGCCTTCCTCCCGGTCGGTGACATCAGCCTCGACAACTACTTCGGGGTGTTCGACCGCGTGCCCGTCGCGCAGTTCATGTTCAACTCGGTGCTCGTGACGGTGCTCACGGTGGGGCTCGGTCTCATCGTCAACTCGATGGCGGGCTTTGCGCTCTCCCGGCTGGCGTGGAAGGGCCGGATCGTCGTCCTCGCGCTGATCATCGCAACGCTGATCGTCCCGTTCGAGACGATCGCGGTGCCGATGGTCTACTGGGTCGCCCAGCTTCCCACGCTCGTGATCGAGGGCGGCGTGCCGAAGTACGACTTCGGCTGGCTCAACACCTACGAGGTGCAGATCGTGCCGTTCATCGCGAACGCGTTCTCGATCTTCCTGTTCACGCAGTACTTCTCGACCATCCCGAAGTCGCTCGACGAGGCGGCCCGCATCGACGGCGCGAGTTGGTTCACGATCTACCGCCGCATCCTCGTGCCGCTGTCGGGCCCGGCCTTCGCGACCGTGGCGATCCTGACCTTCCTGCCGGCGTGGAACCAGTACCTCTGGCCCCTCATGGTGGTGCAGAAGGAGGAGCTGCGGCCGGTCATGGTCGGCATGCAGTACTTCTTCCAGCTGAACACCGCGTGGGGCGAGGTGATGGCCTACACCTCGCTCATCACGATCCCGGTGCTCATCGTCTTCCTGGTGTTCCAGCGGGCGTTCGTCAGCAGCATCGCGGCGAGCGGGGTGAAGGGATGACCGATCGGATGCCGCGCATCGTGGTCGTCGGCGAGGCCCTCGTCGACATCGTCCATCGCGCGGACGGCGCTGTCGAGGAGGCGCCCGGCGGCAGCCCCGCGAACACCGCGCTGACGCTGGGCAGGCTGGGGCGGCGCCCGACGCTGATCACCCGCCTGGCGGAGGACGACCGGGGTCGCGGTGTGCGACGCTGGCTCGGGGAGTCCGATGTCGAGGTGGTCGCCGTCGCATCGGTGCGCACGTCGACGGCCACCGCCCACCTCGATGCCGGCGGTGCCGCCTCGTACGACTTCGACCTCGAATGGGACCTCGGGGCGGACGCCGCCCACCTCGAGGCGCTCGTGAGCGCGGCCGATGTCGTGCACGTCGGTTCCGTCGCGGCGGTGCTCGAACCCGGCGCGGACCACGTCCTCGCACTTGTGCGGTCCGTTCGCGGACGGGCGATCGTGACCTACGACCCCAACATCCGGCCGTCGCTGGTCGACGACCCGGACCGCGTCCGGGAGCGCGTCGCGGGGCTGATCGAGCTCGCCGACGTCGTGAAGGCGAGCGATGAGGACATCCGATGGCTCCACCCGGGGCGGGACATCCGGCAGGTCGCCCGGGAATGGGTCGCTCGCGGGCCGCGACTCGTGGTGGTCACTCTCGGGTCGGACGGTGCGATCGGCGTGACCGCCGACGGCGAGGTCGCCGTGCCCGCCGTCGTGACCGAAGTGGTCGACACCGTCGGGGCCGGCGACACGTTCATGGGCGTGCTCATCGACAGCATCGTCGGCAGCGACGAACTGCGGGAGTCGCTCCGGACGGCGGGCGGCAGTTCGGGCCAGGGGGACCGTTCGTCAATCGTCGGATCCTCGCTGGCGCGATCAGCGCTCGCGGCGGCGATCACCGTGTCGCGACCAGGCGCCGATCCTCCCCGTCGTGCCGAACTTCATGCGGCGGCGACAGCACGGTAAACCGGACCACCCCGCACTCGTACTCGCACTCCCCGCCCGCCGGGCGGAGGGGCACACCATCGCGCGATTCCCGCGCACGACTCTTGAAGGAACTCTCGTGTTCGACCTCCCCGATTCCTGGGTATGGGACTACTGGTTCGCCGATGACGGCGAGCGCTACCACCTCTTCTTCCTGTACGCCTCGCGGGCACTCCACGACCCCGAAGCCCGCCACTACCGCGCCTCGATCGGGCATGCGGTCTCGACGGACCTCGTCGAGTGGACGCAGGTGGCCGATGCTCTGGTGCGCAGCGACGCCCCCGCTTTCGACGAACTCGCCACGTGGACCGGATCGGTGGTGCGTCACCCGGACGGGACATGGTTCATGTTCTACACCGGCGCGACTCTCGCTCCTGCCGGTCAGAACGTGCAGCGGATCGGCTACGCCACCTCGCCGGACCTCTTCACATGGACCAAGGCAGACGGGCCGGTGCTCGAAGCGAACGGGCCCTGGTACGAGAAGCTCTCGAGCGGAGCGTGGCACGACGAGGCCTTCCGCGACCCGTGGGTGTTCGCCGACCCGGACGGGAACGGCTGGCACATGCTCATCACGGCCCGTTCTCCGGAGGGGCCGGTGGATGGGCGTGGTGTCATCGGGCACGCCTGGTCGGCGGACCTGCGCACATGGGAGCTGCGCGAACCGCTCAGCGCGCCGAGCGTCGAGGGTTTCGGGCAGCTAGAAGTGCTGCAGGCCGAGATCGTCGACGGGCGCCCGGTGGTGATCTTCTCCTGCCTCAAGGAGCAGAGCACCGAGTCCCGGCGCGCCGCTGCGGCCGGCACCTGGGCGGTTCCGGCGGAGAGCCTGCTCGGACCGTTCGACATCGACGCCGCGTATCCGCTGACCGACGAGCACCTGTACGTCGGGCGGCTGCTGCAGCGCCGGTCGGACGGTCAATGGCTGCTGTTCGCGTTCCGCAACATCGGCGACGACGGACGGTTCGTCGGTGGTGTCACCGACCCGATGCCGGTGCGGTGGGACGGCGGGCGGCTCGTGCGCCACGAGGCGGTGGCCGTCTCCGCGTGAGGTTCGAGGCCGGGGCTTAGCGGACGAGCCTCGGCCGGCCCGCCCCTGGGCGGACCGAGTCCGCGCCGACAGAAGGATGACGATGATGTCAGTTTCGAAGCGACGCCCCGCGCGTCTCGCGGCCGGCACGCTGGCCGTGATCGCGCTGGGGGTCGGCGGAGGGGCGGTAGGAGGCATCCGCGATGACGCCGCGGCTGCCGATTCCGCCGACGACTACCGCGCGCAGTATCACTTCACCGTGCCCGATCACTGGAAGAACGATCCCCAGCGGCCGGTCTTCGTGGACGGCAAGTTCCACTACTACTACCTCTACAACAGCGACTACAACGCCGACCCGGCAGCGAACTTCGGCACGGAGTGGCGGCTCGCGACCTCGTACGACGGCGTCGTGTTCGCCGACCAAGGCGTCGCCGCGCCCAAGAAGACGAACGCGAACTACGACCTCTGGTCGGGGTCGACCGTGGTCGACGAAGCGAACACCGCCGGCTTCGGGGCCGGCGCCGTGGTGATGCTCGTGACGCAGATGGACCATCCGACACCGGCTCAGCAGGCAGATGCCTCCGGGCCGCAGGCGCAGTTCCTCTGGTACTCGACCGACGGCGGCCGCAACTTCCGGCCGTACGGCGATCAGCCCGTCATTCCGAACGGCGGACGCGCGGATTTCCGCGACCCGAAGATCGTGTGGGACGCCGAGCGCGGCCGCTGGCTTGCACTGATCGCCGAGCGCGACAGGGTGAGCTTCTACACGTCTCCGGACCTGAAGACGTGGTCCCGCACCTGGGAGTACGTGAACCCCGGCATCGGCACGATCGAGTGCCCGGACCTGTTCCGGATCCGCGCCGACGACGGCACGATGAAGTGGGTGTTCGGCGTCAGCGCGAACGGGTACGCCACCGGAGAGCCGGCGACGTTCGCGTACTGGACGGGCGCGTTCGACGGCACGTCGTTCACCTTCGACCAGAGCACCCCGCAATGGCTCGATCACGGGTTCGACTGGTACGGAGCTGTCACCTGGGAGGATCCCGCTGCGCCGTTGGACCGCCGGTACGCCGTGGGATGGATGAACAACTGGGACTACGCGCACTCCACCCCGACATGGACGGCTGACGGGTTCAACGGCACGGACTCGATCACCCGCCAGATCCGCCTCGCGAGGTACGGCTCGACCTTCAGCCTGGTGTCGCAGCCGGTGGCGGCCCTCGCCGACATCACGACGGCTCGGACGGTGCTCGGCGACGTGACAGTGGACGGCTTCCTGCCGCTCGCCTACGAGGGCGACGCGTACCAGGTCGAGGCGGACGTGACGTGGAAGACCGCGACCAACATCGGCCTGCAGCTGCGGCGCTCCGCCGACGGGACGCGTCACGCCGATGTCGGCGTGACCGGCACCTACGCCTACCTGAACCGCGGCCAGACCGGTTACCCGGCCGGCACCTGGAAGACCGAGAGCCGCACGCCCTTCGACGGCCGCGCCGGAACCGTGCACCTGCGCATCCTGGTCGACCGCACGACGATCGAGGTCTTTGTCGACGACGGGAGATATGTCCATTCGAGCCAGGTGTTCGCCCCGCCGGGTGACGACGGCATCGCTCTCTACGCCTCCGGCGGCCCGGCGGTGTTCCACGATCTGACGATCACCGAGTTCGGTAGCGTCGTGCAGCGGCCGGCCCGGGTGATCGCCGATTTCGAGGGAGACACGTGGGGCCAGGGGTGGACGGCGGCGGGGGCGTTCATCGGCGCAGGACCGAGTGCGGCCGACCTGCGCGGACAGGTCGGCAAGCGGGTCGCCGACACCTTCGCGGGCGGGGGAGACCCGGCCACCGGCACGATCACCTCGCCGGCGTTCACGATCGACAGGAACTTCCTGCACTTCCTCATCGGCGGCGGCGATCACCCGCTCGGCGTGGAGCCCGCCACCTCGGTGCAGCTGCTCGTCGACGGACGGCCGGTGCGCACCGCGACCGGCGCAGACTCGGCGGACCTGCGGCACGTGCAGTGGGACCTCCGCGACCTCGCCGGGCGCTCGGCGCAGCTCCAGATCCTGGATGACGCGACCGGACAATGGGGTCATCTCATGGTCGACCAGGTCGTCCTCTCAGACTGACAGCAGCCTGGTGGCCGCGTATTCTCGAGTCGACTTGAGATATGAGACTTCTAGTCTCTAGTCTGGAACGCGTGCACGAGTCGGGGGGCTCTTGCACGCCGATCTTGCCGGTGGCCCCATGCCGTCGTGTTCGATCTAGTCGGTGCCGGGTTCTGGGGACCCGGCACCGCGAGTTTCTGCGGAGGCGAAGGGGCCTACCGGACAGCGCGCCGAGGACGATAATCGAGAGGTGGAGCAACCCGAATCCCGATCGCGGCGGCCTGCCGGCGAGACGCGAGCCCTCATGCTGGCGGTCGCGGTCGACCGCGTCAAAGAGGAAGGTCTGCTGCTCGACTACGCCAACATCGAGCTCGAGGACCTGATCCGAACCGCCGGCGTGCCGCGCTCGACCGTCTTCCGCATCTGGCCCGACCGTGTGGCGTTCGTCGCCGACCTGGTGCGCGCCCTGTTCGAAGCGGATCCGGGCTTCGACAAGGGGTTCGACGGCGAAACGCTCCGTCGCCTCGAGGATGCGGTGGCCGGCGACCCCCAGATGATGAGCACTCCCGAGGGGCGGCAGGTCGCGCTCCGCGA
Source organism: Microbacterium sp. Soil_C_42 (assembly GCF_057656735.1). Taxonomy (NCBI): domain Bacteria; kingdom Bacillati; phylum Actinomycetota; class Actinomycetes; order Micrococcales; family Microbacteriaceae; genus Microbacterium; species Microbacterium sp. Soil_C_42. Next base: position 37,027 of record NZ_JBDGJU010000022.1, read on the forward strand.
GGCGCTGCGGATCACCGTGTCGCACAACATGACCGCCGTGGAGCACACGGTGGCGTTCCGGGCCTACCGGGCGATGTCGGCTGCGCTCTCCAGCGGCGACGCCGTGCCGGGCGGCGAGGAGGTCCGTGCCCTGCTGTCGGAGATCGAGGACCGCTACCTGACCCGCATGGCCGAGACGTACCGGGGACTCAACGCCGCCTTCGGGCTCCGCATGCGCGACGGTGTCGACGAGCGCGACCTCGCCGTGGCGATCATGGCGATGGTCGACGGCATGAGCGATCACCGCCGCATCAACCCGGGAATGGTCGACGCCCCCCGCGTCACCGCCCTCGGGCCCGAGGGCCCGCGCGACTGGCACCTCGCCGGCATCGCGGTCTACGGCATCTACACCGCGTACACCGAGGCGATCGAGGCGTAGCCTGCGGGCTCAGGCGCTCGGCGCGCTCCAGCTGAGCGACTCGATGTAGCGCAGCAGCACGCCTTCGCGCAGGGCCCACGGCGAGACCTCGAGCTCGTCCACGTCCATCGCGCGCATCGCCTCGTGCAGCACGACCGCGCCGGCGACGATCTGGAACGTCCGGTCCGGCGTGATGCCGGGCAATTCCTGCCGCGCTGACGCGGGGATGCGCGCCAGGCGCGGGATCCACGAGCCGAGTGAGGCGCGGGGGAGCAGCATCCGTTCGATTCCCGACCAGCCCGGAACCGGATAGCCGACCAGCTTCGCGAGCGAGCGGATCGCCTTCGACGAGCCCACCACGTGGTCGGGCCTCGCGAGCGAGCCGAACGACGCGGCCACCGGGGCGAGGGTGGCGCGGGCGTGGTCGCGCAGCTGCTCGACGGCTGCTTCGCCCGGCGGGTCGTCGGGAAGGAACTGCACCGTCATGCGCCCCGCGCCGAGGGGGACGGATGCTGCCTGCTCGGGCAGTTCGTCGGCTCCGGCCGCGATCTCGAGTGAGCCGCCGCCGATGTCGAACAGGAGGATCTGCCCGGCCGCCCACCCGAACCAGCGCCGCACCGCGAGGAACGTGTACCGCGCCTCGGTCTCGCCGCCGAGGACCTGCAGCGGCTGGCCCAGCGCCTCTTCGATGAGCGCGATCACCTCGGGGCCGTTCTTCGCCTCGCGGACGGCGCTCGTCGCGGTGGCCAGCAGCTCGTCGACCGATTCGGCCGACGCGATCCTGCGCGCCTCGGTCACCGCGGCGACGAGCGCCGTGACGCCCTCCTCGGTGATGGAGCCATCGGGCGCGAGGTAGCGCATGAGGCGCAGCACCGTGCGCTGACTCGTCGTGGCGAGCGGCCGGCCGCCGGGGCGGACGTTCGCGACCAGCAGGTGGACGGTGTTCGAGCCGATGTCGAGAACTCCGAGGCGCACGCAAGAAGAGTAGCGGTACCGGACACAGGGATGCCTCGGCCCGGCCTGGTCGGCCGGGCCGAGGCATCCGTGTCCCGTCTCTACGCGACTCCGGCGTAGCGGAGCAGGTCGATCATCAGGAAGTCGTCGCCCGTGCGACCGGGGTCGATCGTCGGGAGGGACGGCTGCCAATCCGGATCCTGCGCGAGGTAAGAGGCGCGGTCGCCCTGCAGAAGGCCGAGGAACACCTCGGCGACGATCCGCGCGCCGACCGGGCCCAGGCGCTCGCCGTCTTCGACGATGTCGGCCTCGCGGAGGATGTAGAACCACAGCGGCGTGCGGTCGTCCATGCCGTACTGCTGGAGGTCGTCGAGGTCGCGCCGCGCGAGCTCGGGCAGGTTCATCGCCCGGGCGACCCGCTGCCCCGACGGCAGCGAGAACGTCAGGTGCCGCAGCAGGTTGCGCTGCGCGAGCGACGCCGGATTCGTCGCGGCGTCCGGACGGGCGACGACCGAGCCCGGCAGCGCGAAGAGCGCCGACGAGAGGGTGGTGTCGATCTTCTTGTTCGGACGCACGTTGCCGTCGCCGAAGTCGAAGAACGTCGGCCAGTCGATGAAGCGGCGCGGGGCGCGGCATCCGCCCGACAGGTCGTCGGGGTCGCCCGCCGGGCCGCCGGCCGGCGTGAAGATCATGCCGAAGAACGGCGTGCCGCCCGGGTTGCCGGTGAAGTTCGCCCGGTACGACGGACGGATCTGGCTGTGGCCGAACCGGTAGGCCGCGACCGAGAACTCCACCGGGATGAACGGCTCGTTGTGCCAGGCGTAGAACCTGCGCCCCTTCTGGAGCACGTCGTCGACGACGGCCGACCCGCAGAGCTTGCGGAGGAACTCCTGCACGACGATCCACTGGTAGTGCCAGCGGACGATGCGCTGCGTCTCGGCGAACAGCTCGCCCGGCGCGGTGATCCCCAAGTCGGTGCGGACGTGCTCGGCGACGGAGTTGTGGAACTTCAGCATCGCGGTCTGCAGCTGCGACACGATGAGGTTCTCGTCGTTGCGCGGATCGCCGATCAGTGCGACGCCCTGCGCGTTGCGGGGGAGGTCCGACTTGCCCGGCGTGCCGCACTCCTCGACGAGCATCGTGACGCCGTGACCGGCCTGCTGGTCGTAGAGGAACGGCGACGCGTTCGGGCCCGACCCGTACACGTTGTCGAGGCCGAGGCTCGGGGTGCGGAAGTTCGAGATGTACTCGGGATCCGCCTGGCGCTCGAGGCTCGACGTCGGATCGAACGTGATGTCGTGGTCGATGAACTGGCCGAGGAACGTGTCGCCGGCGACATGCGTCGTGCTGTTGCGGTTGGCGTGCGACAAGGCGGGATCGACGATGAGCTGCACGGGACCTGCTGCCAGGTCGTCGCGGGCGTCCATGACGCCCTCCGGCTTCCCGATGTCGAGCAGGGCCGCGCGCACCTCCGGGGTGTCGGCGGCGAACGGTGGCAGCTTGCCGAACATGCGGCCGAAGCGTCCCGAGTCGTAGTACTTCGACCGGGGCGGCACGATGTCGACCGGATACGAGCCGTGGCGGGTCATGATCATCTCCTTCGAACGGATTCCCCCTGCGCGCGCGGACGCGCACTGGGGGAGAGCGGTCTCCGTCGACGTGAGATACATGGGCACCACGGATGCTGCGCGCCGGCGCCCGCGCGCGGCTTCCGGTGGGCCGCAGCATCCGTCATCTCCCGCGCCAGCGGTTACGATGGGCGCGATGTCCGCCGACGAAGCGACCGCTGTCGCCCCCGCACTCTCGCTGTACCGCGAGATCGACCGCGCCGACTGGGCCCGCCTGGCGTCGGGCCTGACGCAGCCGCTCACCGAGACCGAGATCGTGCAGATCCGCGGGCTCGGGGACCGCCTCGACATGGCCGAGGTCGCGCAGGTGTACGTGCCGCTGTCGCGCCTGCTGTCGCTGTACGCGGAGTCGACCAAGCGCCTCGGTCAGGAGGAGTCTGCGTTCCTCGGCGAGGCGGACTCCACCACCCCCTTCATCGTCGGCGTCGCGGGCTCGGTCGCCGTGGGCAAGTCGACGATCGCGCGCCTGCTGCGCGAGCTCACCTCGCGCTGGCCGGGAACCCCCCGCGTCGAGCTCGTCACGACCGACGGATTCCTCTACCCGAACGCCGAGCTCGAGCGCCGCGGCCTCATGGAGCGCAAGGGCTTCCCCGAGTCGTACGACCGTCGCGCGCTCGTGTCGTTCCTCACCGAGGTGAAGAGCGGCGCCCCCGAGGTGAAGGCGCCGTTCTACTCGCACATGCGGTACGACATCGTGCCCGACGCCGTCATCACCGTGCGCCGCCCCGACATCGTCATCGTCGAGGGCCTCAACGTGCTGCAGCCGCCGCCCACCCCGAACGACGTCGCCGTCAGCGACCTGTTCGACTTCTCCATCTACGTCGACGCGGATGCCTCCCACATCGCGCAGTGGTACGTCGACCGCTTCCTCGCCCTGCGCCGGGCCGCCTTCAGCAACCCGAAGTCGTTCTTCAACGTCTTCGCGCAGCTGTCGGACGAAGAGGCCGTGGAGCGCGCGCTCGGCTTCTGGAACGCGATCAACCTCCCGAACCTCGAGGAGAACGTGCTCCCGACGCGGCATCGTGCGAACCTCGTGCTGCAGAAGGCGGCCGACCACACCGTGGAGACGGTGCTCCTGCGCAAGCTGTGACGCGCGGGCTGCGGCCGCGTTCGGGGCGTTTCGACTCGCAGGCTCGCTCAACGACCGCGTTCCTCGCTCGCTCGACGAGCGGGGTGGGGCGGGAAGTCTGGATTCGTAAGGGCTCTTAGCGAAACCCGCCGCCTACCATTGACGGCATGTGTGGAATCGTCGGATACGTGGGCCCGCGGCAGAGCCAGGCCGTCCTGATCTCAGGCCTTTCGCGCCTCGAGTACCGCGGCTATGACTCCGCGGGCATCGCCGTGATCGACGGCGACGGCGGATTGGGGATGCGCAAGCGCGCCGGCAAGCTGAAGGTGCTGCGCGACGACCTCGCCGCCCACCCGCTCGCCGACGGGACGACCGGCATCGGCCATACCCGCTGGGCGACGCACGGCGGACCGACCGACGGCAACGCGCACCCGCACCTCGCCGACGACGACAAGCTCGCCGTGATCCACAACGGCATCATCGAGAACTTCTCCGAACTCAAGGACGAGCTCCTCGCCGACGGATTCACCTTCCGCAGCGAGACCGACACCGAGGTGGCCGCCGTGCTCCTCGGCCGCGAGTACCAGCGTGCCGGCGACCTCGTCACGGCATTCCGCGCTGTGGTCTCCCGCCTCGAGGGCGCCTTCACGCTGCTCGCGATGCACGAGGACCAGCCGGGCCTCGTCGTCGGCGCCCGCCGCAACTCGCCGCTCGTGATCGGCCTCGGCGAGGGGGAGAACTTCCTCGGCTCGGACGTCGCCGCGTTCGTCGAGCACACCCGCAACGCCCTCGCGATCGGCCAGGACCAGATCGTCGCGATCACCCCCGAGGCCGTCACCGTCACCGACTTCTTCGGCAACCCGGTCGAGGTCGAGCCGTTCGAGGTGACGTGGGACGCCTCCGCCGCCGAGAAGGGCGGCTGGTCGTCGTTCATGGCCAAGGAGATCTCGGAAGAGCCCGAGGCCGTCGCCAACACGCTGCGCGGCCGCGTCCGCGACGGTGAGATCGTGATCCCCGAGCTCGACGGACTCGACGAGCTCTTCGCCGGCGTCTCGCGCATCATCGTGATCGCCTGCGGCACCGCGGCGTACGCGGGCCAGGTCGGCAAGTACGCGATCGAGCAGTGGACGCGCATCCCCGTCGACGTCGAGCTCGCCCACGAGTTCCGCTACCGCGACCCGGTGATCGGTCCCGACACCCTCGTCGTCTCGATCAGCCAGTCCGGCGAGACCATGGACACGCTCATGGCCGTCAAGTACGCCCGTGAGCACGGTGCGAAGACCCTGTCCGTCTGCAACACCCAGGGCGCCACGATCCCGCGCGAGTCCGACGCGATCGTCTACACGCACGCCGGCCCCGAGGTCGCGGTCGCCTCGACCAAGGCGTTCGTCGCGCAGATCACGGCGCTGTACCTCATGGCCCTGCACATCGGCCGCGTCCGCGGCACGATCAGCGCGGCCGACGCCGCCGACCACGTGCGCGAGCTCGAGGCGGTGCCCGGCAAGATCGCGCAGATCCTCGAGCGGGAGCAGGCGCACATCGAGCAGTTCGCCGGCTGGATGGCCGACACCCGCTCCGTGCTCTTCCTCGGCCGCCACGTCGGCTTCCCGATCGCGCTCGAGGGCGCGCTCAAGCTCAAGGAGCTCGCGTACATCCACGCCGAGGGCTTCGCCGCCGGCGAGCTCAAGCACGGGCCGATCGCGCTCATCGAGCCCGGCCAGCCCGTGTTCGTCGTGGTCCCGTCGCCCCGCAAGTCGTCGGAGATGCACAAGAAGGTCATCTCGAGCATCGAGGAGATCCGCGCCCGCGGCGCCCGCGTCATCGCGATCGCCGAAGAGGGCGACGCGGCGGTGCTGCCCAAGGCCGACGAAGTGCTCCGCATCCCGCTGGCCGGCCCGTTCTTCGAGCCGCTGCTCGCCGTGGTGCCGCTGCACATCTTCGCGATGGGCCTTGCCACGGCCAAGGGTCTCGACGTCGACCAGCCCCGCAACCTCGCGAAGTCGGTCACGGTCGAGTAGCAGCATCCGTTCCGCCTGCCGTGCGCTGCGCGGCAGGCGGCGGTGACGCGCCCGCGCGATAGGGTGGCGGATGCTGCGGCCGCAGCACGCAGGAGGACCACATGATCGTCGGTATCGGCGTCGACCTCGTCGACATCCCTCGGTTCGAGCGGACGATCGAACGCACCCCGCAGCTGCTGCGGCGCCTCTTCTCGGAGGCGGAGCAGCAGCTCAAGCCGCACTCGCAGGCCGCGCGGTACGCCGCCAAGGAGGCGCTCATCAAGGCGCTCGGCGGCTCTGACGGGGTGCACTGGGCCGAGATCGAGATCGCGTCCGAGGCATCCGGTCGTCCCGTGTTCTCGCTGTGCGGATCGACGGCCGCGGTTGTCGCGGAGCGCGGCATCACGGCGCTGCACCTGTCGCTCTCGCACGACGCGGGCCTCGCGACCGCGTACGTCATCGCCGAGGCCGTGCCCGCCGGCGAGTCCGGGGTGAGCGCGTGAGCGGCCTGCCCGCCGGAGCCCTGCGCGAGGCCCTGATCGACGTCGGGGCGATCGAGGACAACGTGCGGCACCTCCGCCGGCTCACCGGGTCCGAGATCATCGCGGTCGTCAAGGCCGACGGATACGGACACGGCGCGGTGCGCTCGGCGCTCGCGGCACTCGCCGGCGGCGCGTCGCGGCTCGGCGTGTCCGACATCACCGAGGCGCTGGCCCTCCGCCACGCCGGCATCGACGCGTCGATCGTCGCGTGGCTGCACGCTCCGGGCGCCGATTTCGCCGAAGCCGCCGCGCGGGGGATCGAACTCGGCATCTCGAGCCTCGACCAGCTGCAGAAGGCGGCGGCCGCGGCATCCGCCGATCGTCCCGTCGGGGTGCACCTCAAGCTCGAGACCGGGCTCTCGCGCAACGGCATCGCGCCCGAGGATTACCGCGTGGTCTTCGCCGAGGTGGCGCGCCTCGAGCGGATCGGCCGCGTCCGCGTCATCGCGCTGTTCAGCCACCTCTCGAACGCATCGACCGAAGACGACCGCGCGGCGCTGCGCGCCTTCGACGACGGCGTCGCCGCGGCCGCCTCGCTCGGTCTCGCACCGCCGCTGCGGCACATCGCGGCGACGCACGCCGCGATCGACCTCCCCGAATCGCGCCTCGGCTGCGTGCGCATCGGCATCGGGATCTACGGACTCTCGCCGTTCGACGACCGCACCTCGGCGGATCTCGGCCTACGCCCGGCGATGACCCTGCGCGGCGCGGTGGCCGCCGTGCGACGCGTGCCCGCCGGCAAGGGCGTGTCGTACGGCTACGACTACCGCGCCGAGCGCGAGACGACCCTCGCGCTCGTGCCGCTCGGCTACGCCGACGGCGTGCCGCGCCAGGCGTCGGGCGCCGGGCCCGTCGTGATCGGCGGGCGGCGGTTCACCGTGGCGGGCCGCATCGCGATGGACCAGTTCGTCGTCGACGTGGGCGACGCTCCCGTTGCCGTGGGCGACACGGCCGTGCTGTTCGGAGACCCGACCCTCGGGGTGCCGGCGGCGACCGACTGGGCGGAGGCCGCGGGCACCATCAACTACGAGGTCGTCACGCGCATCGGAGCCCGCGTGCCCCGCCGGCAGGTGTCGGAGTGAGCGGGAACGAAGGCGACGTCCCCGGTGTTGCACCGGGCGTGGACACCGCGGCACAAGGTCTGGACGCCCTCGTCGGCACGCGCGAGATCACCTCGCCCGACGCGATGGAGGCACTCGGCGAAGAGATGGGACGGATGCTGCGCCCCGGCGACATGGTGGTGCTCACCGGTCCGCTCGGCGCGGGCAAGACCACCCTCACCCGCGGCATCGGCCGGGGGCTCGACGTGCGCGGACCCATCCAGAGCCCGACGTTCGTGCTCGCCCGGACGCACCCGTCGCTCTCGGGCGGAGCGCCGCTCGTGCACGTCGACGCCTACCGCCTGGGCTCGGCGGCCGAGCTCGACGACCTAGACATCGACTTCGACGGCTCCGTCGTGATCGTGGAGTGGGGCCGCGGCCTTGTCGACGGCCTGCGCGAGCGGTGGTGGGAGGTCGAGCTCGAACGCGAGTGGCACGGCCACGGCGTCGACGACGCGTGCGGCACCACCGCCCACGAGGCCGACCTCGACGCCGACACCCCCCGCCGGGTGAAGATCACCCGGCACCCCTAGCCGGCGTCGGCTCGCAACATCCCCCGCCCTCAATGACGTCCACTCCCGCCCTCGATTGAGGATGCGTGCCGGGTTGACGGGCGATGGGTCCCCCCGCGTCCGGCCCTCAATTGAGGATGCGTGCCGAGATGCGGATCGCACCACCGGTTCGGCTCCTCGATTCGGCCCTGGTCCTCAAATGAGGAGGCGGGGAGGGGCGGGCGGAGAGGCTCCCATCGCGCCCGACTACCCTGGAAGGGTGATCCTCGGCATCGACACGTCCCTCGGCTCCGCGGTGGCGGTGGTCGAGCCGGACGGCGTGATCCGCTCCCAGGTCGAGAGCGCAGACCCGCGCGGCCACGCCGAGGTGATCGGCACGCTGATCGAGCGGGCGCTGGCGGAGGCATCCGTCTCCCCGTCCGATGTCACGCATGTCGCCGCGGGCATGGGACCCGGCCCGTTCACCGGGCTGCGGGTGGGCATCGCCGCGGCGCGCACGTTCGCCCTCGGGCGCGGCGTGCCGGTCGTGCCGGTCGCGAGCCACGATGCGGTCGCCCTCGAACTGCTCATCCACGACGCGCTGACGGGCGGATACGAGGATGCCGCCGACGAGACGTTCGCGGTCGTCACCGACGCGCGCCGCCGCGAGTTCGCGTACACGCTCTACCGCGGGCTCGACGACGACGGCCTGCCCGTGCGCATCGCGGAGCCCGCGCTCGCGCCCCGCGACGAACTCGACGGGGTGCTCGCGAACGTCGGTGCCGCGCGCCGCGACGCCGACCGCATCCCCGCGGGCATGCTCGGCCTCGCCGCGGCCCGCGCGCTCGCCGCCGGGCGCACGATCGGCCCCGCCGACGCGCTCTATCTGCGCTCGCCCGACGTGACGCTCCCGCACGCCCCGAAGCGGGTGGGCTCGTGACCCTCCGCCCCGCGACCGGCGAAGACCTCGCCGCCATCATGACGCTCGAGCGGACCTCGTTCCCGACCGACGCGTGGTCCGATGCCATGATGCGCGAAGAGCTCGCCTCGCCGCACGGCTGGTACGTCGTCGACGAGGAGGCCGGCCGCCTCGTCGGGTACGCGGGACTGCGCGCCATCGCCGGGGCGCGGGATGCCGACGTCCAGACCATCGCGATCGCCGAGGTGTCGAGGGGCCGCGGCCGCGGTCGTGCGATGCTGCGCGCACTGCTGGAGGAGGCCGCACGCCGCGGCGTGACAGACGTGTTCCTCGAGGTGCGCGCCGACAACCCCGTCGCCCAGGGGCTGTACGTGTCGGAGGGCTTCGCCGAGATCGGCCGCAAGCCCCGCTACTACCAGCCCGACGACGTCGACGCCGTGGTGATGAAGCTCGACCTGCGCGGGTGGGCCCGCCGCGACGCGGACGGAGGAGTGTGCACGTGAACCGCGCCGAACCGCTGGTGCTCGGCATCGAGACGAGCTGCGACGAGACCGGGATCGGGATCGTGCGCGGCCGCACCCTGCTGTCGAACACGATCGCGAGCTCGATGGACGAGCATGCCCGCTACGGCGGCGTCGTGCCCGAGGTCGCCGCGCGGGCGCATCTCGAGGCGCTGCAGCCGTCGATCGAAGCGGCGCTCGCTGAGTCGGGCGTCGCGCTCGCCGATCTCGACGCCGTGGCCGTGACGTCGGGGCCGGGGCTCGCCGGCGCGCTGATGGTCGGCGTGGGCGCCGCCAAGGCGCTGTCGGTGTCGCTCGAGAAGCCCCTCTACGCCGTCAACCACCTCGTCGGGCACATCGCCGCCGACATCCTCGACGCCGACGCGCCGCCGCTCGAGTACCCGACCGTCGCGCTGCTCGTCTCGGGCGGGCACACCTCGCTACTGCTGGTCCGCGACCTCACCACCGACGTCGAGCTCCTCGGCGAGACCATGGACGACGCCGCCGGCGAGGCCTTCGACAAGGTCGCGCGCCTGCTCGGGCTGCCATACCCCGGGGGTCCCGAGATCGACCGGGCCGCAGCATCCGGTGATCCGAAGGCCATCCCGTTCCCGCGCGGGCTTTCGCGCGCTTCGGACATGGCGAAGCACCGCTACGACTTCTCGTTCTCGGGGCTCAAGACGGCGGTCGCCCGCTGGGTCGAGCAGCGCGAGGCGGTGGGCGAGCCGGTGCCGGTCGCCGACGTCGCCGCGAGCTTCCGCGAGGCCGTCGTCGACGTGCTCGTCACCAAGGCCCTCGCCGCGTGCCGCGACCACGGCGTGCCGCGCCTGCTGCTGGGCGGCGGCGTCATCGCCAACCGCCGCCTGCGCGACGTCGCCCTCGAGCGCGGCGCCGCCGAAGGCGTCACCGTGCGCATCCCGCCGCTGTCGCTGTGCACCGACAACGGTGCGATGATCGCGGCGCTGACCTCCGAGCTCATCATGTCGGGCCGCGCGCCCTCGACTCTCGAGTTCGGCGCGGACTCGACCCTTCCGGTCACGGAGATCCAGGTCGCGGAGTCGGCATGACGGACGAACGGATGCCGCAGCCCGGCGACGCCGGGACGCCCGAGGTCGCGACGCCCGGGACTGATCAGGCCGATCTCGAATCGACGCCTGCGGATGCGGCAGGCGTTTCGACTGCGGGCGCCAGAGCGCCCTCCGCTCAACGAGCGGGAACTTCGGATGGAGTGGATGGACCCGACGCCGCATCCCGCGCGTCGGGCGAGCCTGCGCGTCCACACGCAGCGACGGAACGCCCCGAGGATCCGGGCGACCTCGACTCGGCGACTTCGGAGACCTCAGCGTCTGTTCCACCGGTGGCACCGGCTCGGCCGGCCGGGGCGACCGTGACCTCGGTGTCGCCCGACGTCGACCTCGCGCAGGACGCGTCGCCGCTGCCGGGGGCTCACCGCGGAGGGTTCCTCCGGCTGCCGACGGCGCCGGTCGCCGTCACGGTGGAGACCGCACCGGCAGAGCCGGGCAGCGAGTTCACGCCCGACGCCGCGTCGTGGACGGCATCGGACTCGTTGCTGCACCGCGGGCTCGCGGGCTGGGCGCTCGGCTTCGCGATCCTCGGGCTCCTCGTGTCGATGTTCGTCGGCTGGGGCTTCCCGATCGGGCTGGTCGCGATCGTGTCCGCGATCATCGCGCTGCGCCGTCCGCTCGAAAGCCGCGCGGTGGCCGTCTGGGCGATCGTGCTCGGAACGCTGTCGATCCTCTACAGCGCCGGCTGGCTCCTCTACGCCGCGGCGCGCGCCGACATCATCGGCTGATCCGCGTCAGACGCGGTCGGCGAGGATCGCGGTGCGGCGGGTGCCGATCCTCGTGAGGAGGAGGGTCGCGGCCGCCGAGCCGCGGAGCTTCAGGCGCGTGCGGAGGGCGGCGGGGTCCACGTCCACGCCCCGCTTCTTGATCTCGAGGCGGCCGATGTCGCGCTCGCGCAGGGCCTTGCCCAGAGCCTTCTCGTCGGCGGGCAGCACCTCTCGCACGCGGAACGTCGAGACGAACGGTGACGTGAGGGCGGCGTCCGAGGTGAGGTAGGCGATGTGCTCGTCGAGCATCCCCGCCTCGAGCGTGCGGGCGACGTCGCCGATCAGGCGCGCGCGGATGACGGCGCCATCGGGCTCGTGCAGGAAGGCGCCGAGGTCGCGGACGGGTTCGTCCGCAGCATCCGTCTCCGCCGTCATCTCGTGAGCCTTCTCGCCGCGGATGACGAGCGCAGCGCGGCGCACGCCGGGGCGCGCGAGCGCGCCCGACCACAGCACGAGCTCGATCGTCGAGCCGTCCGCGCTCACCCACTGGGCCTCGACGTCGTCGGGGATGAGATCGCGGTCGAGGCCGGGGCCGAGCTTCACGCCGGCGGGCATGCGACGCGCGAGGTCGAAGACCCAGTCGAGCGAGGGCGACCAGTCCTCCGGGCGCGTGCGCGCCGTCTCGGAGTGCCCGGCGGTGCGGCGTGCCGGGTCGAGCCACACGGCCTCGATGCCGTCGAGGTCGGCGTCCTCCGCCGTGCCGAGACGCACCTCGGCGTCCGCGCCGAACGGTGCGAGGTTGTAGGCGGCGATGCCGGCGGTGACCTCGTCGGCGTCGACCGCCGTCACGCGCAGGCCGAGCCCGGCGAGCCCGAGGGCGTCCCCGCCGATGCCGCAGCCGAGGTCGGCGACCCGCGCGAAGCCCGCGTCGCGGAACCGCGCTGCGTGGCGGGCAGCGATGCCGAGCCGCGTCGCCTGTTCGAGACCGGCGCGGGTGAACAGCATCCGCTCCGCCAGATCGCCGAACTTCGCCCGCGCGCGCGTGCGGAGGCGTGCCTGGCCGACGACCGCCGAGACGAGGTCGGGGGAGTGGCCGTCGCGGCGCAGCCGCGTCACGGTGCGCGCGACATCGTCGGAGGAGTCCACCGGCGGCATCGCATCGAGCAGGCGCAGGCCCTCGGGTGTCAGGAGCGCTTCGAGTTCGGACAGTTCCACCCGCCGAGCCTACGGCGCGCGCGGCCGCGTGGGCACCGATCCGTGTGACGACTCATTGGCACTCACGTTGCATGAGTGCCAGCCCGTTGCCTAGACTGACGTAAGCACTCTCAACGTCAGAGTGCTAACGAGTCTTAGTCTCAAGAAAGAAGAGGTAGACCGTGTCGGTTTCCATCAAGCCGCTCGAGGACCGCATCGTCATCAAGCAGGTCGAGGCCGAGCAGACCACGTCCAGCGGTCTGGTCATCCCCGACACCGCCAAGGAGAAGCCCCAGGAGGGCGAGGTCGTTGCGGTGGGCCCGGGTCGTATCGACGACAACGGCAACCGCATCCCGCTTGACGTCGCCGTCGGCGACCGCGTGATCTACAGCAAGTACGGCGGGACCGAGGTCAAGTTCGGCGGCGACGAGTTCCTCGTCCTGTCGGCTCGCGACGTCCTCGCGGTCGTCGTTCGCTGAGTTCCGCGCACTGCGCGTACCGAAAGGGTCGGATGCTTCGGCATCCGGCCCTTTCGTCGTCCGCGGGCACGACACGACGTGCTCCGCAGTCACAAAGGGCGGGAGCCGAGGCCTTGCAACCCGCCAAGAGTGACTGCGGAGCAGCGAGGCGATGCGGGGGGAGGACCGGGTCGTCCGACGGTGGCAGGGATGACGCCACGGACGACGGAGAGCGGATGCTGCGGCCCTGCGGCTGCGGGCCGCGCCGGGGCGGGCCGCGGCGGGGCGGGGCGGGGCGGGGCGGGGCGGGGCGGGCGTAGGCTGACTCGGTGAGTCACGAGCAGTCTGCCCTTCCCGATCGCGACGTGGCGGACGGGCTCGACGACTCGACGGCGCTCGACCTGGGCGTCACCACCGGGACGCGCAGGGCCGCGTCCGATGCGGCTGAGACCCGGGAGCGCCGGCTCGGCGGGGTCTTCACGTTCTCCGCGTACCTGCTGTGGGGCTTCCTGCCGCTGTACTTCCTGCTCCTGGCGCCCACCGGGCCGTGGGAGATCGTGGCGTGGCGCATCCTGCTGTCGCTGGTCTTCTGCGCGCTGCTGCTCACGGTGACCCGCACGTGGTCGCGACTCGCGGCGATCTTCCGGCAGCCGAGGGTGCTCGGTCTCACCGTGATCGCGGGCCTCCTGATCTACGTCAACTGGCAGGTGTTCATCTACGGCGCCCTGAACGGTCACGTGATCGAGACCAGCCTGGGCTACTTCATCAACCCGATCGCGACGGTCCTGCTCGCCGTGCTCGTGCTGCGCGAGCGGCTGCGGCCGACGCAGTGGGTCGCCATCGGCATCGCCGCGGCGGCGGTCGCAGTGATCGTGATCGGCTACCGCGCCTTCCCGTGGATCGCGCTCACGCTCGCAGCATCCTTCGGCGTCTACGGCCTCGTGAAGAAGAAGGTCGGCCCGTCGGTCGACGCCGTGAGCGGGCTGACCCTCGAGACGCTGTGGCTCACCCCGATCGCGGTGGTCGTGCTCGTGATCGTCGGCGCGACCGAGGGACTGACGATGGGCTCGGAAGGCTGGCAGCACACCGTGCTCCTCAGCCTGACCGGCGTCATCACCGCGGTGCCGCTCCTGCTCTTCGCCGCCGGCGCGCGCCGTGTCTCGCTCACGACCATCGGGCTGCTGCAGTTCGTCGCACCGGTGCTGCAGTTCCTCGTGGGCTGGCTCGTGCTGGGGGAGCCGATGCCCCTCGAGCGCTGGATCGGCTTCGGGCTCGTGTGGGTCGCGCTGACCGTGCTCACGGTCGATTCGGTCATCCACGCCCGCCGCAGCCGCGTCGCGGCGTAGCGCTCAGCGCACCAGGCGGGCGATGGCCTGCGTGGCCTCGGTGATCTTGGCGTCGGCCTCGGCGCCGCCCAGGCGCGCAGCATCCACCACGCAGTGGCGCAGGTGGTCGTCCAGCAGACCCACGGCGACGGCTTCGAGTGCGGAGGTCAGCGCGCTGATCTGCGTGAGGATGTCGATGCAGTACTTCTCGTCCTCGACCATCTTGTGGATGCCGCGGGCCTGGCCCTCGATGCGCTTGAGGCGATTGAGGTACTTGTCCTTATCGGTGATGTAGCCGTGGTGGGAGTGCTCGGCGGAGTCGGAGTGCGCGTGCTCGAGGGTGGTGTCGGTCATGTCGGGCTCCTTCAACGGTGAGCGGTCGAGAGGCTGCGGAAGCGACGCAGGCGCAGGCTGTTGCCCACGACGAAGACGCTCGAGAACGCCATCGCCGCTCCGGCGATCATAGGGTTCAACAGGCCCAGCGCCGCCAGCGGGATCGCGGCCACGTTGTACGCGAAGGCCCAGAACAGATTGACCTTGATCGTGCGGAGGGTCGCGCGCGAGAGACGGATCGCGTCGGCCGCGCTGCGCAGATCCCCGCGGACCAGGGTGATGTCGGATGCCTCGATCGCGGCATCCGTCCCGGTTCCCATCGCCAGACCGAGGTCGGCCTGGGCGAGGGCGGCGGCGTCGTTCACGCCGTCGCCGACCATCGCTACGACGCGGCCCTCGCTCTGGAGCTCGGTCACGACGGCGACCTTGTCCTGCGGAAGCACCTCGGCGATCACGCGCTCGATGCCGACCTCGTCGGCGATGGCCTGTGCCGCGGCGGCGTTGTCGCCCGTGAGGAGCACCGGCGACAGGCCGAGGGCCTTCAGCTGCCGCACTGCCTCGCGGCTCGTGGGCTTGACCTGGTCGGCGACGACGAGAAGGCCGTGCACCGCGCCGTCCCACGCGGCGAGGACCGGGGTGCGGCCCAGCGCCTCGGCCGCGGCTTTCGCGGCAGCCAGGTCGTCGGGGAGGGTCAGTGCCCAGTCGGCGAGCAGGACTTCGCGGCCGACGAGCACTGCGTGCCCCTCCACGACGCCCGAGACGCCCTTGCCCGGCACGTTCTGGAACGACTCGACCGGCGGCAGGTCTCCGGCCTCGGCGGTCGCGGCGCGGGCGATCGCCTGCGCGATCGGGTGCTCGGAGGCGTGCTCCAGGGCGCCCGCGAGACGCAGCAGCTCGGCGCGCGCCGCGGACGCCTGGTTCGTGTGCGGCGGGGCGGATCCGGTGACCACGACGTCGATGAGCGACATGCGTCCGCTCGTGACGGTGCCGGTCTTGTCGAGCACGACCGTGTCGACGGTGCGCGTGGACTCGAGCACCTCCGGCCCCTTGATGAGGATGCCGAGCTGCGCGCCGCGGCCGGTGCCGACGAGCAGGGCGGTGGGGGTCGCGAGCCCAAGCGCGCATGGGCACGCGATGATGAGCACGGCGACGGCCGCGGTGAAGGCCATGGAAGCCGGGGCGCCCGTGAGGAGCCAGGCCACGAGCGTGCCGAGCGAGATCAGCAGCACGATCGGGACGAACACGCCCGAGATGCGATCGGCCAGGCGCTGCACCTTGGCCTTGCCCGACTGGGCGTCTTCGACGAGCCGCGCCATCTGCGCGAGCTGCGTGTCGTCGCCGACGCGCGTCGCGCGCACCACCAGCCGGCCGCCCGCGTTGACGGTGGCGCCGACGACCGCATCGCCGGGGGAGACCTCGACGGGGACCGATTCGCCTGTCACCATCGAGGCGTCGACGGCGGAGGTGCCGGAGGTCACGACCCCGTCGGTCGCGATCTTCTCGCCGGGCCGCACGACGAACTCCTCGCCGACGCGGAGGTCGGCGACCGGCACGCGCACCTCGGCGACGCCGTCGCCGGACGCGCGGAGCACCGCGACGTCCTTCGCGCCGATCTCGAGGAGGGCCCGCAGCGCGGCACCCGCGCGGCGCTTCGACCGCTGCTCGAAGTACCGGCCCGCGAGCACGAACGTCGTGACGCCGGCGGCGACCTCGAGGTAGATGTCGCCCGCGCCGCCCTCCGGAGAGACGGACCACTCGAACGTGTGGGTCATGCCCGGCATGCCCGCGTGGCCGAAGAACAGCGCGTACAGCGACCACAGGAACGCCGCAGAGACGCCGAGCGAGATCAGCGTGTCCATCGTGGCCGCGCCGTGGCGCAGGTTGATCCAGGCGGCACGATGGAACGGCCACGCGCCCCACACGACCACCGGCGCCGCGAGCGCCAGCGACGCCCACTGCCAGTAGGTGAACTGCAGGGCCGGGATCATCGCCAGAAGGATCACCGGCACCGACAGCACGATCGACCCGATGAGGCGCTGCCGGAGGCTCGTGAGCTCCGGGTCGGCGGGCTCCTCCGTCGGGGACTCGGTCGCCGGCGGCGCGGGGAGCGCGGCCGTGTACCCGGTCTTCTCGACCTCCTCGATGAGCGCCTGCGGGTCCAGTCCCGTGGGAGCCGTGACGAACGCCTTCTCGGTGGCGTAGTTGACGGATGCCTCGACCCCGTCCATCCGGTTCAGCCGCTTCTCGATCCGCGCGGCGCACGACGCGCACGTCATCCCGCCGATCTCGAGTTCGAACCGGGCGGCGGGGATCGAGGCCTCGCTCATGCGCGGACCGCGCTGTAGCCGGCCTCGTCGACGGCCGCGATGACGGCGTCGTCGGCGAGCTCGGCGGCGGAGACGATCTTGAGCGTGCCGGCGGCCGCGCTCACCTGGACGTCCTGGACGCCCTCGAGCTTCGACACCTCGCCGCGCACGGACGCCTCGCAGTGCCCGCAGCTCATTCCCGTCACCGTGTACTCGGCCTCAGCCATGATTTCTCCTCTGGGTCGTGTGGATACCCCTCAGGGGTACCCGGTCGCTCCAGTGTATACCCACAAGGGGTATGGGGGGCCGGCGCGGGACGCGGATTCCGTTCCGGCGGCGCTCGCGAACGGGCCGGCGAGTTATCCACAGCGGAGGAGCCCTGCGAGCGTCTGGAATTACGGTCCGATCACGGTTTTCAAGCTGTTACAGATCGTTAACGAAAGGCAACATTGGCGACGCTTGACGGCGATTAGGTTTAGTGCACTGGGTCGGCGCCCGAGCCGTTCCCGTTGTAATCGCACAGCAAGGAGCAACATGAGCGTCTTCACCCGCTCGCGCACGACCACCGTCCTCGGTGGCATCGCGCTCATCGGCGCCAGCGCCCTCGTCCTCGCCGGTTGTTCCGGCGGCGGTGGCGACACCGGTGGCGAGGCCAGCGAGAGCGCAGGTCCCGTCGAGGAGCTGAGCCTCAAGATCGGCACGGCACTTCCCCAGACGGGCAACCTCGCGTTCCTCGGCCCGCCCGAGGAGGCCGGCGTCGCGTACGCGGTCTCGCAGATCAACGAGGCGAGCGCCGATACGGGACTCACCCTCGACGTCGAGTACGGCGACTCCGGTGACACCGACAACAAGGCCTACGAGACCGAGATCCCGCGCCTGCTCGGCGAGGACGTCTCCGCCATCCTCGGTGCCGCGTCGTCGAGCACGTCGCTGCAGTTCATCGACCAGGTCACCGGTGCCGGAGTCATCCAGTTCTCGCCGGCGAACACGTCCGACGCGTTCACGACCTACGACGACAACGGACTGTACTTCCGCACCGCTCCGTCGGACGTCCTGCAGGGCGAGGTGCTCGGCAACCTCATCGCCGAGGACGGCCACCAGACGCTCGGCATGATCGTGCTGAACGACTCGTACGGCACCGGTCTGGCCAAGTACGTCACCGAGGCCTTCGAGGCCGCCGGCGGCGAGGTCGTCGCGGCTCCCACCTACAACACGGGTGACACGAGCTTCGACGCGCAGATCTCGGAGGTCCTCGCGGCCGACCCCGACGCGATCGCCCTGATCACGTTCGAAGAGGTCAAGACGATCCTGCCCAGCCTGTTCGGTCAGTATCCCGCGGAGGACCTGTACTTCGTCGACGGCAACCTCGCCAACTTCGGCGAGCAGTTCCCGGCGGGCTCGCTGACGGGCGCCAAGGGAACGTTCCCGGGCCTGTCGCTCGACGCGATCACGGACTTCACCGACGCGCTGCAGGAGTTCAACGAGGGCGAGGGCAACGCGCCGCTCACCGAGTTCACCTACGCGGCGGAGTCCTACGACGCCACGATCCTGATCGCGCTGGCCGCCCTGGCGGCGCAGTCGACCGACGGAACCGCGATCGCCGAGAAGCTCATCGAGGTCTCGGGCGGCTCCGGCGAGGGTGAGAAGTGCACCACGTACGCCGAGTGCGCGGCCATCATCGTGGACGGCGGTGTCGCCGATTACGACGGCATCTCCGGCCCGATCACCTTCGACGAGGTCGGCGACCCGACCGAGGCGTCGATCGGCATCTACCAGTTCGGCGACGACAACAAGTACGTCCCGTACGAGGGCTGATCGTCCCAGATGTGAACGGCCCCGGGTCCTCGGACCCGGGGCCGTTCCGCGTGTGGTCCGACGGCCCGCTCGGCTTCCCCTCCCTCGTAGGCGCTGTGACCGCTACTTGCCGAGCGTGCCCAGGTAGAGCTCCGTGACCTTCGGGTCGTTCA
>NZ_JBDGJU010000022.1:56096-70487 GCF_057656735.1 Microbacterium sp. Soil_C_42
GGTCCCCTCCCTCGTAGGCGCTGTGACCGCTACTTGCCGAGCGTGCCCAGGTAGAGCTCCGTGACCTTCGGGTCGTTCAGCAGCTCGCGGCCGGATCCCGTGTAGGCGTCGCGGCCCTGATCGAGCACGTAGCCGCGGTCGCAGATCTGCAGGCAGCGGCGGGCGTTCTGCTCGACCATGATGCACGTCACGCCGGCGCGGTTGATCTCCGAGACGCGGATGAAGGCCTCGTCCTGCCGGACGGGGGACAGTCCCGCCGACGGCTCGTCGAGCAGCAGAACCTTCGGGTCCATCATCAGAGCGCGGCTCATCGCGACCATCTGCCGCTCGCCGCCCGAGAGCGATCCGGCACGCTGCTTGAGGCGCTTGCCGATCTCAGAGAAGATCCCCGTCACGAACTCGAGACGCTCCTTGTAGGCGCTGGGGCGCTGGTAGAGCCCCATCTGCAGGTTCTCCTCGATGGTGAGGCTCGGGAACACGTTGTTGGTCTGCGGGATGAACCCGACGCCGCGCGCCACGAGCTTGTTGGCGCGCAAGCCGGTGATGTCGTCGCCCTCGAGCGTGATCGTGCCGCTGCGGACGTGCACCTGCCCGAAGATCGCTTTCAGCAGCGTCGACTTGCCCGCACCGTTGGGGCCGATGATGCCGATCAGCTCGCCCTGGTGGGCGACGAGGCTGCAGCCGTTGAGGATGTTCACCCCGGGCAGATAGCCGGCGTGGACATCGTCGATGACGACGACGGGAGTGCCCGTCGCGGTGGGAGCGGTCATCTGCCGTCCTCCTCTTCCTCTTCTTCGGCCACGCCCTCGTCGACGAGCGCCGCGGCGTCCGCTGCGGCGGAGGCATCGGCATCCGTCGTCGGGTCGGCCTGGACGACATCGATGCGGCCCGTCACGACGCCCAGGTCGAGTTCCTGATGGGCGCCGAGGTACGCGTCGATGACCGCGGGATTCTTCATGACCGTGTCGGGGTCGCCCTCGGCGACGATCTTGCCTTCGGCCATGACGACGACCCAGTCGGCGATGTGGCGCACCATGTGCATGTCGTGCTCGACGAACAGGACGGTCATGCCGAGGTCTTTGAGGTCGAGGATGTGGTCGAGCAGCGACTGCGTGAGGGCAGGGTTGACGCCTGCCATCGGCTCGTCGAGCATGACGAGCGTCGGCTCGGTCATGAGCGAGCGGGCCATCTCGAGCAGCTTGCGCTGGCCTCCCGACAGGCTGGCGGCGAAGTCGTCGGCCTTGGCGTCGAGTTTGAACTTCTCGAGCAGCACCATCGCGCGGTCTTCGAACTCCGCATCCTGCGATCGCCACAGCGCGGGGATCAGGCTGCCCCAGAACTTCTCGCCGCGCTGGTTCTTCGCGCCGAGCTTCATGTTCTCCATCACCGTGAGCAGGCCGAGGGCCTTGGTGAGCTGGAAGGTCCGGACCAGGCCCATGCGCGCGACCTTGTAGGCGGGCACGCCCGAGAGCGATGTGCCGTCGAAGGTCCACGTCCCATGGTCGGGTCGGTCGAACCCGGTGAGCAGGTTGAACAGCGTCGTCTTGCCGGCGCCGTTCGGCCCGATCAGGGCCGTGATGGCGCCGCGCGGGATCTCCAGGTGGTCGACGTCCACCGCGTTGACGCCGCCGAACGAGCGGCGCACGTCGTCGGCGATGATGATCGGGTCGACCTTCGCGACGCCGGGGGCGGCGTCGCCGACATGGAGGCCGGTGGTCTTCGGGCGGACGACCGGCGCGCCCCCGGTCACCGGAGCGGTTTCACTTGACAAAGGTCAGCTCCTTCTTGTTGCCCAGGAGGCCCTGCGGCATGAAGATCACCAGCAGCATGAGCGCGACGCCCACGAGGATGAACCGGAGCGTGCCTGCCTGAATCTGCGAGAGGCCGAACAGCAGGCCGGCTTCGGCCATCGCCGGCAGGACGTTGGACAGGAACGTCTGCAGCGCCCAGAAGATCAGCGAACCGAGGATCGGGCCGAACACCGTTGCGGCACCGCCGAGCAGGAGCGCCGTCCAGACGAAGAACGTCAGCGACGTCACGTAGACGCCGGGGCTGACAGCCGAGGGCAGCGCGTACACGATGCCGCCCGCTGCCGCGAGGACACCGCCGAGCACGAGCGCCTGCATCTTGTAGGAGAAGACGTTCTTGCCGAGCGAACGGACGGCGTCCTCGTCTTCGCGGATGCCCTTCAGTGTGCGCCCCCACGGGCTGCGCATCAGCATCCACACGACGAGCACCGCGATCGCGACGGTGATGATGCCCGTGATGCGCACCCACCACCCGGTCTCGTTGTAGACCCAGGGGCCGAAACCGTACTCCCCGGGCGGGATCGGATTCGATGCCCGGAAGCTCTCGTGGTACCCGCTGAGCCCGTCGGCCGAGCCGGTGACGCTGTCGAACGCCGTCGTGAGGAACATCAGCCGGAGCACCTCCGCGGCTGCGATCGTCACGATGGCGAGGTAGTCGCCACGAAGGCGCAGAGTCGGGATGCCCAGGATCAGCGCGAAGATCGCCGCCGCGGCCAGGCCGATGAGCGCCCCGGCCCACCAGGGAAGGCCGAACGAGAGGATCGAGATCGCGTAGCCGTAGGCGCCCACCGCCATGAAGCCGGCGATGCCCATGTTGATCAGACCCGCGTAGCCGAAGTGCACGGCGAGGCCGAGGGCCGCCAGCGCGTAGCCGATCGTTGCGGGGCTGAGGATCGAGGAAAGGGTGTTGGAGAGAATCTGCAACCAGTTCATGCGCGTGCCTTAACCAATCCGCTCTCGTCTGCCCAAGATGCCCTGTGGTCGGAACAGCAGGATGACGATGAGGATGAACAGTGCGCTGGCGTACTTGAGGTCGGCCGGGATCCACAGGCTCGACACCTCCACCAGGATTCCGACGATGAGCGCGCCGATGAGCGCGCCGTAGGCGGTGCCGAGACCGCCGAGGACGACCGCGGCGAACATCAGCAGCAGGATCTGCGCGCCCATGTCCCACTTGATGCCGGGGCGGTAGTACGCGTACAGGATGCCGGCGAGGCCGGCGAGCCCGCCCGCGACGATCCACACGACGCGCACGACGTGGTCCACGTCGATGCCGGATGCGGCGGCCAGCGGCGCGTTGTCGGAGATGGCGCGGGTGGCCTTGCCCGTCCGCGAGCGGGTGAGCCACAGCGCGAATGCCACGATGACCACGATCGAGATGGCCAGCGAGACCAGGTCGATGACGCTCATCTGCACGGCGCCGAACAACGCGATCTTCGCCTCGGACGAACCCGGAAGCTGCAGCGTCCCGCCGCCGATGAAGAGCTGGAACGTGTAGCGCAGCGCGAGCGAGAGGCCGATGCTCACGATCATGAGCTGCACGACGCCGACTCGGCGCCGGCGCAGCGGTCGCCAGAGGATCACGTCGAGGAAGAGGCCGAAGAGTGCGCTGAGCACCACGGCGATCGGGTAGCCGAGCCACCACGGGAGCGCCACGGTCGCCGGTCCCACCAGCAGATAGGCGGCGATGGCGCCGAAGGTCACCATCTCGCCGTGCGCGAAGTTCGAGATGCCGGTCGTGCCGAACACGAGTGAGAGGCCGATCGCAGCGAGGGCCAGCATGAGTCCGAAGCTGATGCCTTGGATGACGCGCTGGACGAGCTGGTCGAAGAAGCCCGTGACGTTGCGCTCGCCCTCGCCGATGAAGAAGTTGACGCTGACGCGGCCGCCCTGGCCCACCTCGACCTCTTTGACGTTCGGGGTGTCGTCCTCGGCATCGACCACGGCGATGCCTTCGGGAAGCGTCTCCTCGTCGAGCGTGACGACGTAGGTCTCGCCGCGCTCGGGGACGTTCACGTGCCATTGGCCGTTCTCGTCGGTCTCGACCTCTTGCTCCCCGCCGGGGCCGTCGACGGTCAGGACGACGCCTTCGAGCGGCTCACCGTCGAGTTGGACGTTGCCGCTGATCCGATAGGGATCGCCTTCGTCCGCCAGTGCAGGCGTCGCGGTGGCGAACAGCCCCAGCAGGACGAGCAGCAGTCCGAAGAGGGCGGCGATCGGCCGCCTTCCAGACACATGTCTCGTGGTCACAGTCGTAGGACCCACAGAACCTCCAGTTCGCCGCCGACGAGCGCACCGATGTCCGGGTCGCATCGGCTGTGATGAACGACGGTACGAGCGTAATGTGTCGCGGGTGTTTCGCCTATCGCACCCTGTGGATACGTGACCCGATCGCAACGAGGGTGGGACCGCGTCTCAGGTGGCTGTGTTCGGGAATCATTTCCAGGTTCGCCGCCTTAGAATCGAGTACGGAGCGTCACGAGCGCACCGGCCGCCGCCGTCCACCCCCGAGCACGCGCGCGCCCGCGCGAGGAGACCCCCATGGAGCACAACGATCCCTTCGGCTTCGTCGGACTGACCTACGACGATGTGCTGCTGCTGCCCGGCCACACCGACGTGATCCCCAGCGAAGCCGACACCTCGTCCCGGGTGACGCGACGCATCACCGTCGCGACCCCGCTCATCTCGAGCGCGATGGACACGGTGACGGAGTCGCGCATGGCGATCGCGATCGCCCGCGAAGGCGGTCTCGGGATCATCCACCGCAACCTCGCGATCGAGGACCAGGCCTCGATGGTCGACCGCGTCAAGCGGAGCGAGTCGGGCATGATCACCGACCCGATCACGACCACCCCCGACGCCACGATCGAAGAGGTCGACTCGCTCTGCGCGCAGTACCGCATCTCGGGCCTTCCGGTCGTCGACGAGGAGAACCACCTCGTGGGCATCGTCACGAACCGCGACATGCGCTTCGTCTCGGGCTTCGAGCGTCAGACCACCAAGGTGCGCGACGTCATGACGACCGACGGGCTGGTCACCGGGCGCGTGGGCATCAGCGCCGGCGAGGTCATCGCGCTGTTCGCGCAGCACCGCGTCGAGAAGCTCCCGCTCATCGACGAGCACGGCAAGCTCGCGGGCCTCATCACCATCAAGGACTTCGACAAGAGTGAGAAGTACCCCCTCGCCACCAAGGACGAGCAGGGCCGCCTCCGCGTCGGTGCCGCCATCGGCTTCTTCGGCGACGCCTGGCAGCGCGCCGAGGCCCTCCGCGACGCCGGTGTCGACGTCATCGTCGTCGACACCGCCAACGGCCAGTCGCAGGGTGTCATCGACATCGTCCGCCGGATCAAGGCCGACGCGAGCTTCGACCACATCGACGTCATCGGCGGCAACGTCGCCACGCGGGAGGGCGCGCAGGCGCTCATCGACGCGGGCGTGGACGCCGTCAAGGTCGGCGTCGGCCCGGGCTCGATCTGCACCACCCGCGTCGTCGCCGGCGTCGGCGTCCCGCAGGTCACGGCCGTCTACGAGGCCTACCTGGCCGCGCGCGAAGCCGACATCCCGGTGATCGCCGACGGCGGACTGCAGTACTCGGGCGACATCGCCAAGGCGCTCGTCGCCGGCGCCGACACCGTCATGCTCGGCTCGCTCCTCGCCGGCACCGACGAGTCGCCGGGCGAGATCGTCTTCCAGGGCGGCAAGCAGTTCAAGCAGTACCGCGGCATGGGCTCGCTCGGTGCGATGCAGACCCGCGGCAAGAAGACGTCGTACTCGAAGGACCGCTACTTCCAGGCCGACGTCCCCACCGACGACAAGCTCATCCCCGAGGGCATCGAGGGCCAGGTCGCCTACCGCGGTCCGGTCTCGGCCGTCGCGTACCAGCTCGTCGGCGGCCTGCGTCAGTCGATGTTCTACGTCGGCGCCCGCACCATCGACGAACTCAAGGCCAAGGGCAAGTTCGTCCGCATCACCGCGGCCGGCCTCAAGGAGTCGCACCCGCACGACGTCCAGATCGTCGTCGAGGCCCCCAACTACAAGAAGTAACCCGCTTCAGAAACGGATGCCTCGGCCCCGCGCGCTGCGCAGGGCCGAGGCATCCGTCGTTTCCGCCGGACCGGCTCAGGGGAGGCGGAAGGGCTCGGCGGCCCGGAAACCGTCGTCGGTCGCGAGGGCGGCGAGGACCGAGCCCACAGCCGGCGTGAACTTGAAGCCGTGGCCGGAGAAGCCGGCGCCGACGACGATGCGGCCGCGCCGGTCGAGAAGGAAGTCCTGCGAGTGCGTAGACGTGTAGGTGCAGCTGATCGGCTCGGCCGAGTCCGGATCGAGGCCGGGGAACCACTCGGCGACGTACTCGCGCAGCTGCGCGGCCTGCGCGGCCACCGGGCGGAACGACCGGGCATCGGGGTCGACCACGGGCCCCACGAGGTGGAAGCCCACCTTGACGCCCTCGCCCGGCGTCGGCATGCCGTAGACGTTCGCGGGGTACCGCTCGGCCGGCAGGAGGTGGTTGAACGACGGCCACCGCGCATCCGGCGTGATCGGGGCGAAGTGGGCGGGGCTCTCCTCGGTCACGGTCAGCCGGGGGAGGGGGAAGGACGGGGGAAGGATGCCGCGGGTCCAGGCTCCGGAGGTCACCACCACGGTCTCGGCCAGGAGGTGATGGCGCTCCCCGCCGGCCTCGACCGTGAGTGCGACACCCTCCGCCCGCTCGTCGAGCGAGACCACGCGGTGCCCGAAGCGGACGTCGGCGCCGTGACCGCGGGCGCCGCGCTCGAGCGCCTCGAGCGCGGCGGACGCGCGCACCACGCCGGCGTCGGGCGTGAACAGCACGTCGCCGGTGAATCGCATTCCGCCCCAGCGCCGCGCCGCCTCGTGTGCGGCGAGCACCTCGGCGCGCTCGCCGCGGGCGATGAGCGCGCCGTGCACATCCGCGACGACGGCGTCGTCGCCGTGGGTCACGAGCCCGTGCAGGCGCAGCAGCGGTTCGCCGGTCGCGCGGGAGAGCTCGTCCCACTCGGCGCGGGCGAGGGTGAGCAGGTCGAGGTAATGGGCGGCGCCGTAGGCGTTGTTGAAGTTGCGGGTGGCGCCGTGCGAGGCGCCGCGGGTATGGCCCCGTTCGAACCGCTCGAGCGCGACCACGCGGTGGCCGCGACGCGCGAGCTGCCACGTCGTCGCGAGCCCCATGGCACCCGCGCCGACGACGACGTACGGAACATGCTCGGTCACGGGGCCTCCCAGGTCTCGGATGCCGAGGGGCGCGGCATCCGTCTCCGCCTCCATCAAATCGCACCGCGCACCGCTGCCGAGGGGCGGTCACGGAGTGTGACGGTCGCCGTAGCGAGTGGTGTCGCTACCCTGGCGCCATGATCAGGCAGCGGCGGCACGCTCTGGCGACGCAGCGCACCACTCGTCTCGAGGCGTTCACCGACGGGGTGTTCGCGATCGCGGCGACCCTGCTCGTGCTCGATCTCACGCAGCATTCGCTCGGCAAGATCGGCTCGGACGCCCAGATGTGGGCGGCGATCGGCGGTATGTACGAGCTGTTCCTCAACTTCGGGCTGAGCTTCGTGCTGCTGTGCCTGATGTGGATGGTGCACGTCCAGCAGTTCGAGCACCTCGCCCGCGTGGATTCGACGACGGTGTGGCTCAACAACGCGCGCCTGCTGTTCATCGTGCTCGTGCCGTTCGCGACGAACCTGACGACCGAGTACTCCGAGTGGCTCGCGGGCCGGCTCGCCATGCCCGTGACGTTCTTCCTGGCCATCCTGTTCAGCTGGCTGCAATGGGGGTGGGCGGTGCGGCAGCGCGAGTCGCTGATGCCCGATATGAGCCGAGCGGATGCCGTGGCCTACGGCCGCAGCTCGCTGAGCGCCCTCCTCATCTCGGCTGCGGTGGTGGTGCTGGCGCCGTGGGTCGGCTCGCTCGCGTTCCTGCTCTTCTTCCTCGACGGGCTGCTGACCCGCGTCCTGCGCGGCAAGGCCGGCTGAGCCCGCAGCCGGCGGCCGAGCCTGGCCCGCGTCGGGGGCCCGGCGTAGGGTCGGGGGCATGTGCCGGAACATCCACACGCTCCACAACTTCGAGCCCGCAGCCTCGTCCGCCGAGGTCCACGCCGCCGCGCTCCAGTACGTGCGCAAGATCGCAGGCACGACCAAGCCGTCGAAGGCGAACCAGGAGGCTTTCGACCACGCCGTGCACGAGATCGCGCACATCACGCAGCACCTGCTCGACGACCTCGTCGCAGTGACCCCGCCCAAGAACCGCGAGGTCGAGGCCGCCAAGGCGCGTGAGCGCGCGGTCCGCTCGGGCAGGTACGCCGCACCCGCCGCCTGAGCTCTGTCTCCGGGCGTTCGAGCGGAACGGGGTAGTCTGGTCGGCTCCCCATCGGACGAACCCGTCCTGCGGAGCAGACAGGGACAACCGTGGGGTACATCGACATCGCCGCCGTCTCGTATGCGCTGCCGGACGGCCGGCCGCTGCTCGACGAGGTCTCGTTCCGCGTGGGCGAGGGATCGACGACGGCGCTCATCGGCCAGAACGGCGCGGGCAAGACGACGCTGCTGCGGATCATCCGCGGGCAGACCCCGGCGCTCTCCGGAGTCGTGTCCATCGACGGCGGCCTCGGCGTCATGGACCAGTTCGTCGGCCACGGCGAGGCCGGGCAGACCGTCCACGACCTCCTCATCGCCGTCGCTCCCGACCGCGTGCGTCGCGCCGCGCGCGAGCTCGAGGACTCCGAGGCGGCGATCATCGAGCACGACGACCTCGAGACGCAGATGCGCTACGCCGGAGCGCTCGCGGACTACGCCGAAGCCGGCGGCTACGAGTACGAGACCGTCTGGGACACGTGCACGACGACGGCCCTCGGCATCCCGTTCGCCCGTGCACGGTTCCGCGAGCTCACCACGCTGTCGGGCGGCGAGCAGAAGCGGCTCGCGCTCGAGGCGCTGCTGCGCGGCCCCGACCAGGTGCTGCTGCTCGACGAGCCCGACAACTACCTCGATGTCCCCGGCAAGCGGTGGCTCGAGGAGCGCCTGCGCGAGACGCAGAAGACGGTGCTGCTGGTGTCGCACGACCGCGAGCTGCTGGCGCGCGCGGCGGACCGCATCGTGACCCTCGAAGCGGGCGGGGCGGGGAGCACGGCGTGGGTGCACGGCGGCGGCTTCGGCACCTATCACCGGGCACGGGAGGACCGGATGCTGCGCCTCGACGAGCTGCGCCGCCGCTGGGACGAGCAGCACGTCAAGCTCAAGGAGCTCGTGGCGACCCTCAAGGTCAAGGCCACGGCCAACGACACCTTCACCTCTCGGTACCGCGCCGCTCAGACGCGGCTGCGCAAGTTCGAGGAGGCGGGGCCCCCGCAGGAGCGCCCGAGGGAACAGGACCTCGATGTGCGCCTGCGCGGCGCACGCACCGGCCGGCGGGCAGTCGTCGCCGAGCAGCTCGAGCTCACGGGGCTCATGAAGCCGTTCGACCTCGAGGTCTGGTTCGGCGACCGGGTCGCGGTGCTCGGATCGAACGGCTCGGGCAAGTCGCACTTCCTTCGGCTGCTCGCCCGAGGCGGCACCGACCCCGACGGGCGCCTCGGGCACCTGACCACGACCGGGGCGGGACTGGATCCCGTGGCGCACACGGGGCGCGGGATCCTCGGCGCGCGCGTCGTTCCGGGATGGTTCGCGCAGACCCACCGCCACCCGGAGTTCGACGGCAAGACGCTGCTCGACATCCTCCATCGCGGCGAGGACGCCCGAGCCGGTCTGCCCCGGGAAGCCGCGAGCAGCGCGCTCGACCGGTACGGACTCGTCGCCCAGGCCGAGCAGACGTTCGACAGCCTGTCGGGCGGGCAGCAGGCGCGGTTCCAGATCCTGTTGCTCGAACTGTCCGGCGCGACGCTGCTGCTCCTCGACGAGCCGACCGACAACCTCGACCTCGTCTCGGCCGAGGCTCTGCAGGACGCGCTCGCCCGGTTCGAGGGCACCGTGCTCGCGGTCACGCACGACCGCTGGCTCGCGAAGTCCTTCGACCGGTTCCTCGTCTTCGGCTCCGACGGCCGCGTGTTCGAGTCGAACGAGCCGGTCTGGGACGAGACGCGGGTGGCCCGCACTCGCTGAGGCTGACGGGATCGCCGCCGCGACGGTGCGTCACGCCCCGCGGCCGTTCGCACCGGACTCGCGAAGCTGCGCTCGGTGACTCCTGGGGATAAGGACACCGGTCGGCGTCCTTATCCCCAGGAGTGCCGGCGCGCAGGAAGCTCATCGGGCTCGTGGCGGGCGGGGGCGGATGTCGCGCGAACTCCGGGGCGGCCGGCCGGGCGGAATCCGGCGCCGCGAGGCCCGCCGGGTAGGCTGGTCGCGTGAGCATGGACATCGAACTCGGCCGGGCCAAGCGGGCGCGTCGCGCCTACACGTTCGACGACATCGCGGTGGTGCCCTCGCGGCGCACGCGCAACCCCGAGGACGTCTCGACCACGTGGACGATCGACGCCTTCAGCTTCGACATCCCGGTGCTGGGCGCCCCGATGGACTCGGTCGTGAGCCCGCGCACGGCGATCATGCTGGGTCAGCTCGGCGGCCTGGGCGTCCTCGACCTCGAGGGCCTCTGGACCCGCTACGACGACCCCGAGCCGCTGCTCGCCGAGATCGCCGGCCTCGAGAAGGCCGCCGCGACCCGCCGCATGCAGGAGCTCTACGCCGAGCCGATCAAGCCGGAGCTCGTGCGCGATCGCCTCGCCGAGATCCGCGCCGGCGGCGTGACGGTCGCGGGTTCCCTGACCCCGCAGCGCACTCAGGAGCTCTACGAGACGGTCGTGGCCGCCGGGGTCGACCTCTTCGTGATCCGCGGCACCACGGTTTCGGCCGAGCACGTCTCGAGCGTCGACCAGCCGCTGAACCTCAAGAAGTTCATCTACGACCTCGACGTCCCCGTCATCGTCGGCGGCGCCTCGACGTATACCGCCGCCCTGCACCTCATGCGAACGGGAGCAGCCGGCGTGCTCGTCGGCTTCGGCGGGGGAGCCGCGTCCACCACGCGCGCGACCCTGGGCCTGCACGCCCCGATGGCGACCGCGGTCGCCGACGTCGCCGGCGCGCGCCGCGACTACCTGGACGAGTCGGGCGGCCGCTACGTGCACGTCATCGCGGACGGCGGCGTGGGCACGTCGGGCGACATCGTCAAGGCGATCGCGATGGGCGCCGACGCCGTCATGCTCGGCGTGGCGCTCGCGCGCGCGACGGACGCCCCGGGCCGGGGCTTCCACTGGGGGCCCGAGGCGCACCACGCCAAGCTGCCCCGCGGTCGCCGCGTGAAGGTCGACCAGGTCGCCTCGCTCGAGGAGATCCTCTACGGCCCCGCTCCGGTCGCCGACGGCACCGCGAACCTCGTCGGTGCCCTGCGCAAGTCGATGGCCACGACCGGGTACTCCGATCTCAAGGAGTTCCAGCGGGTCGAGGTCGTCGTCGCGCCGTACGCCGCGGGATGACGGGTGCCATGACCGACCCCGACCCGACGGGAGCGGCTGACCTCGCGCCCGAGGCCTTCCCGCCGACCCTGCGCGAGGTGATGCTGCGCCCGCGATGGATCGGGATGCTGCTGCTCTGCCTCGTGGTCGCGGGCGTGTTCGCGTGGCTCGGGCAATGGCAGCTGGGCCGTGCCGTGCAGACGAATCCGGTGCCCCCGGGGGCGACCGAGCAGGTGCAGCCTCTGGCCGACGTCGCTCTGCCGGGCGAGTACCTCCCGGAGCCGCTCGTCGGCCAGCGCGTCGAGACGCGCGGCACGTGGGTCCCCGAGGACTTCATCGTCGTCGAGTCGCGCTACAACGACGGCGTCGAGGGCTACTGGGTGACCGGGCAGCTGCGCATCGACCCCGACGTGAGCGCGACGGTGGGCCCGACCTCGGTCGCCGTGGCGCTCGGGTGGGCCGCCACCGAGGAGGACGCGCGCGCGGCCATCGACGAGCTCGAGGGCGCAGCATCCGTGTCCGAAACCGTCGAGGTGACCGGGCGTCTGATCTCGGACGAAGGGCCGGTGCTCCCGCCCCGCGGCGAAGACCCGCAGACGCTGACCCGCATGTCGCCGGCCGCGCTGCTCGGGCAGTGGCACGACATCGACGCCCTCTTCGTGTACCGCCCGTACATCGCCTCCGTCGATCCCGTCGCCGGGCTCGACGCGATCTCGTCGCCCGCGCCGGTCGAGGGCTCGGGCATCAACTGGCTCAACATCTTCTACGCCGTCGAGTGGGCCGTGTTCGCCGGCTTCGCCTTCTACCTCTGGTACCGCCTCGCGAAGGATGCGTGGGAGAAGGAGGTCGAGGACTTCGAGGACGAGGCCGCAGAACCCCGCGGGTAGACTGGGGTCATGCCCCGCGCCCCGAAGCTCGCTTCCTTTCCGGCGATCCGCGGAGCCCTGAAGTTCTACCAGATCTGCTCGATCATCACGGGCACGATGCTGCTGCTGCTCGTCGCCGAGATGATCATCAAGTACGTCGTCGGCTACGAGCTGTTCCTCGGTGGTTCCGGCGGGTTCCTGTGGTTCGCCCCTGTCGTCGAGACGGCCTCGGGCCTCGAGTCGACCGGTGACGGGTTCAACCTGTCCCTCGGCATCCTCGTCGCCCACGGCTGGTTCTACGTCGTCTACCTGATCTCGTGCTTCCGCGTGTGGAGCCTCATGCGCTGGAACCTCCTGCGCCTGGGCATGCTCGCCGCCGGCGGTATCGTGCCCCTCCTGTCGTTCTTCATGGAGGCGCGCGTCGGCCGCGACGTCAAGACCTACCTGGCCGAGCGTGAGGCAGCCGAACTGCACTCGCAGGCCGCGCACTCGACCCTCACCCACGCGATCCCTACGGAGAACAAGCGTTGACCCAGCAGACCGAGACCTCTCAGCGTCCCGTCCTCGTCGTCGACTTCGGCGCACAGTATGCGCAGCTGATCGCGCGCCGCGTCCGCGAGGCCGGCGTGTACAGCGAGATCGTGCCGCACACCGCGTCCGCCGCTGACATCGCGGCGAAGAACCCGGTCGGCATCATCCTCTCGGGCGGTCCGTCGTCGGTCTACGAAGAGGGTGCGCCGGCGCTCGACGCCGGCGTGTTCGACCTCGGCGTGCCGACGCTCGGCATCTGCTACGGCTTCCAGGTCATGGCTCAGGCGCTCGGGGGCGAGGTGGCCAACACCGGACTCCGCGAGTACGGAGCGACGGATGCCGCGGTCACGGGCGACGGCGGCGTGCTGCTGGGTGGTCAGCCGGCCCGGCAGAACGTCTGGATGAGCCACGGCGACCAGGTCTCGCGCGCTCCCGAGGGCTTCGATGTGCTCGCGTCGACCGGCGCCACCCCGGTCGCGGCGTTCGGCAGCGACGAGCGCCGCTTCTACGGCGTGCAGTGGCACCCCGAGGTCAAGCACTCCGACCACGGTCAGAACGTCATCGAGAACTTCCTGCACAAGGCGGCGGGTCTTCCCGCCGACTGGAACAGCGGCAACGTCATCGCCGAGCAAGTCGCGAAGATCCAGGCGCAGGTCGGCTCCGGCCGCGTCATCTGCGGGCTGTCGGGCGGCGTCGATTCCGCTGTGGCCGCGGCCCTCGTGCACAAGGCCGTCGGCGACCAGCTCGTCTGCATCTTCGTCGACCACGGACTCCTCCGCAAGGACGAGCGCGAGCAGGTCGAGCAGGACTACGTCGCCTCGACAGGTGTGCGCCTCGTGACCGTCGACGCACGCGAGCAGTTCCTGAACGCACTGGCCGGCGTCAGCGATCCCGAGCAGAAGCGCAAGAT
Organism: Microbacterium sp. Soil_C_42; assembly: GCF_057656735.1. Classification (NCBI taxonomy): domain Bacteria; kingdom Bacillati; phylum Actinomycetota; class Actinomycetes; order Micrococcales; family Microbacteriaceae; genus Microbacterium; species Microbacterium sp. Soil_C_42. The sequence goes on from NZ_JBDGJU010000022.1 coordinate 69,666, forward strand.
CATCGGACGCGAGTTCATCCGCACCTTCGAGCAGGCCGAGGCCGCGCTCGTCGCGGAGGCCGAGGCCGACGGCGAGCCCATCCGCTTCCTCGTGCAGGGCACGCTCTACCCCGACGTCGTCGAGTCGGGCGGCGGCACCGGCACCGCGAACATCAAGTCGCACCACAACGTGGGCGGCCTCCCCGAAGACCTGCAGTTCGAGCTCGTGGAGCCGCTGCGCACCCTGTTCAAGGACGAGGTGCGCGCGATCGGCCGCGAGCTCGGGCTGCCGGAGGTCATCGTCGGCCGCCAGCCGTTTCCGGGCCCCGGCCTCGGCATCCGGATCGTGGGTGAGGTCACCGCTGACCGTCTCGAGATTCTGCGCGATGCCGACGCCATCGCCCGCGAAGAACTGACGAAGGCCGGCCTCGACGGCGAGATCTGGCAGTGCCCGGTCGTGCTGCTGGCCGACGTGCGCTCGGTGGGCGTGCAGGGCGACGGCCGCACCTACGGGCACCCCATCGTGCTGCGTCCCGTCTCCAGCGAAGACGCGATGACCGCCGACTGGACGCGCCTGCCCTACGACGTGCTGTCGAAGATCTCGAACCGCATCACCAACGAGGTGCGCGACGTCAATCGCGTCGTCCTCGACGTCACCTCGAAGCCGCCGGGGACCATCGAGTGGGAGTGATCGTCTGACGGATGCCTCGAACCGACCGGTTCGAGGCATCCGTCGCTTGCGGGCGTGTGGGGAAGGATGGACGGGTGACGGATGCTGCAGACACGCTGCCCGAGGCTGACTACGTGCTGCTGGGCAGCCGGGTGGCATTGGGGCTCGACGGC
>NZ_JBDGJU010000023.1:0-68395 GCF_057656735.1 Microbacterium sp. Soil_C_42
CGCACGCCGCCTCGATCCGCGACGCTGGCCGCGCGGTGGTCGACGCCCGCGCCGAGGCGCACCGCGCGGCGCTCCTGGCCGCGCAGGCGCGCACCGACGTCGAAGAGCGAGTCGCAGCATCCGTGTTCGCCGATCCCGACGAGGTCAGCGCCGCCCTTGCCGCACCTCGCGACGTGGAAGCGCTCGCCGAGCGGATCTCGGCGCACGACACGCAGCTCGGCGCGGCGCGGGCACGGATGCTCGAGCTCGAGCTCGAACTCGCGGGCGCGCCGACCGAGCCTGTCGACACCGAGGCGTCGCAGGCGGCTCTCGCGGCCGCCGACGCGGCACGCACCGCGGCGCTCCGCGCAGAGAGCGACGCCCGCACGCTGGTGGCGGGACTCCGCGATCTCGCGATGCAGATCGATCAGGCGTACGCCGGCGTCTCCGCCCGGGCCGCAGATGCCGCCGCCATCGCCCGGCTCGCCGACACCGTCGCCGGGCGCGCCCCCAACACGATGAAGATGGACCTCGAGACGTTCGTGCTCGCCGCCGAGCTCGAAGAGATCGTGGCCGCTGCGAACCTGCGGCTCAGCGACATGTCGTCGGGGCGCTACCGGCTGCAGCACACCGATGCGCGGGCCGCGCGCGGCGCCGCCTCGGGCCTCGGCCTCGAGATCATGGACGCCTTCACCGGCCAGTCCCGCCCGGCCCAGTCGCTGTCGGGCGGCGAGACGTTCCTCGCGTCGCTCGCGCTCGCCCTCGGGCTCGCCGAGGTCGTCACCGCCCGCGCGGGCGGTGTGCGGCTCGACACCCTGTTCGTCGACGAAGGCTTCGGCTCGCTCGACGAGGAGACCCTCGACCTCGCGATGCGCACCCTCGACGAGCTGCGACAGGGCGGGCGCACGGTGGGCGTCATCAGCCATGTCGCCGCGATGAAGGAGCAGCTGCCCGCGCAGCTCGCGGTCGAGGCGACACCGGCCGGGCCGAGCGTCATCCGGCAGGACGCAGCCGCCCGCGTCTGAGCCACGGCTCGGCCCCGCCCATCCCCGCGGCGCTGACGCGGGTCTTCTCCCTCTGTCGCCGGGGCGATGCGCGGGTGTATCGTTCGCGGCAGATCGCTTCCTGGGGGAATCGCGATCCCGCCCGACCGCCGGCGCCCGTCCGGCCGCGGCCGTTCGCCGCGCCCTCTCGTTACGACGACGTACGGAGTCGACATGCGTTCCACCACCCGGGCGCGCCGCGCCCTCGCCGCCTTCGCGGCATCCGCCCTGCTTCTCACCGGCACTCTCAGCGCCGCCTCCGCCGCGCACGCCGCACCTGCGCCGATCACTCGCATGGCCGCGCTGGGGGACTCGATCACCCAGGCGGCGATGACGTGCTCGAGCCTCACGTCGTGTCCGGCCAACAGCTGGTCCACGGGATCCACGACGTCGGTCAACTCGCACCTGCAGCGGCTGCGAGCGGCCGGGTCTACAGGCCTCGTCAACGTCTTCAACGACGCCGTATCGGGCGCGGGATCGTCGGCGCTCCCCGCCCAGGCGCAGACGGCCGCCGGACAGGGGGCCCAGTACGTCACGATCGAGATCGGCGCGATCGACGCCTGCACCCGGACCGTGGCGCAGATGACGTCGGTCGACGCGTTCCGGAGCAGCGTGCAGACGGCGCTCTCCACCCTGGCGGCGAGTCCCGCAGCGCCGGAGATCTTCGTCGCGAGCATCCCGAGTCTGCAGCGCCTCTACGACATCAACAGGTCGAGTCTGTCCGCCCGTCTCGCGTGGTCGCTGCTCGGCACCTGCCAATCGATGCTCGCCAACCCGAGCAGCAGCGCCACCGCCGATGTGCAGCGCCGCACGCTGGTGCAGCAGCGGGTGACCGATTTCAACAAGGTGCTGGAGGCCGCCTGCGCAGCCACCGCGAAATGCCGGTTCGACGGATACGCGGTCGCGAACTATGCGTTCGTGAAGTCCGACATCTCGACGCGCGACTACTTCCACCCGTCGCTGTCGGGCCAGGCGACGCTGGCGAACATCACGTGGGCGAAGACGCAGTGGGTCTCGTGAGGCGCTGAGCCGAGGCATCCATCGCCCGAACGTCAACAGGTCAACCGCGGTTCTGCAGGATCACGGGGGAGGTTCCGGTCCTGTGGAGGCTCGGTTGACCTGTTGAGTCCCGGGGCGGTGAGCGCCGGCGTGCGCCGACCCGGCGAGGAGGGGTCAGACGCCGTAGTCGGCGCGGATGCGGTCGCGCAGCTGGTGGCTGCAGGCGGTTACAGCGGTGCGCCAGTCGGTGATCGCGCCGTCCTGGGCGCGATCCGAGACGGCCTTGAGCACGCGGATCGGCACGCCGAAGCGCTCTGCGACCCAGATGTAAGCGTACGTCTCCATGTCGACGAGGCCGGCGCCGAGTGGACGGATGACCTCCACGGCCTCGGAGTCGTCGACGAAGTGGTCGCCGGTGGCGATCGTCACACCATCCGCGTCGAGCTCGACGCGCGCCGGCAGCGACACGTGCTGGCCGACGATGCCGTCGATGTCGGTGACGTCGTGCTGCACGGCGGCCGAGATCTCGTAGACGGATGCGTCGAGCCGCGCGTCGATCGCCCCCGCGGTGCCGACCACCACGATCTCGTCGTAGGCGGTCGCGTCGAGTGCGCGGGTGAGCGCGTAGGTCGCCTGCAGCTTGCCGGGGCCGGTGACGAGACGGTCGAATCCGTCGAGGTCTTCCGGGAAGGCGACGAGCTCGGAGGCGAGGGCGGCGACGAGGAGTCTCACCCTCCCATCATCTCCCGTGCGCGGGGTTCGCGCCCGCCGCTATGCGGAACAGGGTTAGCCTGGGCGAGATGTCCCCGCCACAGCCGACGCCGCAGAGCTCCTCCAGCAAGGCGCGCGCCGTGCCGGCCACGACCGCCGTCATCCCCCTCTCGCACGGCGCCCGCTGGCGTGCGTTCTGGGTCTGCGTCTCGGTCGCCGCGATCACCATCCTCGACATGACGAAGGTCAACGTCGCACTGCCGTCGATCGGCGAGGTGCTCGGTGCGAGCTCGACGCAGCTGCAGCTGATCGTGTCGGGGTTCGTCCTCACCTTCGGGCTCGTGCTCGTGCCGATGGGCCGCCTGGGTGACCAGCGCTCGCGGCGGACGCTGTTCGTCGTGGGCCTCTCGCTCTACACGGTCACGAGTGTGCTGTGCGCGCTCGCGCCGACCGCCGAGGTGCTGCTGATCGGGCGACTCCTGCAGGGCGTGGCCGCGGGCATCCAGATGCCCCAGGTGCTCGGCATGGCCCAGGAGCTGTTCCAGGGCAAGGAGCGCGCCCGCGCCTTCGGGCTCTTCGGCGCGACGATCGGCATCGCGACGGCCTTCGGCCCGACGCTCGGCGGTCTGCTCATCGCCCTCGGCGGGCCGACGAACGGCTGGCGGCTCATCTTCTGGATGAACGTGCCGCTGTGCCTCATCGCGATCGCCCTCGCGCTGTGGCTGCTGCCCGACACCCGCACGAACTCCCAGCGCAAGGTGCAGCTCGACCCGGTCGGTGTGCTGCTGTTCGGCGCGAGCGTGATCTCGCTCATGTGGCCCTTCCTCTTCACCACCGGCGCGCCCAGCGACAACCCGGCGCGGTGGTGGCTGCTCGTCGCGTTCGCGCTGTTCGCGTCCGCCTTCATCGCGTGGGAGCGTCGCTACGCGAAGCGCGGCCGCAACCCGCTCATCCCGCTCGGCCTGTTCCGCATCACGTCGTATCGCAACGGCACGCTGCTGCAGACGGCGTACTTCACCGCGGCCCCGGCGATGTTCCTCGTCACGACGCTGTACCTGCAGCTCGGCCTCGGGCTCGAGCCGGTGTACGCGGGCATGGTCTCGATCGGGTTCGCACTCGCCTCCGCTGTCACCTCGTGGATCGGCGGCAACCTCGTCAGCACGCACGGCCGCGTGGTCGTGGTGTGGGGTCTCGCCGGCATGCTGCTGTGCGTCGGAGGGCTGGTGCTCGCGGCGCTCTACAGCGACCCCGCGTGGACCCCCTACATCGCCGCCGCGGTCATGACCGTCGGGGGCGCCGGCGGCGGTCTCGTGATCGCCCCGAACCAGGCGCTCACGCTCGGCGACATCCCGGTCAAGCAGGGCGGCCTCGCCGGCTCCGTCGGCCAGCTCGGCCAGCGCATCGGCGCGGCGGTCGGCACGGCGGTCGCGCTGTCGCTGTTCTACGCCGCGATCTACCGTGAGTCCGGCTCCCACGACAGCCTCGTCGTGTACCACGACGCGTACGCCTTCGGGATGCTGTCGGTCGCGGTCTTCCTCGCCCTCGCGTTCCTGGTGGCCATCGTCGACCTCACCGCGCGCCGCACCGCGCGCGAGCGCAAGGCCGCTCTCAGCGGCGCAGGGACGCCGGTCCCATGACCGGGCGCCGCCGGTCGCGCTTCCATCGGGCGTGCGACTGACGGAACTCCGCGCGCGTCGTGAAGCGGTAGCGATACGACACCGCACGCACCCATCGCGGCTTCTCACCCGCGAACGGATCGTGGGCGAGCAGGCGCAGGGTCGCAGCATCCGCTTCCAGAAGCCGCACCAGGAATGCGGTGAACCAGTCGTCGAGCGACCGGCCGAGCGGGAGGAACCACATCAGCCAGTCCAGGCGCAGATGGTACGGCGCGAACTGCCGCGGGATGCGGTGCACCTCGCCGGGCTTGCCCTTGAAGGCGTACTCGTGCCAGGTGGCCGTGTCGGGGTCGTCGTCCATCGTGCCCTCGACGACGATCTCGATGCGCTCCTTGGTGACCGTGCCGAACGCGCCGTAGGCGTTGGCGAGCTGCCACCGGTTGAACGACGCATTCATGAGCTGCCGCCGCGCGAACAGGTTCTGCAGCGGCCACCAGCTGATCACGAGATACAGCACCCCGATCGCGCACGTGATGACGAGCCAGCACACGGGGATCGCGGTGAATACGCCCGGAGCACCGGATGCCGCGCCCTCGCGCCCGGCGCCGATGCCCGGCAGTCCGATGGCCGAGAAGGCGAGCACGATCGTCATCCAGTTGAGCCATGCGAAGTTGCCGGTGACGACGAGCCAGGCCTGCGTCGCGATGACGATCGCGGCCGCCACCGCCCCGACGACGGCGGGCACAGGCCCGGGCACGAACAGGCCGACGAGCGGTGCGAACAGGAACCACGGCACCACCAGCTGCGCGAAGTGGTTGCCGAGCACCTCGCCCTTGTGGAACCAGCGGGGGAGGAGATGCGCCTGGCGGCTGAGCGGCCCCGGCATCGGCTGGGTCTCGTGGTGGTACGTGAGCGCGGTGAGGTCGCGCCACTCGCGGCCGCCGCGGATCTTGATCATGCCCGCGCCGAACTCGAGCCGGAACACCAGCCACCAGAACAGCACGATCACGACCACCGGGGGCGGCTGGTCATCCGAGCCCAGGAACGCCGCGAGGAAGCCGGCCTCGAGCAGCAGCATCTCCCAGCCGAATCCGTAGAAGGTCTGCCCGATGCTCGTGATCGACATGTAGCCGAGCCACAGCGCGAGGAAGCACAGCATCGGCACCCACGGCGGACCGAGCTGCGGGAGGCCGACGACCAGCGTCGCCGCGACTGCGATGCCCGCCCCGCACAGGGCGGCGAGCCTGCGGTCGGTGTACCGGAGGTGGCGGAAGACGGTGGGGCGCAGCATCCGCTGCCCTCTCTTCGAGGTGCGCACCCACTCCAGGAGGTCCGGCGCAGGCAGCAGCCCGCGCTCGCCGAGAAGCGGACGGAACTGGTTCAGCGACGAGACGAAGGCGACGACGAACAGTGCCGCGACGCCCCGCTGCAGCACCTGTCGAGCGAACTCGAAGTCGACGGCGGCGAAGGCGTGCACCCGGTCACGCTCCGAAGAGGTCCCCGAGCTCGAGCCGCCGGCCGCGATCGTGCAGCGCCTGGCGCGCGGCGTACCAGCCCGGCATGCCGGTGACGCCGGGTCCGGGCGGGGTCGACGCCGACGCGAGGTACACGCCCCGCAGCGGCGTGCGCCACGGCGTCGTCGAGACGATGGGGCGCCGGATCGCCTGCGCGAACGTGAAGGCGCCGCCGAGGATGTCGCCGTCGATGTCGGCGGGGTTGTACGCGGCGCGCTGGGCGGCCGTCATCGCGTGGCTCGCGAGGATGCGGTGACGGAATCCCGGGGCGAAGCGCTCGACCTGCCGCACGACGGCCTCGGTGGGGTCGAGCGTCGACCCGGCCGGAACGTGGATGTACGCCCACAGCACGTGCTTGCCGGCAGGAGCGCGCGTGCCGTCGAGCACGCTCGGCTGCACGGTCAGCACGTAAGGCCGGTCGGTCAGTCCGCCCCGCGCCACCGCGTTCTCGCTCGCCTCGACCTCCTCCCGCGTGCCGCCGAGGTGCACGGTGGGGGCCAGAGCGACGTCGGGGTGCGCCCACGGCACGGGTCCGTCGAGGGCGAAGTCGACCTTCGCGGCGGCCGGGCCGTACCGGTACTGTCGCACGGCGTGCGCGTAGCGCGCCGGAAGGTCGGGGTGCGTCAGGAGGAGCCGCGGCGTGGTGTCGAGCAGCAGCAGGTCGCCGGCATCGGGGTCGCCCCAGTCCAGGTCCTCGAGGGTCTGCACATGGTTGCCCGTCTCGACGGCGCCGCCATGCGCCGTCAGGTCGGCCACGAGCGCGTCCGCGATCGCCTGCGAGCCGCCGCGCGGGAACGCCCAGCCGTCGGCCGAGTGACCGTGCGCCGCGAGGAAGAGCCCGGACGCCGCCCCTCCGAGCGACGGCAGCGGGGTGTTCGCGTGCGCGAGCACGCCCGTGAGCAGCGCGTTCGCCTCCTCGGTGCGGAAGGTCTCGCGGCCCAGGCGCGTGCCGAGCTGCAGGGCGCGCAGTCCGAACCGGACGGTGGTGACCGGATGCCGCGGCCACCGCAGCAGCTGGGACCCGGTGAAGTCCACCAACCCGCCGAGGCGACGGCTGAGAGGGCGCAGGACGCCTCGCCATGCGCGGCCGTCGGCGCCGAGGGCATCGGCCGTGCGCTCGATGTCGCGCCACGCGATCGCCGCGCGCCCGCCGTCGAGCGGCTGCGCGTACGAGGCGAGCGGGTGGATCCAGCCGACCCGCTCGTGGATGCCGAACGCCCGGAAGAAGGGCGATGACAGCGCCGCCGGATGCACCGCCGAGCACACGTCGTGGCGGAAGCCGGGAAGGGTGAGCTCCGCAGTGCGGACGCCGCCGCCGATGGTCGCGGCGGCCTCGAGCACGCGTACCTCGTACCCGGCGCGCGCCAGCGCGACCGCGGCCGACAGTCCGTTGGGACCGCTGCCGATCACCGTCGCGCGCCTCGCCATGGGCCCATCCTTCCATCGTCCTGGGACCGTGCGAGGGGGTTGACGCGCCTTCCCGCCGTGCGGAGAGACGGGTGCGTGACGCGACACGCCGGGTGGCAGCATCCGTCAGCGGCGCGTCGACATCGCCGACCCGTGGGTCCGCGCAGGCGACCGGATCGCGGGGACTCGATCGCGGGGAGACGAAGGTGCGTGGCGATCTTCCTCACCGCTCGCCGCCGCGACAGGATGGAGGTGCGGATGGGCCGCGGAGAATGAGGTGGATCATGCAATCGGTGCTTCTCGAGACTCCTGCGGGGATCACGGCCCGGCTCGGCTGGGACCCCAAGCTCCCCGAGCACGACCGCAAGCGCGCGCTCGCCAAGGAGATCGTCGCGACGAAGCTCGGCGTCGATCCGAAGGACGTGCGCGTCGAGCGCGAAGCCCCGCGCACATTCGGATTCCATACCCAGCTGATCGCCGAGGTGGGCGGCGCCGAGGTGCCGCTCAAGATCCGCAACGTCAACTTCCGCGCTGCCACGGTGGTCGCCGTGAGCGACCCGGGCATGTCGCTGGGCCTCGACCTGCGCGACGCCCACCCCGACGACGCCGAGCTGCACCTCATGCAGCGCCACTCGCATCTGCTCGACGAAGCGAACCTCGACAAGCTTCTCGCCCACTGGACGCGGGTACAGGCGGTGCGCGACGCCGACGGGCGCGGTGCGCTCGTCGCACCTGACCACGTGCGCCTCGACAGCCCGCTCACGCGAGGATGGATCCCCGATCGCAAGACCTGGTATCAGCTCGCCGACCTCTCGCGCGACAGCTGGATCATCACGCTCGCCTACACCCAGCCGCCCGCCTGAGAACGGACACCGGGGAGAGCGGATGCCGCGGGCCGCGGCATCCGCTCCGTCAGTCCTTCACGAGATCGGGGAGGGCGGACTTCAGCTCCGCGAGCCACACGCGGGCGTTGCCGTCGGACGGGGCGCGCCAGTCGCCGCGCGGTGACAGCGACCCCGCGGGCGAGACCTTCGGGCCGTTCGGGATCGCGGAGCGCTTGAACTGCGCGAACGCGAAGTAGCGCTTCAGGAACACCTGCAGCCACTTCGCGACCGTGGGCAGGTCGTAGGCGTAGCGGTCCTCGTCGGGGAAGCCGGGGGGCCACGCGCCCGCCTGGGCATCGCCCCACGCGTGGGCGGCGAGGTAGGCGATCTTCGACGGACGGAACCCGTACCGCAGGATGTGGAACAGTGCGAAGTCGTGCAGCGCGTAGGGGCCGATGCGGTCCTCGGTCGACTGCATCTTGCCGTCCTGGCCCATGGGCACGAGCTCGGGCGAGATCTCGGTGTCGAGCACCGACTGCAGCACCTCGGCCTCGCGGTCGTCGACGCCTTCGCGCTCGGAGATCACCCAGCGGATCACGTGCTGGATGAGGGTCTTCGGCACGCCGGCGTTCACCGCGTAGTGGCTCATGTGGTCGCCGACGCCGTAGGTGGCCCAGCCGAGGGCGAGCTCGGACAGGTCGGAGGTGCCGATGACCATGCCGCCGTGGTGGTTGGCGAGGCGGAAGAGGTAGTCGGTGCGCAGACCCGCCTGCACGTTCTCGAACGTGATGTCGTGCACGGGCTCGCCGTCGGCGAAGGGGTGCCCGAGGCGCTCGAGCATCTCGATCGCGAGCGGGCGGATGTCGATCGTCTCGATCGAGGCGCCGACCGATTCGGCGAGGGCGATCGCGTTGGACTTCGTGTGCTCGCTCGTGGCGAAGCCGGGCATCGTGTACGCGAGGATGTCGCTGCGCGGGCGCCCCATCAGGTCCATGGCGCGCGCGACCACGAGCAGCGCGTGGGTCGAGTCGAGTCCGCCGCTCACGCCGATCACCGGCTTCGGGCCGCCGATCGCGCGCATGCGCTGCACGAGTCCCGAGACCTGGATGTTGAACGCCTCGTAGCAGTCCTGCGCGAGGCGCGCGGGGTCGTCGGGCACGAACGGGAACCGGTCGAGCGTGCGGCGCAGCCCCACGTCTGTGCGCGGCGGGTCGAGCCGGAAGTGCACGGTGCGGAACGAGGCATCCGCCCCCGTCGCCCGGCGGTTGTCGTCGAAGGTGCCCTGGCGCAGGCGGTCCTGGCGCAGGCGGTCGAGGTCGACGTCGGCGATCGAGCGGCGCGGACCGTCGGGGAAGCGCTCGGTCTCGACGAGCAGGTTGCCGGCCTCGTAGATCATGGTCTGGCCGTCCCACGAGAGGTCGTTCGTGGACTCGCCGGTGCCCGCCGCGGCGTACGCGTAGGCGGCGAGGCAGCGCAGCGACTGCGACTGGCAGAGGTCCTTGCGGTCTTCCGCGCGCGCGATCGTGATCGGGCTGCCGCTCAGGTTGAGGAGCACCGTGGCCCCCGCGAGCGCCGCGCGCGACGACGGCGGGATCGGGACCCACACGTCCTCGCAGACCTCGGCGTGCACCACGAGGCCCGGGACGTCGAGCGCCTCGAACAGCAGGTCGGGTCCGAACGGCGCCTCGAGTCCGCCGACGCGGATGTCTTGGCCCGCCTGGTCATCGCCCGGTGCGTACCAGCGGCGCTCGTAGAACTCGCGGTAGGTCGGCAGGTAGGACTTCGGTGCGACGCCCAGCAGCTCTCCGCGGTGGATCACGACGGCGCAGTTGTAGAGGCGGTTGCGGTGGCGCAGCGGCGCGCCGACGACGAGCACCGGGAGCAGGTCGACGGATGCCTCGACCAGCCCCTCGATCGCGGCGACGACCGCGTCGAGAACGGGGTCCTGCATGACGAGGTCGTCGATCGCATAGCCGGTCAGGCACAGCTCGGGGAAGACCGCGACGGCGACCGCGTCGGCATCGCACACGCGCGCGGCCTCGAGCACGGCGTCGGCATTGGCGGCGGGGTCGGCGATCTCCACCGGGATCGTGCACGCGGCGACGCGGGCGAACCCGTGCCGGTACGCGCTGTCGAAGGGCAGGCTCATGGGGTCAAGTCTGGCAGGTGGGGCATGGGGGCGGAGGTGGGGCATGGGGCAGAGGTGTCGGGGGGCGCGGCTATCGTCGTGGAAGAAGGGCGGGGTATGCGATACATCGAGGACGAAGGCCGGATCGTCTGGAGCGCGAGCGATCTCAAGACCGCCGCGGAGTGCGAGTTCGCGTGGCTGCGCGCGATCGACGCGCGGCTCGGGCGCGTCGCCGCGGTCGAAGACCCGGAAGACCTGACTCTCGAGCGCGCGGGACGCCTCGGCACGGTGCACGAGCGTCGGGTGCTCGCCGACTACATCGAGCGCTACGGGGATCGCGTGGTCGAGATCCCCGAGACGCGATCGTCGGATGCTGCGGCCCTCGCCGACGCGGTCGCCCAGACGAACGCCGCCCTCGCCTCGGAGGCCGAGGTCGTCTACCAGGCCGCGTTCTCGACCGAGTCGTTCGTCGGTTTCGCGGACTTCCTCGTCCGCGACGACGCCGGGCGCTGGCTCGTGCAGGACACCAAGCTCGCGCGCCACGCCCGCGTGACCGCGCTCATGCAGCTGGCCGCATACGTCGACCAGCTCGACCGCCTCGGGGTCGCGCGCTCCGGCCGGGTGCAGCTGCTGCTCGGCGACGGCAGCGTCAGCGAACACGAGGTCGACGATCTGCTGCCCGTGTTCGCGCTGCGGCGCGAACGGCTCGCCGCGCTCATCGCGGACCGCCGCCTCGACCTCCGAGCGGCGGGGGAGCCGATCGCGTGGGGCGACCCGCGGGGCGAGCTCGGCGTCGTCGCGTGCGGGCGCTGCGCGACGTGCGACGCGGAGGTCGTGGCATCGCGCGATCTGCTGCTCGTGGCGGGGATGCGCCCCGTGCAGCGCGAGCGGCTGCGCGCCGCCGGCATCGAGACGATCGAGCAGCTCGCCGGGGCGCCGGGCGGGCCGGCGGGCATGAATCCCGACGTGTTCGCGTCGCTGCGCACGCAGGCGCGCCTGCAGCTCGAGAGCCCGGCGGGCACCCCGCCGCTCATCGCGCCGAAGCCCGTGCCGCACGAGGTCGTCGTGGCGGAGAGCGCGCTCGCCACGGACGGCGCCTCGGTCGCCCAGGCGACGGTGGCGGCCGTGCTGGAGGCTCCTGTGGCAGTTCCTGCTCCGCCGATCCCGGTGTTCGAGGTCGTCGCCCCCCAGGCGCTCGGCGCGCTTCCGCGGCCCGACCACGGCGACCTGTTCTTCGACTTCGAGGGCGACCCGCTGCACACCGAGCCGCCGACGCCGGGGGAGCCCACGCAGTGGGGCATCGACTACCTGTTCGGGTGGGTCGACACCCGCGAGCAGTACACCGCGCTGTGGGCGCACTCGTTCGCCGACGAGAAGCGGGCGCTCGAGACGTTCCTCGACATCGTGCACCTCCGCCGGCAGCAGTTCCCCGGCATGCACATCTACCACTACGCGCCGTACGAGCCGACGCACCTGCTCGCGATGGCGGCGCGCCACGGCGTGCGCGAGGCCGACGTCGACCGCCTCCTGCGCGACGGCGTGTTCGTCGACCTGTACCCGATCGTGCGCCGGGCACTGCGCGTCGGCTCCCGCTCGTACTCGATCAAGAAGCTCGAGCCGCTCTACATGGGCGACGAGGTGCGCACGAGCGACGTGCAGAAGGGCGACGACTCGATCGTCCGCTACGTCGAGGCGCGTGCGCTGCAGGCCGACGGCGCCGAGGCCGAGGCAGGCCTCGTGTTCGACGACCTCGCCGACTACAACCGCTACGACTGCGTCTCGACCCGGCGCCTGCGCGACTGGCTCGTCGACCGTGCGCGCGAGGCGCAGCTCGTGCCGTCGCCGAACCCCGAGCCCGACGAGCGGGCGTACGAGCCGTCGCCGCGCGCGACGCTGCTCGACGCGCTCGCCCTCGCTCACCCCGACGACTCGGTGGCCGCGCGCTCGCTGCGGCTCGGCGCTGCGGCGATCGACTACTACCCGCGCGAGGCGAAATCGTTCTGGGCCACGCACTTCCTGCGGCTGCGCGAGCCCGTCTCGCTGTGGGACGAGACCCGCGACGTCGTCGCGATCGATCCCGCGCGCAGCGTCGTGCGCGAGGACTGGCACTTCCTCGAGAGCGGCAAGGGCGGTGAGCGGCGCATCGTCGAGCTGCGGGGCGACCTCGCCCCCGGCACGCGGATCAGCGAGGGCACGAACCCGTTCGCGCTGTACGAGCTGCCCGCACCGTTCCCGTTCGAGGCGTCGCCGCGGTGGATCCACGCGTACCGGTCGGTGGCCGTCGTCGAGGTGCTCGACGACGGCGCGGTGATCGAAGAGACCGCGGTCGACGGAGTGACCTGGAGCGAACTGCCCCTCGCGCTCACCCCGCAGGCGCCGCCCGCCGCCGGCAACCAGCAGAAGGCGATCGACGCGTGGGCCGACGCCGTCATCGCGGCGGCGCCGGAGCTTCCGGCCGATCCGGCCACCGACATCCTGTGCCGTCGTCCGCCGCGCACCCTCACGGGAACCCTTCCCGCGGTGGGCGACGACCCGGTCGACGCCATCGCCCGCGCCGTGCGCGACCTCGACCGCAGCTACCTCGCCGTGCAGGGCCCGCCGGGAACCGGCAAGACGTACGTCGGCTCCCACGTGATCGCCCGCCTCGTGCGCGACCACGGGTACAAGGTCGGCGTGGTCGCCCAGGGGCACGCGACCATCGAGCACCTCCTGGACCGCGTCATCGCGGCGGGGGTGCCGGCGGTCCAGGTGGGCAAGGCGCCGAAGGACGCGACGGCCGGGCACGGGTTCACCGTGCTCCCCAAGAACGGCGTGGCTGCCTTCACGGCCGAGCACGAGGCATCCGGTTACGTCATCGGCGGCACCGCGTGGGACTTCAGCCACGAGGGCCGCGTGCCGCGCGGGAGCCTCGACCTCCTCGTCGTCGACGAGGCCGGCCAGTTCTCGCTCGCGTCGACGATCGCGGTGTCGCTCGCCGCGCCCCGGCTGCTGCTGCTCGGCGATCCGCAGCAGCTGCCGCAGGTGAGCCAGGGCACGCACCCCGCTCCCGTCGACACGTCGGCGCTCGGCTGGGTGATGGACGGCGCCGACGTCATCCCGCCCGAGTACGGGTACTTCCTCGCCCAGACCCGGCGGATGCGACCCGAGGTCGCGGCGCCCGTGTCGACGCTGTCGTATCGCGGCGCGCTCGAGGCGCACCCCTCGACGGCGCTGCGGCGCCTCGGCGGCGTCCCCGCGGGCCTCGTGCCGATCGCGGTGCGCCACCACGGCAACGCCACGCAGTCGCTCGAAGAGGCTGCGGAGGTCGCCCGCCTGGTCACCGATCTGATCGGACGGGAGTGGACGGATGCCGCCACCTCCGACACGGACGGCTCCTCGGTCGCGGTGCCGCCGCGGCCGCTCGAGCAGCAGGACCTCATCGTCGTCACGCCGTACAACGCGCAGCAGGTCGCAGTCGAGGCGGCTCTCGCCGCAGCAGGATTCCCCGATGTGCCCGTCGGCACGGTCGACAAGTTCCAGGGCAAGGAGGCCGCCGTCGCGATCGTGTCGCTGGCGGCTTCCAGCGGGCGCGACGCCCCGCGGGGGCTCGAGTTCCTGCTGCTGCGCAATCGCCTCAACGTCGCCATCTCGCGCGCGATGCACACGGCGTACGTCGTGTACTCGCCGGGGCTCCTCGACGACCTGCCCTACACCCCTGAGGGCGTGGCCCGACTGAGCGGTTTCGCACGGCTGGTCGGCCGGGGCTGAGGCCCGCGTAGACTCGCGCACACGTCGAACACGTCGCACACGACAGCCCCCGAGCGTCTCGCACCGGTCAGGGACGAGACACCCGCCGAACAGGAGCCCGCATGGCCGACGACGCCTCGCAGCAGTTCGAGATCGACCTCCCGCCCGAGCTCATCGGCGGCAACTACGCCGACTTCGCGAACGTCTGGCACACGCCGACGGTGTTCGTGATGGACTTCCTCACCCTCGCACAGCCGCCGCGCGAGCAGGTCGACGCCGAGACCGGCCAGCGCCACACGGTCGTCCCGGCGCGCGTGGTCAGCCGCATCCGCATCCCACCCGACCAGGTGTTCGAGCTCGCGAAGGCACTGACCCAGCAGCTGGAGTTCTGGGAGCGGGAGACCGGTCGTCGCAACCCGCAGGAGCCCCCGCTCGGCGACTGACGCGGCGCGCGGGCCGCGCGTTCGAGAGGTGGATCGGTACACCGCCCCCGTGGCCGAAGTCAACCCCTTTGGACGGAAAATTCCGGCCACGTAGCCTTGCCACGCGTCGTAAAAAGCGCACTGGCGCGGTATCCGTTCGGCGAGGGGCGGATGCCGCGCCGTCGCATCTCCGGTATCACGGTCTGCGCTCGCTCCTCTGACACACGGAGGAGGACGACATGACCACGATCGACCAGCCGCTCGCGACGATCGCGACCACGCATGAGGCGGCAGTCCAGACCCCGACGACGCAGGATGCTGCGCCCCGGAGCCGCGGGATCGTCTTCTGGATCGTCCGCTACCTGCCCGCCGAGATCGCCGGAACCGCCGCGATGGTGGTCGCGGGACTCCTCGCCACGCTCGGGACCGACGCGGCGCCGCTCATCGCCGTGGCGGCCCTCCTCGGCGAGATCATCGGCTTCTATGCCGTGCTCGCGGTCACGATCTACATCGAGCAGGCGCGCGTCTCGGTGACACGCCGACGGGCTGTCGGCCGCACCGCGGTGCTGCTGGTGGCGGAGTTCGGCGCGGCCGAGCTGCTCGACACCTTCCTGGTGCGCCCGGCGGCACTGATGCTCGGCGTGTGGCTCATCCCCGATCCGCTGTGGGGCATGCTCGCCGGCAAGATCGCCGCCGACATCGTGTTCTACGCGATCGCCGCCGGCGCCTTCACCGTCACCGCCCGGACCGGCCTGCGCGACGCACGCCGCTCCTCGGGCGCGAAGGAGGTGCCGACGTGAACCTCGCAGCGCTCCGGCGTGAGCCCCGCACGACCCGGGCGTTCGAGAGCAGGCGCCGGGACGAGGCATCCGCTCTGCTGTCGTCCGTCGCGGCTCGCGCGGCCCTCGCGCTGCACGGCACACCGCTGCTGCTGCTTGACCCGGAGCGCGTGCGCCGGCAGTACAGGCACCTGCGCAATGCGCTGCCGTTCGTCGGGTTCCACTACGCGGTCAAGGCGCTTGCCCACGACACCGTGCTCGACGTCCTCGACGATGCCGGCTGCGGGTTCGACGTGGCGACCGGCGAGGAGCTGGCGATGCTGACGCGACGCGGCGTCGCGGCATCCCGCATCATCCACACGCACCCGATCAAGAAGCCCGCCGAGATCGCCGAGGCGCTGGCCGCGGGGGTGCGCACCTTCGTTGTCGACAACGACGTCGAGATCGAGAAGTTCCGCGGTGCGCCGAGCGACACGCGGCTGCTCGTGCGTCTCGCCTACCGCAGCCCGCACGCGAAGAGCGACCTGTCGAGCAAGTTCGGCGTCGGGCCGTTCGAGGCGGCGCATCTCGTCGAGCGTGCGCATGCTGCGGGCATCACGGTGGCCGGCTTCAGCTATCACGTGGGCAGCCAGCTGGACGATCCGGCCCGCTTCGCCACGGCCGCCGCCGACACGCTCGAGCTCATGGGCATCCTCGAGCGGCGCCTCAACGTGCAGTTCGACACCCTCGACATCGGCGGCGGCTTTCCGGCGTCGTACGACTCCGAGTCGGCGGCCGTCGAAGACGTCGCCGCCGTGCTCCGTCCGGTGCTCGAGCCGCACGCGCGGAAGCTCGACATCATCGCCGAGCCCGGCCGGGTGATGGTGGCCGACGCGATGACCCTGGTCACGAGCGTCGTGGGCATCGCCGAGCGCGGCGACGGTCGCTGGTACTACCTGGACGACGGGCTCTACGGCTCCTACTCGAACGTCCTCACCGAGGACGTGCACCCGCTCGTGTTCGCCGAGCGCGATCTCACGGGCACGCCGGACGCGGCGAACCACCGCTGGGCGACCCTCGCAGGCCCGACCTGCGATTCGTCGGACGTGATCGCGCGCGAGGTGCTGCTGCCCGACCTGGCGGTCGGCGACCTGCTGGTGAGTCCGACGATGGGTGCGTACACGACGGTCACCGCGACACGCTTCAACGGACGCCCGCTCACACCCGTCGCCGTGGTCGGTCGCGGTGCGACGACCGCCGAGGTCGCCGTGGCGTCGGACGTGCGCCGCGTGCCGATCGTGTGATCGTGCGGATGTCGCGGGTCAGACCGTGCCGTACAGCCGGTCGCCGGCGTCGCCGAGCCCGGGCACGATGTAGCCCTTCTCGTTGAGGCGCTCGTCGAGCGCGCCCAGCACGAGGGTGACGTCGCGTCCGGCGACCTGCTTCTCGATCGCCGCGACGCCCTCGGGGGCCCCGAGGATGCAGATCGCGGTGACGTCCTGCGCCCCGCGGTTGAACAGGAAGTCGATGGCCGCGCCCAGCGAGCCGCCGGTCGCGAGCATGGGGTCGAGGACGAAGCACTGGCGGTCGCTCAGGTCGTCGGGCAGACGCTCGGCGTACGTCGTGGGCTCGAGGGTCTCTTCGTTGCGCGCCATGCCGAGGAAGCCGACCTCTGCAGTGGGCAGGAGCTTGACCATGCCCTCGAGCATGCCCAGCCCGGCGCGAAGGATCGGCACGACGAGCGGCCGCGGGTCGTCGATGCGCACACCGGTCGTCGTCGTGACGGGCGTCTCGATCTCGATCGGCGCGACTCGGACGTTGCGCGTCGCCTCGTAGGCGAGCAGCGTCACGAGTTCCTCGGTGAGCTGGCGGAACACCGGCGAAGGGGTGCGCTGGTCGCGCAGCACCGTGAGCTTGTGGGTGATGAGGGGGTGATCGGCGACGTGCAGGCGCATAGAGACAGGTTAGTGCGTCGGCACGCCCGCACCCGGGGCGACTTCTTCGCGGGCGGCTACGCTCGTGCTGTGCTCACCGCCCCCGCCGACCTCGCCGCGATGGACCGCGCGCTGGCGCTCGCCGCGGTGGCGGGCGAGGCGGGGGACGTTCCCGTGGGGGCGGTGGTGACGGATGCTGCCGGCACGGTGATCGGCGAAGGCCGCAACCTTCGCGAGGCCCTGCACGACCCGACCGCGCACGCAGAGGTCGTGGCTCTTCGCGCGGCGGCGGCGGCTCGCGGCAACTGGAACCTCGAGGGGTGCACGCTCGTCGTGACCCTCGAGCCCTGCGTGATGTGCGCCGGCGCCGTGCTCCAGTCGCGCGTCTCGCGGCTCGTCTTCGGCGCCTGGGACGAGAAGGCCGGCGCCGCGGGCTCGGTGTACGACGTCGTGCGCGACCGGCGCCTGCCCTATCGGGCAGAGGTCGTCGCGGGCGTGCGCGAGGACGCAGCATCCGCTCTCCTTCGCAGCTTCTTCGACGCGCGCCGCTGATACGGGGGACAGCCCCGCGGGTTCGGGGGGACAGCACCCTGCTGGGCCGCTCGGCTGCGGGCCTAGCGTGTCGGCCATGACCCGCCTCATCGAACCCGTCCGGACCGCCCCCGCCGTCGCGCGGCAGGGCCGTAGCCGCTCCCGCGTCGGCTGGACGTTCGTCCTGCTGACGGCGATCGCGATCGTCGCATACTCCGCCGTGCCGTACTTCACCGCGTCGCTGGCCGACCTCGCCGGGCAGGACGTCGGCCTCGCGCCGACGTACGCCGCGGTGCACCCGTTCGTGCAGGGCGCGCTGTACGTCCACATCGTCGGCGGGGCGACGGCGCTCGTCACCGGACCGCTGCAGTTCTGGCGCGGCCTGCGCACCCGGGCCCCGCGCGTGCACCGGTGGATCGGTCGCGTGTACCTCGTCGCGGTGGGGATCGGCGCTCTGGGCGGCCTCGTGATCGCGCCTTCGAGCCCCGCCGGCTATGTCGGCTTCTTCGGGTTCGGTGCGCTCGCCGTGCTGTGGCTCGTCACCGGATGGCGCGCCTATCGCGCCATCCGGCACGGCGATGTGCCGAGCCATCAGGCGTGGATGATCCGCAACTATGCACTGACCTACTCCGGCGTGATGCTGCGCATCTGGCTGCCGCTGCTGCTGATGGCGCCGCTCGTGCTCGGGCAGCCGTGGGAACTCGACTCCGCCTTCGCGAACGCCTACGCCGCGGTGCCGTTCCTGTGCTGGCTCCCGAACCTCGTCTTCGCCGAGTGGCTGATCCGCCGGCGCGGCCTGCCCTCGTACCGCCTGCCGGTTTAGCTCCGCCCACCGAGGCGATCGCGCGCGCAGACGTCGACTTCGACGGGGACCCTCTGGCGCGCGGGTCGACCTACGGCCACAATCAGCGCTTACGGGGCACAACTCACCGGGAAGTGCCGGACCCGATTCCGGGATCCGGCACGCCCACGAGGCAGGGGGTAATCAACGTGACCTATCGCATCAATGTCGGATACCGGCACCCCGCCGATCCGGCCGCTTTCGACGAGTACTACCGGAACACCCATATGCCCATCGCCGCCCGCATCCCCGGGCTGGTACGCCTCAGTGCGGGGCGCACCGAGTCGCTCGACGGGACCACTCCGGAGTTCTACATGATGGGCGAACTCCTCTTCGAATCCAGGGACTCGGCCTTGGCGGCGCTCGGCTCGCCTGAAGGGCAAGCCGCCGCCGCCGACATCGCAAACTTCGCCGACGGGGGTTTCGTGATGCTCTTCAGCCCCGAGGAATGGGCGCTGCCCTGAACGTCACCGGGGGAGGTGGGGGAGCACCTCGCCGAGGTACTCGACGTGTGAGACGTCCTGCAGGTCCATGATCTGGAAGTAGACGCGCTGCGCGCCGATCGCCACCAGCCGCTCGACCTTCGCGACGATCTCGTCGCGGGTGCCGACGATGTTCACGTCGCCGCGGAGCTCGTCGACGGTGCGGCCGAGGTTCTCGGCACGCCGGTCGAGTTCGGAAGCGGATGCCCCGGCCAGCGTCGGCAGCGCCACAGAGAGTTTGAGCGATTCAGGGTCGCGACCGATGCGCTCGCACGCGGCGCGCACGCCGGCGAACTTCTCCGCCGACTCCGCCTCCGACCGGAAGCCGATGTTGAACTCCGTCGCGAACCGCGCGGCGAGCTCGGGGGTGCGCTTCGGCCCGCCGCCGCCCACGATGACGGGAACCCGGGGCTGAACCGGCTTCGGCAGCGCCGGGGCGTCCGTCAGCCGGTAGTGCTCACCCGCGAAGCTGTAGGTCTCGTTGACCGGGGTCGACCACAGGCCGGTCACGATCGCGAGCTGCTCCTCGAGGAGCCCGAACCGCCTGGCCGGGAACGGGATGCCGTAGGCCTCGTGCTCGCGACCGAACCACCCCGTGCCGAGGCCGAGCTCGGCACGGCCGCCCGACATCGCGTCGACCTGAGCCACCTGGATCGCCAGCAGCCCCGGAACCCGGTACGTCGCCGACGACACGAGCGTGCCGAGGCGGATGCGCGACGTCTCGCGCGCGAGCCCTGCCAGCGTGGTCCACGCGTCGGTGGGACCAGGGAGTCCGTCGCCGTCGCCCATGTGCAGGTAGTGGTCGGAGCGGAAGAAGCCGTCGAAGCCGAGACGCTCGGCCGCCTGCGCGAAGGCGAGCTGATCGTCGTAGCTCGCTCCCTGCTGGGGCTCGGTGAAGATGCAGTATTCCATGGCGGGTGCGGTGCCTGTCGAGCGGTCAGTCGGCCGACTTGATGACGAACTCCGACGTGGGCGGAGTCGCGTCGTCGCCGGGCCGGTAGACGTCGGGCTCGAAGTAGATGACGCGCGCCGCCGGCACCGCCGCACGCACGCGCGCCTCGATGCGGTCGATGTCGGACGCGATGTGGACGAGCGGCGCATCCGACGCGAAGCCGAGCTTGGCCGCCACGAGCAGCTCGTCGGGGCCGAGATACAGCGTCTTGATGTGGATGATCTTCTCGACCTCGGGCCCGTCGTTGATCGCGTCCACGATGCGGTCGTGATCGGCGTCGGTCGCACCCTCGCCGACGAGGAGGCTCTTGGTCTCGATTCCGAGCGTGATGGCCACGAGGATCAGCAGCGTGCCGATCATGAGCGTGCCGATCGCGTCGAACAGCGGGTTGTGCGTGATCACGGTCATGCCGACGCCGAACAGCGCGAACACGAGGCCGGCGAGCGCTGCGATGTCTTCGAGGAGGACGACGGGCAGTTCCGGCGCCTTCGCGTGCCGCACGAACGAGACCCACGACTGCCCCTCGGCCCGCACGTGGTTGCTCTCCTTCACCGCCGTGCGCAGCGAGAACGACTCGAGCACGATCGCGACGACGAGCACCGCGATCGGGATCCACGCGTTCTCGAGCTCGTGCGGGTGGGTGAGCTTGTCGATGCCCTCGTAGATCGAGAACAGACCGCCGACCGAGAACAGGATGATCGACACGACGAACGCATACACGTACCGCTCGCGGCCGTAGCCGAACGGGTGCTCGCGGTCGGCCTTCTTCTTCGCCTTGCGCCCGCCGAGCATGAGGAGCAGCTGGTTGCCCGAATCGGCGACCGAGTGGATGGCCTCGGCGAGCATCGACGCCGAGCCCGACAGGAACCACGCGATGAACTTCGCCAGGGCGATGCCCATGTTGGCCAGGAACGCCGCGAGGATCGCCTTGCCGCCGCCGGAAGCACTCATGCGGATGAGTCTACGGATGCTGCGACCCGCGTCATGCGCAGGCCGCGGCCTGCGACGGGTCCGGCGTCAGTTGGAGGAGCGCAGGATGATCGCTTCGGTCGGCGGGGCGGGATCGTGCGGGTGCCCGACGTACCCGATGACCTCGAGCAGCGCGTGGCGGAACTCGGCCGGGCGCTCGAGGTGCGGCGTGTGGGCGGTGTCGGGGAGTTCGATCTCGGTCACCTCGCCTCCCGCCTCGGAGTAGCGCGCGAGGACGTCGCGCGTCTGCGACACCATCTCCTGCGGCGGTGCGATCTGCTCGCCCGGCCAGTCCGGCACGATGCCGAGCTTGCCGAGGTTGTTGTAGTCGTAGAGCGAGGCGTCCGACACGATGAGGTCGAGCGCCCCGTGGATCCAGAGGATCGGCGGCTTCTCGGAGAGCTCGACGATGCCCGACACGTCGTGATGGGCGGGGGTGATCGTGTTGAGCACGCCGATCGTGCCGGCGGCGAAGCCCGGCCAGTTCTCGCTGGGGACCGAGTCGCCCGGATAGTTGCCGGTCGCGGTGGAGGTCGTGAGCATCGACTCGACCCAGACGTCCTCGTGATCGGTCTCGAATCCCGCGGCGACGTAGTGAGCGCGGAAGACGTTGCGAGGCGACGTCGGCGCGTCGGTCGACGTGTCGTGGTCGATGAGCCGCTGCACGAAGTCGAGGTTGCCGGCGCCTCCGCCCGTGCCGGCGTCGTCAGCGGTGAGACGTGTGCCGTCGCGACGGGTGCCGCCGAAGCCGTACGGCGACACCGGCGCTTCCAGTGTGAGGCTCAGCACGGGGTGGTCGAGCGCGTACTGCATGACGACAGCGCCGCCCAGCGACCAGCCGACGAGGTGGGCGGTGGGGATGCCGAGGGCCGCGAGCGTCGCGTGCACGTCGTCGCTGAAGTCCCGCACGCCGCGCGTCGCGTCGATCGGCGCGTGCTCGGTACCGCCGTAGCCGCGCAGATCGATCGCGATCACCCGGAGGTCGTGGGGAAGGTCCTCCATCAGCTCCTGCCAGAAGAGCGAGGAGGAGGCGTTCCCGTGGATGAGCACCACCGTGCGGTCGGGCGGTGTGGCCGGGTCGTCCGCGGTGCGCTCCAGCACGTTCACCGACAGGCCGGGCGTCTCGACGATGCGCGCGGCGATGCCGTCGAAGAGGGTCATATCGGGTGCCTCCCACGTCCTGCGGAAGCTCCTGCGCCCCCGCCCACTCACGAGAATAGACCGGCCGCCGGATCCTGTGAATCAGGTTTCATGTTCGGGATGCCGTGGCCCGCGGCATCCTGTCACTCCTCCGTGGATGGCGGGGTCTGGCCGGTGTAGAACGCGAACGTGTTCTCGGCGGCTCTCGCAGCGGCGGCGGGATCGGCGCCGTCGGCGACGTGCGCGGCACCCCACGCATCGGCGGCGCCGCGGTAGAACGCGCGGCCCTCGTCCGTGAACGCCCACGCCTCGGCCTCTTCGGGCTTCGGCCCGCCGCCGCCGGTGAGGTGCAGACAGAGTCCGAGGAGCCCGCCGTCCCAGCCGACACCCGTGGCGCCGGGGCCGTAGAGGTCCCAGAACCCGGCGGGCACGTCGTCGGTGCGGGCGATGTGCTCCAGCTCGAAGCGGGTCGCATCGTCGCCCTCCGCGGTGAGCCGCACCGTGAGCCACGTCACCCCGCCGCCGTACTCCCACGTCGCCTTGTAGTGCGCGGCGCCGTGGGTGGGAGGCGCGCACTCCTGGATCTCGCCGCCGGCGTTGCCCTCGATCTGGTAGCGGCCGCCGAGCATGAGGTCTCCGGAGATCGGCTGGAACCACCGTGCGATCCGGTCCGCGCTGGTGACGGCATCCCACACGTCGTCGATGGGGGACGGATACGACTGCGCGAGCGTCTGCACGCGCGACGGGAACCCGTCGACCTCTTCGCTCGCGATCTCGCGGCTCACCGCGGCGAGCTGGCTCTGTACGTCGACCATGTCAATCCTCCTGGGGCTGGGTCGTGTCGGTTTCGTCGGTATCGGGGTGGGGGGTGTCGCCGGCGGTGTCCTGTTCGGCGAGACGCCGGGCGCGGCGACCGCGGGCGAGCTCGGTGCCGAGGGCGTCGAGGCGCGGCTGCCAGAACTGCCGGAACGGGTCGAACCAGGCCGCGGCGTTCTCGAGCGGCTCCGGCGCGAGGGCGTAGAGGCGGCGGGCGCCCTCCGGCCGCACCGTCGCGAAGCCCGACTCGCGCAGTACCCGCAGATGCTGCGACACCGCGGGCTGCGAGATGCCGAACTCGCGCTGCACCTGCTCGCCGATCTCGCCGGCGCTGCGCTCGCCCTCCGCCAGGAGTTCGAGGATGCGCCGGCGCACCGGGTCTCCGAGGATGTCGAGCGCATGCACGGGACCATATTTGCGCTCAGACTTATATAAGTCAACACCTATGTTGGCCTACGCGTTCCCAATTCAGGATGGACGGCGTCGGGATGGGGTGCGCCCCCCGTGCTTCCGCGTCTCGACGCGTGTGCGTGGAGCAACCATCCTGAATTGCGGACACGGGTGGGCTCGTAGGATCGGACCCATGGCAGCAGACACCACCGCCCTCCCGCCCATCGCGATCCTCGGCGCCGGCTCCATGGGCGGGGCGATCGCCCGCGGCCTGTCGCGCTCGGGCCTCGCGACCGGGGGAGTGACGACGACGAACCGCTCCCGCGCCAAGGCGGCCGAGCTGGACGGTCTCGCGGGAGTGACGAGCGTGGCGCTCGAGGCGGATCCGGCCGGGAACA
Organism: Microbacterium sp. Soil_C_42; assembly: GCF_057656735.1. Classification (NCBI taxonomy): domain Bacteria; kingdom Bacillati; phylum Actinomycetota; class Actinomycetes; order Micrococcales; family Microbacteriaceae; genus Microbacterium; species Microbacterium sp. Soil_C_42. Next base: position 23,581 of record NZ_JBDGJU010000023.1, read on the forward strand.
CGGATGCTGCGGCCGCCGCGGGCGTCGTGCTCGTGGGCGTCAAGCCGGTCATGGTGCCGGACCTGCTGCGGGAGATCGCGCCGGCGCTGCAGCCCGGCACCATCGTGGTGAGCCTGGCTGCCGGCGTCACGATCGCGACGTTCGAGGAGATCCTGGATGACGGCGCCGCCGTGCTGCGCTCGATGCCGAACACCCCCGCCCTCGTCGGTCGCGGCGTCACAGGGCTCGCCGCGGGCTCGCGCGCCGACGACACCGCGGTCGCCACGGTCCGCCGGCTGTTCGAGACCGTCGGCACCGTCGTCGAGGTGCCCGAGTCGCAGATCGACGCGCTGTCCACGATCTCGGGGTCGGGTCCGGCCTACTTCTTCCTGCTCGTGGAGGAGTTCACGAAGGCCGCCGTCGCCAAGGGGTTCGCCCAGCCGGAGGCGCGGCTCATGGCGGAGCAGACCTTCATCGGCGCCGCGGCGCTGCTCGAGGCATCCGGTGACGATCCCGCCGAGCTCCGCCGGCGCGTGACCAGCCCGAAGGGCACCACCGAGCGCGCCATCGCGGTGCTCCAGGATGCCCGTCTCGACGACGTGTTCGCCGAAGCCACCGACGCGGCGCTGGCGCGTGCGAAGGAGCTCGCCGCCGGAGGCTGAGGTTCGGCTCGTCCTCGATCTCTCAGCGCTCGAGGGACGCGAAGCGCTCGATGTCGGAGTTGGTGCCCGACACGATGATGAGGTCGTGGTTGGTGACCACGGTGTTCGCCTCGGCGTAGCGGAAGGGCTTGCCCGGGCTCTTCACGCCCACGACCGTCACGTTGTACTTCGTGCGCACGCCCGACTCGTTGAGGCCGACGCCCCGGATGAACTTCGGCGGGTAGAGCTTCGCGAGGGCGAAGTCGTCGTCGAACCGGATGAAGTCGAGCATGCGGCCGCTCACGAGATGCGCGACGCGCTCGCCCGCTTCGCGCTCGGGGTAGATCACGTGGTTCGCCCCGACGCGGGCGAGGATCTTGCCGTGCGACTGCGAGACCGCCTTGGCCCAGATCTGCGGCACCTTGAGGTCGACCAGGTTGGCCGTGATGAGGACGGATGCCTCGATCGACGAGCCGACCGCGACGACCGCGACGGAGAAGTCCTGGGCGCCGATCTGCTTCAGCGCGTCGATGTTGCGGGCGTCGGCCTGCACCGTGTGCGTGACGCGCTCCGACCACTTCTGCACGAGGTCGAGGTTGTCGTCGATGGCGAGCACCTCGCGGTCGAGCCGGTCGAGCTCACCCGCGCAGGCGGCGCCGAAGCGCCCGAGTCCGATCACGAGAACGGGCGCATCGCCCCTCATCCGCTCAACCAACGATCGGCCTTTCCACCGGCAGCGAGTACAGCTGCGATCGGGATGACGCGGCCACCGCCGCGGCGAGTGTCACTGTACCAACGCGGCCCATGACGATCGTGATCGCCAGCACGTAGACCGCGGGATCCGGGAGTTCGGCGGTGAGCCCGGTCGACAAGCCGACGGTGGCGAACCCCGAGATGACGTCGAAGAGGACGTCGCCGAGATCGGCCTTGGTGATCTGGGTGATGATGATCGTCGAGATCGCGACGATCGTCGATCCCCAGGCGACGACCGAGAGGGCGACCCGCAGCACGTCGCTGGGGATGCGCCGGCCGAACACCTGGTTCGATGCTCGCCCTTTCGCCTCGGAGATGACGGCGAGTGCGATGACGGCGAGCGTCGTCACCTTGATGCCGCCGGCGGTCGACGCCGAGCCGCCGCCGACGAACATCAGCATGCACGCGACCAGGAGACTCGACTGGTTGAGCTCCCCGATGTCGAGGATGGCGAAGCCGCCGGATCGGGTCATCGCCGACAGGAAGAACGCCTGGAAGGTCGTGTCCCACGCGTCGTTGGTGCCGAGGGTGAGCAGGTTGTCGTACTCGAGGACGAGGAAGACGACACCGCCGAGGAAGAACAGCGACACCGTCGTGATGATCGTGAGCTTCGCGTGCAGCGACCACCGCCGTACCCGCCACCGCTGCCGCAGGAGGGTGTAGATCACCGGGAATCCGATGGAGCCGAGGAACACCCCGGCCATCAGGACGGTGAGGAAGAAGTAGTCGTGGCGGAACGGCGCGAGGCCCTCCGCGTTCGGCGTGAAGCCCGTGTTCGTGAACGACATCGCCGCGAAGTACGGCGCCTCCCACAACGCCACATTCCAGGGAACGCCGGCGAGCAGCAGCCCGGGGTAGAGGAGGATCGCGATGATCACCTCGATGACGAGCGTCGACAGCGCGACCGTCGCGAGCAGGCTGCCGATCTGGCCGAGCTGCACCGTCTGGCCTTCGTTGACCGGTCCGCCGTGCGTGCGGAGCGGATTCGAGTCGCTCGCCGCGATGAGCTTCGCGCGCAGGCCGAGGCGACGCGAGATCACCAGGCCGAGGATCGAGGCGAGCGTCAGCACGCCGAGCGCACCGATCTGGACGCCGACGAACACGAGCACGTGGCCGAACGGCGACCAGTGCGTCGCCATGTCGACCGTCGCGAGACCGGTGACGCAGATCGTCGACACGGCGGTGAAGAAGGCGTCGGCGAACGGGGTGACCTGGCCGTTCGCGGCGGCGACGGGGAGCGAGAAGAGACCGGTGAAGACGAGGATCAGCGACAGGAAGATGAGGATCGCGAACCGGGCGGGGGAGCGCTGGGTGAGGTCGCGGAAGAACTCCATGAACCCGTGGCCGAGGGCGCGCAGCGGGCTCGTGCCTGAGACGGGGGCGGCGCGCCTGCCATCCGTCATACGGGGTTCCTCCTGGTGCGAACGGTCCTCGTGCGGGCGGCCCGGCGGTCTCGCTCATGGTACTCCGCTGGGCTCCCGACTAATCTGAGCACATGGCGGACATCTTCGACGTGATCGCAGACGGAACGCGTCGCGACATCCTGCGACTGCTGCTCGATCGATCATCCGCCGGAGAGCGCGGCACCAGCGTGTCGCACATCGTGACGGAGCTCGGCGCCAGCCAGCCGACCGTCTCGAAGCACCTCAAGGTGCTGCGCGACGCTCACCTGGTGTCGGTGCGCGAAGAGGGCCAGCACCGCTACTACAGCCTCTCCGCCGCACCGCTCGACGAGGTCGACGACTGGCTCGTGCCCTTCCTCGGCGACGGCGGCATCGAGGACGACGGCATGGCCCCGGCCCTGCCGGATTCCGCCGCGCACGCGGCCGAGGTCGTGGGCCGCGCCGCCGCCTCCGCGAAGCACGCGCTCGAGAACGCCTTCAAGCGCCTCCCCGGACGCTGACATGTGAGGACGGATGCTGCGGCCCGCCGCATCCGTCTCCGTCGTCGTCGCCACGTGACGAGACCGCACGACAGCACCGTGCCGCCGGGCGTGGCGGTGCTGTCGTGCGGTCTCGCGAGGCGTCAGCGGAGCGAGCGCCGGCAGCGACCCGAGACGTGATCGCCCCACGGGCATCACTTGTCACAGGATTCACTCCCGTCTCTGTGTTTACACGCGGGTCGCGCGCGCTCTAGAGTGACTGCAGCACTTCTGGGGAAGGGGATCGACATGGCTGAACTGCCGGACGTGCGCTTCCTCACGGTGGCCGAGGTCGCCGAGCTGATGCGGGTCTCGAAGATGACGGTCTACCGCCTCGTGCACTCGGGCGAGCTGCCCGCGGTGCGCTTCGGCCGCAGCTACCGTGTGCCCGAGTCCGCGGTCACCGAGGCTCTGCAACGGCCGATCGCCGACGTCGGCTAGACTGTTCCGAGGCATTTTTTCCTTTGCCCCGTTCCCGGGCGCGGCCAGCCGCGTCCAGACCCCGATCTAGTGAGGTTTTCCGTGGGTTCTGTCATCAAGAAGCGCCGCAAGCGCATGGCGAAGAAGAAGCACCGCAAGCTGCTTCGCAAGACTCGCCACCAGCGCCGCAACAAGAAGTAAGCGGCATCCGCACCAAGCGCCTGTCTCCGGACGGGCGCTTCGTGTATCCGTGCCCGCAGAGCCCGCGACCCCGAGAGGCCGTCATGAAGTCCATCACCGTCCAGCAGCTGCGCGAGCGCGTCGAGACCCCGCTCATCGACGTCCGCGAGGTCGACGAGTACGCCGCAGGACACGTGCCCGGCGCGGTCAACATCCCGATGTCGGTCATCGGCGGTCGCCTCGACGAGCTGCCCGACGGCGCATTCGACGTCATCTGCGCGATCGGCGGCCGTTCGGGTCGCGTGGTCGAGGCCCTCGAGGCGCGCGGCTACGACGTCACCAACGTCGACGGCGGCACCAACGAGTGGATCGCGGCCGGCTTCCCGGTCGAGTCCTGACGACGCGCGTGAGGACCCTCACCCTCATCGGCAAGCCCGACTGCCACCTGTGCGATGTCGCACGCGAGGTCGTCGAGACCGTCGTGGCGGAGCTGCCCGAGGACGCGGTCGACGTCGAGGAGCTCTCGATCGCCGACGATCCCTCCCTCTACGCGACGTGGTGGGAGAAGATCCCCGTGGTGCTCATCGACGGCGAGCTGCACGGGCACTGGCGTGTGTCGCCCGACCGCCTGCGCGCGGCGCTGACCGCCTGAGCGGCAGCATCCGTCCTCCGGATCAGGAGATCTGGCGCAGGCATCTCGTGCGGCGACCGCCGGGTGCCGCCGAGGACAGCGGACGGATGCGGCAACAGCAAGCGGCCAGGCACGCCGACGCATGCTTGACCGCTGAAGCCGTGACGAGGTGCGCTCAGGGCGCGAGGCGCGTGGGGCCCCGGAAGAGGTAGGTGACCTCGCGGATCGAGTCCTGCCCGAGCAGCAGCATGAGCACGCGGGCCAGGCCCATGCCGAACCCGCCGTGGGGCGGGGCGCCGTAGCGGAAGAAGTCGAAGTAGAAGTCGAGGTGCTCGGCACCCAGCCCCTTCTCCTTCGCCTGCTCGATCAGCACGTCGACGCGGTGCTCGCGCTGGGCGCCCGTCGTGATCTCGACGCCCTTGAAGAGGAGGTCGTAGGACTTGGTGAGCCCGGTCTCCTCGTCGCGCATGTGGTAAAAAGCGCGGATCTCAGGGTGGTAGTCGGTGATGAAGACGAACTGGTGGCCGTAGGTCTCCTCGACGTAGGCCGAGATCTGGCGCTCGCCCTCGGGGTCGAGGTCGCCGTCGGTGCGGGGGATCTCGTAACCGCGGCTCTTCACGATCTCGCGGGCCTCCGAGAGCGGGATGCGCGGGAACGGGATCGCGGGCACCTGCACCTCGAGGCCGAACAGCTCCTCGATCTCGGCGCCGTGCTTGTCCTTCACGGCCTGGAACGCGGTCTGGAGGAGCTCCTCCTGCATGCGCGCGACGTCCTCGTGGGAGTCGATCCAGCTGATCTCGGCGTCGACCGAGGTGAACTCGGTCGCGTGGCGCGACGTGAACGAGGGGTCGGCGCGGAAGGCGGGAGCGATCTCGAAGATCTTGCCGAAGCCGGCGACCTGCGCCATCTGCTTGAAGAACTGCGGCGACTGCGCGAGGTACGCGGTCTTGTCCTCGAAGTACGGCACCTCGAACAGCTCGGCGTTGGACTCGGACGCCGAGGCCATGAGCTTGGGGGAGTGCACCTCGATGTAGTCACGCTCGATCCAGTACGAGCGGAAGGCGTGCTCGAGGGTGGTCTGCACGCGGAAGACGAGGTTGTTGCGGCGCTGGCGCAGGTCGAGGAAGCGCCAGTCCATGCGCTTGTCCAGACCCGAGTCCGCCGCGATGGGCGTCTCGGGAAGGGCCGCCGCCGCGATGTCGAGCGCACCGATCTTGATCTCGACGCCGCCGAGCTTCACGCGCTCGTCGTGCTTGAGCTCGCCGGTCACGGTCAGGAACGTGCCCGTGGTGAGGTTCGAGATGAGGTCCGTGAGGGCCAGAGCCGCAGCATCCTGTTCCGTGCCGTCCTCTGCCGGGCGCGTCGCCGGGTTCACCAGCTGCACGGCGCCGGACTCATCACGGAGGATGACGAACTGCACCTTCTTCTGATCGCGGACGGTCTCGACCCACCCGGAGACGGACACCGGGCCGTCGGGGAGACCCTGAAGCTGCTTGACGAGGACGCGTTCACTCACGAGCGACAAGTCTAGGTGACGCGCCGCGCTCGCCTTCTCGCCGAAATCCGCACCCGCCGCTACCATGCGGGCATGACCACGCCGGAACCCGACCAGCCCGCGCCGGCGGGGACCGCGGCGGCTCCGCCTCCCTATCCGGGCGGTCCCGCCTCCGGGCCGTCCCCCGAGGGGGCGGCGCCGGCGAAGCCTCCGGTGAAAGTCCTCGACCTCGTGATCACGATCGTGCTGCTGGTCGCCGACGCGGTCCTGGCGACGCTGGCGTCGTTCATGGGGATCTTCCTCGTGATGGCGTCGGATTCGTGCGGCGCCCGCGACTGCAACGTCGATCTCATCACCCTCGGGTGGCTGATGGGCATGATCCTGCCGTGGGTGATGCTCGTGGCGACGGTGATCGTCGCGATCGTGCTGATGGTCAAGCGACGCCTCGCCTTCTGGGTGCCGCTCGTGGGAGCCGCCCTGATCGTGCTGTCGCTCGTCGCCGCGTTCATGGTCGCCTCGGCCGCGGTTCCCGGTTCGACGCTCTGATCCCGATCCGACCCCGCGAGATTCATCGGCTTCCGGGGGTCTGCACCCGGGAATCGTTCATCCTCGCCCCGTAGCGTGGACGTCGTCGCGCCGAACGGTCGCGGCCGCCGCCACGAAAATGCCACCGACGGACGGGATCCGACGAATGACGACTGCGACGACGACCGACGGCTCCTGGCTCACCGCCCTCGCGGACTGGGCCGTCTCCCTGATGGACGTGATCGGACCCGCCGGAGCGGGCATCGCGATCGCGATGGAGAACCTGTTCCCCCCGCTGCCGAGCGAGGTGATCCTGCCGATGGCCGGCCTCGCGGCCAGCCGCGGGTCGTTCTCGCTGGTCGAGGCCCTGGTGTGGACCACCGTCGGATCGGTCGCCGGAGCCCTCCTCCTCTACGGGATCGGCGCGTGGCTCGGGATCGCGCGGCTGCGCGCGATCGCGGCCAAGGTTCCGCTGCTGCACCCGGAGGACATCGACCGCACGGTCGCGTGGTTCGGGCGCCACGGCGGCAAGGCCGTGTTCTTCGGACGCATGATCCCGATCTTCCGGAGCCTCATCTCCATCCCCGCGGGGATCACCCGCATGCCGGTGTGGCGGTTCACGCTGCTCACCGCGGCGGGAAGCCTGGTGTGGAACTCGATCTTCGTGTTCTCGGGCTTCTTCCTCGGGGAGTCGTGGCACATCGTCGAGCGGTATGCCGACATCCTCCAGTACGTCGTCATCGCGGCCGCCGTGATCGGGGTCGCCTGGTTCCTCTATGTGCGGGTCCGCGCACTCCTCGAGTCCCGCGGCACCTCCCGCGGTCCCGAGCCCGAGCTCGACTGAGGAGCCCGCCGAAGCTGGGAGAACGCTCAGCCGGTCCACAGAAGAGCCCCACGTAGACTGGGCCGGTGCCCGCCGCTCGCCTTCATCTCGTGCGCCACGGGGAGGTCCACAACCCTGCCCGCGTGCTCTACGGGCGACTCCCCGGATACGGCCTGAGCGCCGACGGCCGTCACATGGCCCGGCAGGCCGCCGAGTACATCGCGTCGCTCGATCGTCCGGTCTCGACGCTCGTGAGCTCGCCCCTGCAGCGCACGCAGGAGTCGGCCGAGCCGTTCACCGAGATCTTCGGCCTCCAGCCCGTCGTCGACGAGCGGGTCATCGAGCCGACCAACGTCTTCGAGGGCAAGCGCATGGCGCGGGCACTCGTCAATCCCTGGAACTGGCGGCACCTCCGCAAGCCCGCGCTGCCGAGCTGGGGCGAGCCGTACGCCGACGTCGTGGGCCGCATGAACAAGGCGATGACCGCGGCATGGGATGCTGCGGACTCCGGCGACGTCGTCATCGTGTCGCATCAGCTCCCGATCTGGATCACCCACCTCGCGGTCGCCGGGCTCCCGCTCCGGCACGACCCTCGCGCGCGGCGCTGCGCGCTGTCGAGCGTGACGAGTTTCGAGATGGTCGACGGCACGTGGACCGAGACCGCCTACGCCGAGCCGGCGTCGACGGCCGGTGCGGTGGATGTGGGGGCGGTATGACTGAGCGGTTCCGGAAGGCGCGGGCCGCAGCATCCGCTCTCCTCGTCGTCGGGCTGATCGCCGGCCTCGCCGCGTGCACGAGCGACCCCCTCGCCGAGCAGTACCGCTCGGGCGACAACAAGGGCTTCGTCGCGGCCGACGGCTTCCGCGTCGTCGAGATCCCGGCCGCCGATCGCACCGAACCCGTGCAGTTCGAGGGCGTGCTCGACACGGGCGGCACGACCTCGAGCGCGGACTATGAGGGCGACGTGCTCGTCGTGAACTTCTGGTACGCCGGCTGCGCGCCGTGCCGCGTCGAGGCTCCCGAGCTGGCCGCGGTCGACGCGGAGTTCGCGGACCAGGGCGTGGCATTCCTCGGGGTGAACCTGTACGACGGCGCCGCGGCGTCCCAGGCGTTCGCCGAGAAGTACGGGGTGGAGTACCCCAGCGCCCTGGCGACCGAAGACGGCTCGATCAAGCTCGCCTTCGCGGGGGAGACCCCGCTCAACGCCGTGCCCGTCACGATCGTGCTCGACAAGCAGGGCCGCGTCGCCGCGCGCCTGGTCGGCCAGATCGAGGAGGCGTCCATCCTCGAGACCATCGTGCGCGACGCCTTGGAGGAGTCGTGAACCTCGGCGCCCTGGTCGCCGACGGGTCGCTGCTGATCGCCATCCCGATCGCGATCCTCGCCGGCGCCATCTCGTTCCTGTCGCCTTGCGTGCTGCCGCTGGTTCCGGGGTACCTCGGGTTCATCGGCGGCGCGGTCTCGCCGCGGCCGGCGCCCGTTGCTGTCGGGACGGATGCTCCGCCCCCGCGTTCCGCGGACGCCCAGGGCGTTTCGTCTCGCTCGTCCCTCGCTCGTTCAACGAGCGGGGGTGATGACGCGCCCGCGCGCGGGCGCCTGGTGCTGGGCGTGCTGCTGTTCATCGCGGGGTTCACCGTGGTCTTCGTCAGCATGGCGATGCTCGGCGGCACCCTCGGCCGTTTCCTGCTCGAGTACCAGGACCTCATCACCCGGATCCTCGGCGTCGTCATCATCGCGATGGGGCTCGTCTTCATCGGGTGGTTCGGCATGGCGCAGCGCATCGCGCGGCCGCAGGTGCGGGGCAACCTCGGACTCATCGGGGCACCGCTGCTGGGCATCGCGCTCGGCATCGGCTGGGCGCCGTGCATCGGCCCGACCCTCGCCGTGATCCTGACGATGGCGTTCGACTCGGGCTCCGCCGCGCGCGCCGCGCTCCTGGGCGTGGCGTACTCGCTGGGGCTCGGCATCCCGTTCCTCCTCCTCACCCTGGGATTCGGGTGGGCGACGCGTTCGGTGTCGTTCCTGCGTCGCCACATCCGCGTCGTCAACCTCATCGGCGGCGCCGTGCTCATCGTGCTCGGCCTGCTCATGGTGACCGGCGTCTGGACCGCCGTGATGGCCCAGCTCCAGGGGGTGTTCGCCAGTGTCCCGGCCCCGCTCTGACGCTCCGGAAGGTTCTGTGACCGACGACGTGACCGACCCGCTCCGGCCCTCCGACCACGCGGACTCCGCGGCATCCGACGTCAACCAGCCCGCTCTGGGCGTGGTCGGGTGGCTGCGCTGGGGCTGGCGCCAGCTCACGTCGATGCGCACCGCGCTCGTGCTGCTGCTGCTGCTCGCGATCGCCGCCGTGCCCGGCTCGCTCGTGCCGCAGCGCAGCGCCGACCCCAACGGCGTGCGCCAGTACTTCGTCGACAACCCCGACCTCGCGCCGGTGCTCGACAACCTGAGCCTGTTCGACGTGTACACGTCGCCGTGGTTCTCGGCGATCTACATCCTGCTGTTCGTCTCGCTCGTCGGCTGCGTCATCCCGCGCACCAAGCACCACTACAAGGCCATGCGCGCGCAGCCGCCGCGCACACCCGCGCGGCTGGCACGGCTGGACGCGCACCGCTCCGAGATCCTCGAGTACCCGGACGACACGGATGCCGCCGCCGCCGCGACGACCGCCGTCGAGGCCGCCCAGCAGCAGCTGAAGAAGGCGGGGTACCGTGTCGCCCGCTACGACGGCGCGACGTCGCTGTCGGTGTCGGCGGAGCGGGGATACCTGCGGGAGACCGGCAACCTCGTCTTCCACGCTGCACTGGTGGGCGTCCTGCTCGCGGTCGGCGTCGGCGGCGGGTTCACGTACACCGGGCAGACGGTGATCATCGAGGGCCGCACCTGGGTCAACACGATGCTCGACTACACGTCGTTCAACCCCGGCCGGTTCGTCGACGAGGACGCCCTCCAGCCCTACGCGCTCACGCTCGACGAGTTCTCGCTCTCCTACGTCGCCCCCGGCGCGCAGGGCGCGGGGCAGGCCGGCGACTTCGTCGCGCACCTGTCGACGCAGTTCCCGGACGCCGATGCCGAAACGGGCGAGGTGCGCGTCAACCACCCGCTGGAGATCGCGGGCGACAGGGTGTACCTGATGGGCAACGGCTACGCACCGACCATCACCATCCGAGACGGCGACGGCGACGTGGTCTTCTCGGAGTCGGTGCCGTTCCTGCCGCAGGACAACAACATGACCTCACAGGGCGTCGTGAAGGTGCCGGACGGCCTGCGTGAGCAGGTGGGCCTGGTGGGCTTCTTCTATCCCACCGCACAGGAGCTCAAGAACGGCGCCTACACCTCGGTCTACGGCGACCTCGAGTACCCGATGCTCACCTTCTGGGTCTACGCCGGCGACCTCGGCATCGACGGCGGTGTGCCGAAGTCGGTGTACACGCTCGACCCGAGCGAGATGACCCAGCTCGCCGGCGGCGATTCAGGCACCGACTCGCTCGAGCTCAAGCCCGGCGACACGGTCGACCTTCCGGACGACCTCGGCACGATCACCTTCGAGAACGAGGCACCGGACGCGGCCGGCTTCCAGGACTCGGTCAAGCGGTACGTGTCGCTGTCGATCCATCGCGATGCCGCGGCGACGTGGGTGCTGGTGTTCGCCGTGCTCGCGACGGCCGGCCTGCTCGCCGCCCTCTTCGTGCCGCGCCGGCGCATGTGGGTCAAGGCGACGCGTCAGGGCCACACCGTGCACCTCGAGTACGCCGGCCTCGCGCGCGGCGAGGACCCTGCGCTCGAGGGCGCGGTCGAGCAGTTCGCCCAGCGCCACCTCGCATCGCTCGCCGAGCCCGCTCCCGCGGGCGAACGTCCCACGAAGCCCGAATCCACCCCCGACGTAGACTGAGAGCCATGCCCGACGCCTCCCCCCTCACGCTCGACTCGGTCTCGGTGCTGCTGGTCTGGACGGCCATCGCGATCTACGCCCTCGCGTTCATCGCGTACGCGGTCGACCTGGCCCGTCGCGGCGCGGTCGCCGTGGACGCCAAGGATGCTGCGGCCAAGACCGCGCGCGAGCGCGAACTCGTCGCCGCCGGCGGCGCCGGCGGAGGCTCGCGCGGCGGCATCGTGGAGCAGCTGCGGGCGCAGGAGACGGCGTCCGAGGCGGCGCTCAACGCCCCCGTCGGAAAGCGCGCGCGGCTCGTCTGGGCCCGCATCGGCACCTCGCTGACGGTGCTCGGCTTCCTCTTCCACCTCGGCGGCGACGTCACCCGCGGCATCGCCGCGGGGCGCGTGCCGTGGTCGAACATGTACGAGTTCGCCCTCACCGGGACGCTCCTCATCGTCGCGGTGTACCTCGGCGTGCTTTTCCGCTACGACCTGCGGTTCCTCGGCACCTTCATCACGGGCCTCGTGGTGGTGCTGCTCGGCGGCACGGCCATCTGGTTCTACACCGACATCGTGCCCCTCATGGACCCGCTGAAGTCGGTGTGGCTCGTCATCCACGTCTTCGTCGCCTCGCTCGCGACCGCGCTGTTCGCCCTCGCCTTCGGCCTCTCGGTGCTGCAGCTCATGCAGGCCCGCCGCGAGACGAGGATCGCGGCTCTCGCGAAGGCCGAGGCGGCGGCATCCGGCACCGCGAAGACGGGCCCGGGCTTTCTCAAGACCCTCCCCAGCGCCGAGGCGCTCGAGTCGCTGGCCTACCGTTTCGCGATCCTCGGCTTCATCTTCTGGACCTTCACGCTCATCGCCGGATCCATCTGGGCCAACGACGCGTGGGGCCGCTACTGGGGCTTCGACACCAAGGAAGTCTGGACCTTCGTGATCTGGGTCCTCTACGCCGGCTACATCCACGCGCGGGCCACGCGCGGCTGGCGCGGATCACGCTCGGCGTGGCTGTCGATCATCGGATTCACCGCCGTGATCTTCAACTTCACGATCGTCAACATGTTCTTCAAGGGCCTTCACGCCTACTCCGGCCTGAACTGAGCTGCTGTTTCGCGATGACATTCCGTCGGCGGAATGTGCCGTCTGAACAGGAATTCACGACACACCCTTGACGGAACTCGGTGGGCGGGTCTAGCTTTGCCGCTGTTCGGTCCGCCGTCGCGTTGCCCTCGGGTGGGCAGTTGCGGAGAACCGGACAAGGGGTTTGATGCATGTGTCATCGCCGGGGTTCGGGGGAGCCGCGTAGCGGAACGAGTGCACCGGCGCGTTGTTGTCAGTTCGATCGAGCGACAGGCGCGTCATGGTTTGGGGTGAGGGAACGGAGCGCTCTCGGAGCGTGGCGTTCGGAATGCTCGCGTATGCGACGGCGATCGCCGTCGCCGTGAGCATTGCGATCCCCTTCGGCACGCCCGCGAACGCCGCGGCTGCGACGGTCACCGTCGCGCGCGACTCCGCCCCGACGCCGGCATCCGCACCCGCGGCACCGGAGCTCTCGGTGAGCGGCGGGGAGGCGGCATCCGCGTCCGGCGAGATGGTCGGGCAACCGGCCGCGCTCGACGTGCGGCCCTTCGAGGCGACGGACGTCGCTCCGACGGAGCCGGTGCCCGCCGAGACGGCACCCGCCGAGCCCGCACCCGCACCGGAACCGGCGCCTGCTCCCGCGCCCGATCCCGCCCCCGCGCCCGATCCCGCCCCGGCGGTCGATCCTGCGCCGGCCCCCGTCGAGCCACAGGTCGTCGAGCCGGCACCGTCCGCTCCCGCCCCGTCCGCGCCCGCGGCCCCGGCCGAGCCTGCTTCCGTCGAGCCCGTTCCGGCCGAGCCTGCTCCGGCGGCTCCTGCAGCGCCCGCCCCATGGGTGATCACGATGTCGGGAACCTCGTCGTCACTGGTCTTCCGCGGCGACGGCACCGTGACGTTCGAGGGCGTGACCCGGTCGCTCTCCGAGATCTCCGTGATCCGCGTCACCGGCACATCCGGCGACGACACTTTCACGATCGACTTCGGCGGTGCCGATCCCGCCATCACAGTCGGGTTCGACGGAGCTGCCGGATTCGACACGCTCGCCATCCGCGGCGCGGGCGGCTTCACCTCGCAGCCGTCGGACGGCTCCAGCGGCGTGATGCTGTTCGGTTCGGCCCGCGTCGAGTACGCGGGCATCGAGCCGATCGTCGCCGACAACGACCCCGGCGCCGGTGTCGACTTCGCCCTCGCCGACGATAAGGACGACGATGCGGTCCTCGAGGCGGGGCCGGCAGCGGGCCAGCTGCAGCTGCGCAGCGCCAACGGCACCTTCGAGACCACGACGTTCACCGCGCCGATCGGCACGGGCACCGTGCTGAAGATCACGGGCGGCGGAGGACGTGACTCGCTCACCATCGCGGACGTGCTGAACCTCGTGTTCGCCGCGTTCCTCGCGGAGTTCGAGACGATCACCGTCACCGGCTCGCTGAGCGCGGGTGACATCACGCTCACCGCGGCCGAGAGCAACACCGACGGCATCCCGGTGAACGTCCCCGACTGCACGGACTTCGACGACTTCAGTCTCACGGAATGCCTCGACCACGATGCCGACGCGTCGGTCATCGTCGACGGAGGGTCGCTCACCGCGACGGGCGACGGCGGGGCGGCCACCGGCAGCATCACGCTGACGGCCACGGCCACCGTCGTGCCCGACGCGACCGCCGGCACCGCCTATCTCGTGCTCGCGGCCGCCGACGCCATCGTGGACGTGCGCGGCGGCGCGACCATCACGGCGTCCGGGGACTTCACCGCCACCGCCACCGCCACGGTCGGGCCCGTCACCCTCATCAAGGACTACGGCGACGCCGCGTTCGTCACCTCGAACGCCTCGGCCACCGTCGGCGGCGACGCGGTCGTCGACGTCGACGGCGCGGCGACGATCTCGGCCACCTCGACAGTGGACGTCGGCGCGACGCCGCAGACCGATCCGTCGAAGGACGAGGACCCGCTGTCGAGCGACTTCGACGCGGCTGTCGCGATCCTGAGCGTCACGGCGAGCGCCCTCGGGAAGGTCACGGGGAACGCGCGCATGATCGTCGGGGGAGCGCTCGGGATCGAGGCTGCCAACAGCGCCACGCTCAACGCCGTCGGCGACGCGCACGAGGCGGGAAGCGGCGCGGGCGTCGCGATCGCGCACCTGTCGCAGACCACCGACGCCGCCATCGACTCGACCAACGCGACCGGCTCGACGGCGGCGTCCCTGACGATCCTCGCGTCGCAGACGGCCGACGTCACCGCCACCGCGAAGGCCAGCCCCGGCGGCGCGTCGCAGAACAACAAGAACTCGAACGGCGCCGGACGCGGCAACGGCCAGGCGAGCACCAGCGACGGAGGCATCGGCGTCTCCGGCGCCTTCGGCATGGCGCTCACCGCCTCGCAGACCACCGGCCGGATCGTCGGCGCCAAGGTCGCGACGACCGGCGCGCAGAAGGTCACGGCACGGGGGAAGAACACCATCGCCGTCACCGGCGACGGCGGCACCACGACGGGCAGCGGCGGCGCGAGCGGCAACGGTGTGGGGATCGGCATCGCCCTCCTGATCACCGACCTCTCGACCCGGGCCTTCGTCCAGGGCGGCGCGATCGACGCTGCCGGCGGGCTCACCATCGCCGCCGAGGGCCCCGACGCCGGGGACTCGTCGTTCACCGCCACCGCGGTCTCGGGCAAGAAGACCTCGGGCGGCTCGATCGCCGTGGCAGGATCCTTCGCCCTCGCCAAGATCGACGCGCTGACCTCGGCCACGATCGACGGTGCCGGCTCGTTCGCCGACCGGGCAGTGAGCATCACGGCGCGCGGCGCGCACAAGAGCACGGCCAAGGCGACGGCCAAGCAGGAGCTCGGGGGAGACAACGGCAGCGCCGTCGGAGCCGGGGCCTCCGTCGCGCTGAGTCTCATCCGCGACGACATCGTCGCGGCGATCGGCGCAGGTGCCTCACCCTCCGGCATCGGCGTCCTGACGATGACGGCGACCGGCGCAGACGACGCCACCACGGCGACCGTCGGCGGATCGGACGGCGGCACCAGTGCGACCCTCACCGGCGTCGCGAGCATCGCGATCCACAACGTCCGCACGTTCGCCGGAGTCCTCGCGGGGCCGGCTCTCACGCTCGGATCGCTGGCCGCCACCGCCACCCAGACCGCCAAGGCGACGACGAGCGCCACCGGCGCGACGAACGCGGGCGCAGGATCGTCGCTGGCCATGACCATCTCGTTCGCTCTGACGTCCGCAGATCACGAGGTCGAGGCATCCGTCGCCCGTGCCGTCACCGCGACCGGCGACGTCGGTCTCACCGCTGACGGCACGTCCACGACGGCCACGGCCGCCGAGGCGAGCGCCACCGGCGCGCCCGCCGAGAACCAGGGCGGCGGCAACGCCGGCAGCGACAACGTCAACACGAAGTCCGACGCGAAGCTCGGCAACGCCGCGGGCCGCACCAGCGGTGGCGCGGGCGGCGGCTCGACCACGCCGCAGGCGAAGAACGAGGACGGCACCAGCGTGAGCGTCGCCGCCGCGATCGCGTTCAATCTCGTCACCTCGGTGGCGCGCGCCATGCTGCTGCCGGGCGCGTCTGTCTCCACCGGCGGCACTCTCAGCTTCGTGGCTCGGGCCGACACCGATGCCTCGGCCTCGGCCAAGGGCACGGCGACGAACTCGTCGACCGTCGGCATCGGCGCCGCGGTCGCGGTCAACAAGGTCACGATCACCACCGAAGCCGGCGTGGGCGTCGGCGCGGGCGTGCAGGCGTCGGGTCTCACGATCACGGCTCAGATGAAGGACGCGGGAACCCACACCACGCTGGCGGTCGCCGAAGCGGGTGCCTCGCACACCGACGGCACGCTCGGCGTGGCCGCGGCCTTCGCCCTCAACATCGTCAACGAGAGCACCCGCGCGGTCCTCGACGCCGACGGCTCGAACTCGCCCTTCCCGGGGCCCGGGCAGATCCCGGGCGTCGTCATCACGGGCGGCGGCGCGGTGTCGATCAGCGCCGGGTCGAAGTCGAACGACAAGGCCTCCGCGAAGGCCACGCAGTCCGGGGACGGCACCGTCGGCATCGGGGCCGCCGTCGCCCTGAACCTGCCGACGCACCTGGTGTACGCGGGCATCAGCCAGGCCGCCGACCCGACCCGCGGCCCTCCCCTCACAGGAGCAGGCGCCGTCAGCATCACCGCCACGCACGATGTCGTGCTCACCACCGAAGGCGAGGCCGGCGCAGCCTCCGCCACGGTCAGCGTGACCCCCTCGGTCGCCATCCTCCTCGCGGTCATCCGCACCAGCGCCTCGGTCGGCAAGGGCTCCGCTCCGCTCAGCGCGTCGAGCATCACCGCCTCCGCCACCCAGACCGTCACCGCCGACACCACGGCGAAGGGCTCGACGGTCGCCGGCAGCACCGCCGGCATCGGCATCTCGCTCGCCCTCGCCATCCTCGACGACGTCTCGTCCACCTCGGGCAGCGACCGCAGCCTCACCACCACCGGCGCGGTCTCGTTCACCGCGACCCAGCGCATCGACGCCAAGACCACCGCGAAGGCCGCGGCCCAGGGCGCCAAGCCGTCGGAGGGCAAGGACTCCGGCGGCAAGGACGTCAACGAGAAGGCCGACGACAACCTCGGCAACGCGAAGTCCACGAAGTCCGCCAACGGCGGCGGCAGCACCTCCACGACGCAGACGCCGAAGGCGGCGACCGGTCAGAACTCCAGCGGCTCCTCGAGCGGCAACTCGGTGTCGATCGCCGGCGCGATCGCCATCGCCGTCGTCTCGGGAACGGTGACGGCGCGGTTCGCCGACGGCATCGCCGTCGCGGCGGGCGGAGCGGTGTCGCTCATCGCCCGCGGCGACACCGACTCGCTCGCCGATGCACGCGGCGACACGGCGACGAAGGGCTCCGTGGGTGTCGGGGCCGGCGTCGCCGTGCAGGCCGTCGACATCACGGTCCGTGCCACGACGGGGGCATCGGCGATCACGGCGACGGGGCTCACCGTGATCGCCGAGATGCTCGACGGCGACACCGACGACGTCGTGCGCCGCTGGAACGACGTCGCGAAGCGCTGGGAGACCGTCGAATCCGGCGAGCAGCTGCCCGGCCCGAGCGAGGGCGATCTGATCTTCGTCAAGACGAACGCCGACGGCGACGACGTGTCGGGCGGCGACGACGGGCTGTACAAGTACTCCGGCGGCAGCTGGAGCATGGAGACCGACGTCAGCCTCACCGGCACCGTCGACACGCTGCCCGCCTCGGTCGTCAACGGCAACTGGTATGTCCTCGACGCCGAGAAGGACGGCCACCCGGCCGGCAGCGTCTGGAAGGGCGAGGGCGGCGCATGGGTGTTCGTCACGAAGAACACCGTGGTCGAGAAGTCGCAGCTGCCGACCGACCAGATCGCCGAAGACACCTGGTTCGAGCTCACGAAGGCCGACGGCGCGAACACGGTGGGCTTCTACAAGCGCAACGGCAGCCACGCCTGGGTGAAGCAGAACGGCGTCACCGTCGGCGACGGCGACGCCGTGCCGACGAGCCCCGCCGCCGACCAGCTGTTCCGGCTGTTCGAGCACGAGATCGTGTCGACCGCGCGCGCCGGAGCGAGCAAGTCCACGAGCGTCGGCGTCGCCGGCGCCCTCGCCATCAACGTCCTGAGCAGCACCATCGAAGCGCTGGTGCCGGCCGGAGCCGTGGTCACGCTCTCGTCCGGGGCATCCGTCATCCGCGCCCAGAGCAACGAGCGCGACGCGGCCACCGCCACCAGCAAGGCGAAGGTGGGTTCGGCGACGGGCGTCGGCGCCTCGTTCGCGCTGCAGGTCATCGACGGCAGCGACGTGACCGCCCGCATCTCGGGCGGCTTCAGCGGGGGCGGCGCACTCACCGTCTCGGCCGCCGGGTTCCGCGACCTCGCGACCAAGGCCGAGGGCGGCACCGCGGGCGATACGGCGGTCACGCCCGTGGTCGCCCTCGTGATCAGCGTGGACGACCACGTGACCGCGCGCATCGCCGGCGGCGCCGCGACGGTGCAGACCGGCGCGGTCGTCGTGCGGGCAACGCACGTGACGTGGATCGCGACGGAGGCCAACGCGGATGCGGCGGGCAAGAGCACCGCGGTCGGAGCCACCGTCGTCGTCAACGCGGTCGTCGGATGGGACACGCTCGCCGAGATCGCCCGGAACGTGCAGGGGACCGCGGTCACCGTCGAAGCGGTGTCGGAGGTGCGGTCCGAAGCGAAGGCCGTCGCGAGCGCGAAGGGCGCCGAAAGCGGGGGCAAGTCGGGCGACGACGAGTCGAAGGACGCCGTCGGCGGCTCGAACCCGAACACGCAGGGCACCAAGAGCGACACGAACTCGATGCCGACCTCCAACGGGGGCACGAACGGCTCGAACGGCGCGTCCGGCGCGAACGGCCAGTCCTCGAGCCAGTCCGGCACCGGCAGCGGGTCGACGCAGGTCGGCGCGGCGGTCGCGGTGAACTGGGTGGTGGCGACGAGCACGGCGCGCATCGCCGCGAACGTGACCGTGACGGCGCTGAGCGGCGCGGTCACGGTGCAGAGCCTCCTCGCCGCGAACGCGCGGGCGCTCGCGATGGGATCGGCTATCGACCTGCAGTCCAGCGGCACGCGAGTGGGCGCCGCCATCAGCCTGAACGTGCAGGACATCACGACGCGCGCCGAGATCGGCACCGACGCCACGGTCAGCGGCAACGGCGGCGTGATCGTCCGCGCCTCGACCCCGCTGGTGTCGAACGCGCCGTCGCGCGACGATTTCGTCGCCTGGGCCTTCGCCGCCGGAGGCGGCCAGAGCACGTCGTTCGCCGGCAGCGCGGCGGTGCAGATCCTGCTGCTCACGACCGAGGCGAAGGTGGGCGCGGGTGCGACCCTCCAGGCGGCGAACGGCGCGATCACCGTCTTCGCCGGCCAGCGCTTCGGGTTCCAGAACCTCGCGATCGCGGGCGCGCTCTCCACCGACAGCGGTGCGGCCATCGGCGGGGCGTTCTCGGTCAACTACTTCGAGATCACCACGACCGCGGCGATCGAGTCGGGCACCGCGGCCGGCTCCGTCACGACGACGAACGCCGCGGGCGCGACATCCGTGTCGGCCACCACCGCGGTCGAGCCGCTGGTCCCTGAGGTGCCGAAGCCGCTCGCCGGCAAGATCGACTGGCTGAAACTGTCGTCGGTCGCGATCGCCGGCGGTGCGAGCAACGACGGCGCGGCCGTCACCGGCGCGTTCATCGTCGACATCTTCGACATCGACACCCGCGCCTGGATCGGCGACGGCGCGCAGGTGAACCAGACGATCGCGGGCGGCGCCGGCCAGTCGGTGACGGTGCACGCCGAGGACTCGCTCGACGTCGTCGACGTCGGCGGCACCCTGGCACTCAGCCAGAGCTCGGCGAGCGTCGGCATCACGGTCGTCGTCGTGGTCGCCAACTCCAACGTGCGGGCGTGGATCGGGTCCTCCGCCGATGTCGACGCCGGCGGCTCGGTCACCGTCGAGGCGAAGGGCACGGAGGACTGGTTCCTCCTCGCGATCGCCGGCGGCGTGAGCCTCAATTCCGTCGCCGTGACCGGCGCGGTCATCGTCTTCGTCTTCGACCAGGGGGGCTCCGACCCGAAGGTACGTGCCCACATCGGCGCGAACAGCACCGTCCACGCGACGGGCGCTGTGACCGTGGCCGCGAGCCGCGAGATGGAGGCCGACGTCGCGGCGGGCAACCTCGCGGTCGGCGGCGGCTCCGCGGGCGTCGGAGCATCAGCCGTCGTCGTAGTCCGCGGCAGCACCGTGGAGGCGGAAGTGGGCGCGGGCGCCGACGTCCAGGCGGGCGGCGCGGGACTCACGGTCTCGGCCACCCAGTCCGCGGATCTGCTGCTTCTCGCAGTCGGCGGCTCAGGCGGCGGCACGGCGGGCGTCGCGGGCTCCGTCGTCGTCAACACGACGACGGACGTGACGAAGGCGAGCCTGCTCGGCAGCGTGAGCCAGCCCACGACGAACGTGGCAGTGAAGGCGCAGGACGACACGACGATCCTGTCGCTCGCGGGGCAGCTCACCTACGGCGGCACCGCCGGCGTGGGCGCGGGCGTCGACGTCGAGGTGCTGAACAAGACAACCGAGGCCTGGATCGGGAAGGATGCCGTGGTCCGGGGCTCCGGCAACCTCACGGTCGACGCCATCTCGACCGAGGGGATCGACTCGATCTCGGTCGGAGGCGGCTTCGGCGGCACCGCGGCGGTCAACGTCAACGCCGGTGTCTCCGTCATCAACATCACGACCCGCGCGTACGTGCAGGACGGCACGTCGGCCTCCGACCGCGCAGACCTCGAGGTGTCGGGGAGCGTCCGGGTCGCAGCATCCGATCGCCTCCGTCTCAACGTCATCGCGGGCAACATCTCGGGCGGCGGCACCGCGGCGGTCGGCGCCGCGGTCGCCGTTCCCGTCGTCACCAAGAGCACGCGGTCGTTCATCGGGGCGTTCTCCCGCGTGATCGGCCTCGGGAACGGCTCGGCGCTCGACGTCGTCACGGGCGGGTACACCGTCACGACGCAGGACACGCGTTTCGACCCGTCGGTCGCCCTCGAGGGCGGCGGGGTCATCAACCTCGGCTTCGCGCACGGCTTCCACAACGGCGACGAGGTCATCTACGACTCGGGCTACGGTGCGAACATCGCGGGGCTCGACGACACCCCCGGCGACGAGGTCACTGCGCAGCAGGTGTACTACGTCGAGGTCGTCGACGCGTTCCGCGTCAAGCTGCACCACCAGCAGAACCTGCAGGACGCCGCGATCGGCGTCTCGGGCGGCACCGGCGAGAGCCACCGCCTCATACCGACCGACCAGGCCGGCGTCCGCAAGGACGACTCGCTCCGCTTCAACCCGCTGAAGGCCGGCGCGATCGGCGCGGGCGGGCTCATCACCCTCCCGTACGATCACGGCTTCAGCGACGGCGACACCGTCGTCTACAGCTCCGGCGGCGGCCTCCCGATCTCGGGCCTCGTCGACGGCGGAACGTACTACGCCGAGACGAGCGGTCTCGCCGCGAACCAGCTGAAGCTGCGGAACAAGCCCGAAGACAAGGGCGGCGTGATCCTCACCGGACTCGGCACCGTGAACACGACGGGTCGCGGGCACAGCATCGTGAAGAGCGGCGTCACCCCCGGCGGCGACGCGAGCGCCTACGGGCCGCGGGTCGTCGAGCTGTCGACCGACACCTTCCGCGGCGTCGCGGTCACCGCGAGCAGCAGCGACGACATCGCCGTCGTCGGCATCTCGGCCGGAGTCGCCGGCACCGCGGCGGTCAACCTCGCCGGTGCGGTGAACGTCGACAACGTCCACACGTACGCATGGATCGGCGACAGCGCGCGCGTCAACTGCAACGCAGACTGCAGTGCGGCGACGGCCGGATCGAGCACCGCGCAGAGCGTGCTCGTCGCGGCGGCGAGCCAGTTCTACCACCTGGGCATCGCCGGGGCGCTGTCGATCGCGGGCAGCGCCGCGGTGGCCATCCCCGTCGGCGTCCGCGTCGTCAACCTCAACACCCGGGCCCACGTCGGCAGCGGTGCGATCGTCCGGGCGCGCGGGGACATCGCCGTGACCGCGCGGGCGAAGGACGCCGTCGTCTCGGTCGTGGTCGGCGCCGGCGGCGGCACGGTGGGCGTCGCGGCCACGGTCGCCGTCTCGATCCTCAACACCAAGACGTACGCCTGCACGGGCACGCCCGCGGGCGACGCCGCGACCTGCACCTCCGGCGGAGCGACGCTGCGCGCCGGCAACAACGTGCTCGTCCTCGCGAGCGACGACACGAAGGCGATCCTCATCACCGCCGCCATCGCGGGCGGAGTGGTCGGTGTCGGAGCAGCTGTCGGCATCGCGCTGCTCACGAAGGACACGCAGGCCTCTCTCGGCGCAGGATCGGTGGTGGATGCCGCGGCCACGGGCGCAGGGCTCCCCGATGTGTACGCGGGCACGATCACGGGCGACCGCTTCGACCGCTACGGCGTCGGCACCCCGTTCCACGGCGTCGCCATCCAGGCGTCCAGCTCGGAGGATGTCTTCGGGCTCGTGCCGGCGATCGGCGGCGGGTTCGTCGGCGTCGCGGGCGGCATCGCCGTCACGCTGCTCCGCGTCACCACCAAGGCCTTCATCGCGGCCGGCAGCCTCGTGAACACGCTCGCCGGAGCCTCCGCCGCGCAGTCGGTGAACGTGTCGGCGGTCGACCGCTTCAAGTCCCTGACGATCGCCGGCGGCGCGGCGGGCGGATTCGTCGGCGTGGCGGGCGGCATCGACATCGGCATCGCCGACACCAGCGTGCAGGCGGCGATCGGCACCGGCGCCACGGTGCAGGCGAACGACGACGTCGAGGTCTTCGCGCTGTCGGTGAAGGACGTCAGCTCGATCGCGGTGAGCATCGCGGGCGGCGCCGTGGGCCTCGCGATCTCGCTGTCGATCTGGGCGATCGGCGTGCAGCAGTCGGGCACCTACCACCAGGCCGACGGCGGCCGGTTCCGGGGCGACTACAGCTCGACGGTCGCGAACGACGCCGACCTGTTCTACCTCAAGGGCGACGTCGTCACCCACGGCGGCAAGCGCTGGGCGGCGACGATCGACCACGCGAACGACACCCCCGGCACCAGCGGCGAGTGGGAGGGCGAGACGGATGCTGCGCCCACCGCGAAGGACAACACCGACGAAGCCGACTCCATCGCCAAGGGCGACGGCGGCTACAAGGACGCGCTCAACGGCACCACCAGCACGCGGACCTTCACCGCGTGGAGCAACGCGGTCTCGTACGACAAGGACGACGCGAGCTCGTACGTGACCTTCAACGGGCACAAGTACCGCCCCACCGGGAACTCCACGACCGTGGGCGCCTCGCCCGAGGCCAAGCCGTCGGAGTGGGTCATGATCGACGGCGAGGAGAAGACGAACTCGCGCGTCGACGCCGCCATGGCAGGCGCCTCGTCGGGCATCGCGGGTGCCGCTCCGACCACGGGACTCACCGCCGACGCCCTCGCGATCCCGCCGGCCGGCGGGACGACGGCATCCATCGACGGCATCATCAGCGCGGGCCGGTCGGTGCGCGTGTGGGCGATCGACGACCTCGAGATCCTCGGCATCGCGGGTGCGATCGGCGGCGGCTTCGTCGGCGGCGGCGGATCGGTGCTGGTGCTGAACATCCGCAGCAACACCGAGGCATCCGTCGGCCGGAACGCCCAGATCACGGCGGGCGCCGGAGGGTCCGACGAGATCAGCGTGCGCGCGGTCATGACCGAGCACGGACTCGGCTTCGGCCTCGCCGCAGGCGGTGGCTTCGTCGGCATCGGCGGTCAGGTGACCGTCATCAAGGACACCAGCCGGCAATTCGCACACATCGACTCCGGGGCTCAGCTGCGCCGGGCCGGAGGCCGGGTGCTGCTCGAGTCCGTCGCGAACCGCTCGCTCGAGGTCTACTCGATCGGTGTCGCAGTCGGTGCAGGAGCCGTCGGGTTCGCCATCGCGTACGTCAGCGTCGACGGCGACAACCGCGCGGTGAGCGGCTACGACCCGGCGACGGCCCTCGAGAACGGCACCGTGGCGGTCGGGGCAGGCGGCGTGGTCGGAAAGTACGAGGCGAAGGTCACCGACAACGTGACGGTGACGGCACTCGGCATCTCGCTGGCGGGCGGCGCGGTCGGCATCGGCGGCGTGCTCACCTTCGTCGAACTGGGCGGCACGGCGCGCGCATCGGCGGCGCCCGTCGGCACGATCGGCGCGGGCGGCGTCTCGGTCACGGCCGACGGCACCCGGACGGTCGGCGTCACGACGCTGAACGTCACAGTCGGCGCCTTCGCGCTCGGCGTGACGGTGGCGCGCGCGAACTCCTCGCGACACCTCGAATCGGCGCTGCGCGGGAACACCACGACGACCGGGCAGGTGACGGTCCGCGCGACCGCCGACAACGAGGCGAGCGTGACGGCGCCCGCGGGCGGTGGCGGAGGCGTCAGCGTCCAGATCCAGGTCGTGTTCGCGGTGCTGTCGGGTCACACCCTCGCCGAGGTCGCCGGAAGCATCACGAACGCGTCGGGCATCACCGTCGAGGCGGATGCCGAGAACCGGGCCACGTCCGACACCTTCATGGGCGGGATCGCCCTCATCGGACTCGCCGGCGCGTGGGCGAGCGTCGAGGTCACGTCCGGCGCGTGGGTGCGTGCGACCGTGGCCAGTGGCACGCTGAACTCCACCGGCATCATCGCGGTGACCGCGAAGACCCACGGCGACGGCAGCTTCGCGAAAGCGGTCGTCGACGCGATCTCGGGCGGACTCATCGACCTCAAGGCCATGATCGCGATCGCCGAGGTCGACAACGAGGTCGCCGCGACCATGAACGGCGCCGTCACCGGGGCGACGGCGGTTCGAGTGCGCGCGACCGCCGGCAGCACAGCCGAAGCACGCGTGCTGACCGCGGCCATCGCGCTGGTGAGCCTGGCGATCGGCGCGGCCTACGCGCATGTGAGCGGCGAGACGTTCGCCCGTGGTGCGGGCTCGCTCGGTGCGAGCGGCGCGGACTACGACTTCACCGCGACGTCCACGAACCGCGCCACGGCGTTCTCGAACGTCATCACGGGCGGCTTCCTCGGTGGTGTCGCCGTGTCGGCGCCCGTCGCCGAGATCGGTGCGCAGACCGGGGCGGACTGGAGCGGCACCGTCACCTCGGGTCACGACCTCACCGTCGAGGCGGACGCCGACAACGAGGCCACCGCGACGGCCAAGGTGCTGTCGACGGGCATCATCGGGGTCTCGGGTGCCGAGGGCAAGGCGACGATCACGGCATCGACGGTGACGTCGGCCGTCGTCGGGGACGCTGCCGAGATCTCGGGTCTCACCGGCAAGCTGCTCCTCGACGCCCACGCCGACAACGACGCCACCGCGATCGCCGGCGGCAAGGGCATCGGTGCCGTGAGCATCGGGGTGATGTTCCCGAACGCCTCCAGCTTCGCCGTCACGAAGGCGCAGCTGATCGGTGATGTCGGCACGACGACAGTCGATCCGGCCGTCGGCACCGTGGGTATCGCCGGAGCGGGTTCGATGGAGGTCAGGGCCATCGGGCAGGACTCGACCACGGCCAGCGTCGACAGCCTCAGCATCGGGCTTCTCGCGGTCTCGGCCTCCTCCGCCGATGCGACCACGAAGTCCGAGGTGCGCGCCACGATCGGCGGCGGCGAGGTCACGGCCTCCGGCGACGTGACGGTGCTCGCACAGTCGCTGGCCGACGCCGACTCCTACGCCGACGCGACCTCCGGCGGCCTCATCGACATCCAGGCCGGGTTCACGGCCGAGTCCACGTCCGAACCGAAGGTCTACGCCCTCGTCACGGGCGGGTTCGTGCAGGCCGGGGGACTCCTGTCGCTGACGGGCCTGCACGGCGTCGCACCCGGCACCGTCTCCGACGGCACGATCCTCGCGATCAACTGCAACGGCGCCGACACCATCTGCTTCGCGCTCCCGCACGGGGTGCAGACGGGCGCCAACGTCAGCTACTCCGCCCCGGCCACCGGCATCCCGCAGATCGACAACGGGACGCTTCCGAACCCGAATGCGATCGGCGGACTCGGCGACGGTCGCACGTACGGCGTGATCAAGGTCAACGACACGACCATCCGCCTCGGCGAAGCGCTCGACTTCAACGACCCCGACACCGGCGCGGACGTGAGCGTCGAGGTGGCGACGGGCAGCATCTTCTTCCCGCAGGGCCACAACTTCCGCACCGGCGACAAGGTGGTCTACGACTGCAACGGCTCGGGCGCCATGGGCACGCTGCCCGCTGCGGGTCTCGTCTGCGGCCTGTCGTACTGGATCTTCGCGATCGACGACAACCGTATCCGCCTGTCCACGAGCCAGCTCGACGACGACGGCAACGTCGTCGTGAGCTTCACGACCGTGACCAGCCCCACCGAGATCGCGGTGGCGAACTCGGGGGGACTCGACGGGCGCGCGGTCGTCTACGCGGCACCGGCGACAGTCGACTTCAAGAACACGCTCATCGACATCGACACGAACAGCTCGGGACAGCTGGTCACGAACGGGGACGGCCAGATCGTGCGCGACGGCTCGTGGAACACCATCTACGCGCCGAGCCACGGCTGGTCGACCGGCGACGCGGTGAAGTACTCGGTCACGAACGGTCCCGCAATCACGGGCCTGAACCACGGCCAGACGTACTACGTCTACCTCGGCGACCCGGACGGCCTGTTCGGCGTCTCGGCGGCCGGGCCTCATATGCTGCGCCTCGCGCTGAACCCGTGCCGCGCCGGCATCGGCACGTACAACACGACTCCCGGCGACGGCGGCGTGGGCAACTCGTGCGCCGGCGTCATCCAGGTCATCTCGCTGTCGACGGTGCTGAACATCAGCGACCCGAACTACTTCCCCTCGATCCTCGCCAACCACTCGCTGCGTCGCGTCGGGTACGAGCCGATCGGCCTCGTCGAAGGCAACATGTACTTCATCGACGTCGTCGACGGCACGCACATTCGGCTGCTGGATGCCGCGGGCAACGTCGTCGGCGGTCTCATCGACAAGCTCGGCACCCACTACCTGATCGACCAGGGCATCGCGGTGACCAGCGGCGCGGCGGGCACGCAGCGGCTCTACATCGACCTCGATGCCGGCGGACTGCCCCCCGCCACACCGCACGTGCTGATCGGCGTCGGCGGCCCGGGCAGCCAGGTCGGCCCGTCGGAGAACGGCATCGTGAGCGCCACGTCGACCGGCGTCGGCGGCGGCCTGTTCCGCTTCAGCGACGTGTACTCGGAGGCGACGGTCAAGCCCACCGTGTCGGTCGTGGTGCAGGGCGGCACGCTCCGCGGCAAGGGCGTCCTCGTCGACGGTCGCTCGTACGCGCAGGTCGCCGTGAGCTCGGTGGGCAAGGGCGGCGGCTTCCTCGGATTCGGCGCATCGAACGCCATCGCCGATCTCGTCAACACCGTGCAGACGAAGGTCGCCGACGGCGCCTCGATCTTCGCGAGCGGCGACATCCAGATCACGGCCTTCGGCGAGAGCCGCGCGAACGGCGAGGCCGTCAACCGCACCGGCGGCCTCATCGCCGGCGCAGACACCGACGTCGACCTCGAGATCGGCTACGACATCGATGTCGAGGTCGCCGGCGACCTCTTCGCGAACCGCACGATCCTCCTCGACGCGGCGGCGGCCTTCCTCGGCAACGCCCGGGCCTCCTCCGGGTCGGGCGGTCTCGGAACGAACTCCGACGCCAATGACGACGACCAGCAGGGCGTCGGCATCGGCCGCGAGCACGCGGCATCCGTCGCCACCACCCTCACCGGCACCGCGAGCGTGCGGGGTGCGCTGGTGCAGTACTCGGCGGGCAGCGGCGTGCGCTGGAGCGTCGACTTCGCCGGCGACACGGGCGCCCGTGTCGAGCACGACGAGCTCGCGCGCGGGTTCGCGCGGTCCGACTCCGACGCGTATGCGCTGGGCGCGGATTCGGATGCCGGCGCCTATGTCCACGTCAACGACAGCGTCACCACGACCATCGCGAACGGGTCGGTGTCGGAGGGCGAGGAGGTCCGGCTGCGCGCCGTGCACAAGAACCTCGACCTGCAGGCGATCGCCAACTCCAACTGCGGCTGCGGCGGCGGCGACACGGATGCCCGGGCGCACGTGACCTTCCTCGGCGACTCGCTCATCCGCGGCGTGGACGAGTCGATCGTGCGCACGAGCGAGCTCGTCGTCTCGTCGCTGACGAGCTTCGACCGGCTGTACGCCTACGCGCACCGCTCCGGCGGCCTGTTCGACGTGGGCGGCTCGGACGCGGACGTGAACTACCAGCCCCGCCGCGACATCCTGTGGGAGTCGACCGTCTTCCTGCTCGGGGAGCCGAACCCCGTGCTCATCGTCGACTCGTCCGGCAAGATCATCGCCAAGTCGGGCAACGTCGTCGTGCGCTCGACGCAGTTCGGAGCGCCCCTCGGCATCGGCGACACGATCTCCGGCGACACGATCTGGATCGACCCGATCCTGTACGACGAGAAGCCGGCTGCGCTCTTCGAGGCCAACGACGCCGGCGGCAGCTGCGACGGCGACTGCAGCGGACTCATCCACGGCACGGCCGGCATGTTCTACATGCAGCAGACCTGGAACTCGGTGCTCATCCGCAACAGCTCCGACAAGGCCATCTTCATCAAGGGCACGGCCGACCCCGACAGCGTCTCGATCGACGTGCTCAACGCCGACCTCGACGTCGTGCCGTCCGCCATCATCAGCGTGTCGGTCGACAACGGTCCGCACGCGCCCCCGGCGACGCAGTGGTTCTGGCACCTCCAGCACATTTTCCCCGCGACCGATATCGTCATCGAGAGCCTGCGCGCCACGAAGACGACCGGCTTCGACGTCACCTACGACGGAGACATCCGCAACAACCTCGGCTCGACCCGGATCACGAACCACCGGGGCTCCATCCTTCGCGGCATCGACGCCGGCGACGAAGTCATCACGAGCAACCGCGTCACCCTCGACGCCGAGCAGGGCTCGATCGGCACGATCCCGAACCCGATCGCCCTGGTCCTGGTCCAGATCTTCCACACCGGAGAGATCGGCGTCCCGGCCGTCCTCAAGCCCGTCTTCCTCGACGCCGAGGCCGGGCAGAGCCTCTACCTCGACGTCACGACACTCCGCCGCTCGTCACTCACCGCGAGCACCAGCCCGATCGCCCCCGTCCTCGGCCCGATCAAGGCCGGCTACGACGCCGTCGTCATCCTCCGAGACGCGGCCGAGGGCATCGACCCGCTCGATGTCGCCGACATCCGCGTCGACATCTACGACCCGAACGACAAGCCCGCCCCATACGGCTCCGGCAGCCCGATCGAGAGCGTGCAGACAACGTGCTTCTTCCGGCCCGACGGCCCGTCGTGCGCGGGCGGCGTGGATGCACCTGTTGTCGTGGGCGGCACCGTCGTGCTCGTCGGTCTCGGCACCGACCTCGACCCGATCCGCACGAACGTCACCTTCAGCGACATCCGCGCGGGCCACAGCATCGCGATCTTCCACCCGTCGCCGGCGACCGAGGTCACCATCCTCGCCTACACCGACGGGGACGCGACGTGGACCGACGACGAGACCGGCGCGGTGCACGGCGTCACCGACGGCTCAGGCAAGATCGACGTGCTGACCAACGGGAACATCACCGTGGTCGAGCAGAGCGCGAAGGGCGACCTGCGCGTCGGCCACATCCACGCCACCGGCCTGTGCACGGGCGCGACGCCGAAGGCGTGCACCACGGCCACGATCGCCGCCGATGTCACGCTCCGCTCGCCGGCGCGGATCCTGGATGCGGAGCTCGACGCCGGCATCATCGACACCGACGACGACCGCACCTGCGTCGACGCCTACGACCTCGACTGCGCGGCGGGCACGCCGACCGGCGTCGACGTCACCGGTCGCAACATCACCCTCGTCGCCGGCGACAACGGCCTCGGCCAGCCGGGGAGCGTGTCGGGCTCGGGCGGCATCGGTCTGGCCGGCAACTTCCTCGAGATCCAGGTCGACGCGGTCGGCGGACCCACCGGGCACCTCGACGCCTTCGACACGGCGGCCGACGACGACAAGACGCAGGGCATCTACATCGACCAGGTCGCCGGCCACCTGCAGATCGGCATCGTGCACACCGCGGGTGACGACTCGCTCGCCACCGGCAACGTGTCGCTGCGGACGCGCAGCGGCAGCATCCTCGACACCCTCGACGACGCCGCTGCCGACGTGATCGGCCAGACGATCGACATCGACGCGCACGGTGGCTCGATCGGCGTCGCCGCGAACGACCTCGAGATCGACTCGCTCGTCGGCTCGCCGTTCGCGTGCGACAACGAGAACTGCGCCGACAACGCGAACGGCACCTCGGATGCCGGACTCGTCGCGGTCGCCGACGACGTCGCGCTCGAGGCATCCGCCGGAATCTGGCTCACCGAGACCGATGCCTACCTCCGCCTCCTCTTCGCCCACGCGACCGGCGGCGACATCCGCATCACCGTCCGGGAGAGCGCGCAGCTCGACGAGGACCTGTTCCTCATCCGCAACGGCACCGCGAACTTCGCCGAGGACGACAGCACGGTTCCGGGCAACAACCCCGACCACCCGCGCGTGATCCCCAACGGCACGGTCTTCGCCGAGGCGGGCGGCGTCGAGCTGCGGGTCGGCGACGACGTGACCCTCCACCCGTTCACGCAGATCCTCGCCGACCGGGCCATCGACATCCGCGGGGACGTCGGCAACGCCGACACCGGCGGCACGCTGGCGGTTCCCGACCCCGAGCACGGCACCACGATGATCCTGCGCGGTCGGATCATCGCCGACTGCTTCGTCGGGGCGGGCGGCACCTACGGCTATCCCGTCGGAACCTGCTCGCCGTCCACCGCCAACCCCGTCGGCGACCGCCTGACGAACGTGTGGGGCGGCAGCGACGTCGATGTCTTCCAGCTCGGCGACCGGTCGGGTCTCGACCTCGCGCAGACCACCGATGCGGCGCTGAACAAAGAGCAGTGGGGCGACGCCGGCTACATCTTCTTCGGCGCGAAGACCATCGTGCACGGCAACGCCACCCTCACGTCGACCACCGCCGACGGCGAGGACGAGTTCACGGTCTGGTACCTGCAGTCGATGGACGTCGTGACGAGCCCGACGGGCCTGCAGTCCGGCACGGGCGCAGGGCACACGCTCACCCTCGACGGCCAGGGCGAGACCGACCACTACTCGATCTACACCAACGGCAGCCACGGCAACATCCGCAACTACGTCATCAACGTCCTCGACACGGGTCTTGCGAACCAGGGCGTCGACGAGCTCGGCATCTACGGCTACGACAACGCGGCCGTGGCGTACAACGGGGCAAGCGGCGCTGCCGACGACATCTGGCTGCTGCGGGCACTGACCTGCATCGACAACGAGTCGCCGTTCGCCCTCAACGCGGGCGTCCCGGCGACGTGCGCGACGCCGACCGAGACCGCCGATCACCCCGCGTTCATCGCCCTGCTCGCCGGCAACGGCAACGCCGACGGCGGCATCGGCCTCTACCGCGACCGCACGCAGGGCAACGAGCCCAGCGCGCTCGTGCAGCGCATCAACTACGACCGTGCGCTCAACGGCCGCATCACGGTCTTCGGCCTGGGCGGCAACGACGCGTTCTACGTCGACGACACGCAGGCCACGATGACGCTCGACGGCGGCGCCGGCAACGACGCGTTCCAGATCGGCCAGATCTTCGGCACGCAGCGCGACGGCGAGGCCGCGCCCGAGGGCGGCGCCCTGCTCCCCGCCGACACGTTCCCGGCGCTCGTCCCCACGACCCGCGGCTGGCTGAGCCCCGGTGCGCACGCCCCGCTGCTGGCCACCGGAGGCACCGGCAACGACCGCTTCATCGTCTACTCGAACCAGGCCGAGATCCAGCTCAACGGCGACGACGACAACGACCTGTTCATCGTCCGGGCCTTCGCGATTGCCGCGGTGTGCGACACCGACGCCGACAACATCGCCGGCTGCGGCCTCAGCGACGTGGACTACCGGCCGGCGGGCGGCGTCTTCCCGCTGGATGCGGCGGACGGCGCCGACGACGGGCAGTGCGTGCTCGCGGGCGGCTACATCCGCTACGACAACAACGGCGACGACGTCTGCAACAACGCCGACGCGCACATCACGTACCACCACGCGCCGGGCAGCAACGTCGATCTCGACCACACGATGTGGCAGGACGACGTGATCCCGCTGGACGCCAACGGCGTCGCCGTGCCGGTGATCGGGCTCGGCTTCTCGACGAACCGTCCGCTCGACATCCGCGCCGGCGGCGGCGAGGACGAGGTCCAGTACGACGTCAACGCGCCGGTCAACGTCGACGGCGGCACCGGCTTCGACAAGCTCGTCGTCCTCGGCACCGAGTTCGCCGACGACTTCGTCATCACCGACAAGGCGATCTACGGCGCCGGGCTCAACGTCAAGTACACGACGATCGAGATCCTCGAGGTCGACGGGCTCGAGGGCGACGACCAGTTCTTCGTCCTGTCCACCGCGTACGGCGTCGCCTACCGCGTCATCGGCGGCCTGGGCTCCGACCAGATCTCGGTCGCGGGCGACGTCACGGCCGACATCGTGACCCGCGAGCTCGAGGGCATCTCGGGGGCGGTCGACCACATCGTCCTCTCGGACGACCCCCGCTACGACGGCATCGTGGTCGACGGTGTGCCCTACAACCTCGCGACCCCCGAGACCGGCGTCGTCGTGATCAAGGAGCAGGGCACGTCGACGAGTGTGCGCGAGGGCACGACGACCGGGCCCATCAGGGAGATCAACCACTACACCGTCGAGCTCAGCCATGCCCCCACCGCGAACATCTTCGTGACGGTCTCGGCCGCGCTCTCGCCCGATGAAGAGGCGCGCGACACCTTCGACAACCCGACGGGCTTCGGGCTCACCGATGGCGTCGCCGACACGATCTGGCTCTGCGTCGACACCTTCCCGTACGGCGACCAGTGCAACGGCATCGGCGACTTCCAGCGCCACTACGTACGGAACGGCGTCGTCGTCGACGAGGCCGGACGCGCCGTGGTGCTGACGTTCACGCCCGGGAACTGGAACACTCCGCAGCGCCTCTACATCCGCGCCTACGACGACCTCCGCTCGGAGGGCGACCGCACCGTGGTGGTGCAGCACTCGGTCATCGCCGCCGACAAGGTCGCGGATGCCGAGTTCCACGGTGCGGCGGTGCGTCAGGTGAACGTCCGCGTGTACGACAACGACACCCCGGGTGTCTACGTCACGCACGTCGAGCCGTCGACCGAGAACCCCACCACCGCGCCGAACACGCCGGGGGAGATCGCCTGCGCCGCGAACGCGCAGAACTGCGTCCTCGACGACCGGGGCGTCGTGATCGAGGGCAGCGGCACCACGCAGCGCACCGACGAGATCCTGGTCCAGCTCGCGAAGGACCCGGGCGCGCTCACCATCACCGTCAAGATCACGATGGATGCCGACTCCCAGCGCATCCTGCAGATCCTCGACCCCGCACTCGGCTCGCGCTGGACCAAGGTCACCGGCGAGGCGTTCGGCACGTACTACCTGCTGACCTTCGACAGCACGAACTGGAACACCCCGGTGCGGCTCACGCTGCAGGCACGCAGCAACCCCGAGCCCGGCGATCCCACCACGGCCATCATCTTCTGGGGTCAGGAGTTCGCGACCCCGGCATACACCTTCCCGAACCTGCGGTCGGGTCAGCAGCGCACCGACGTGCTCGTCTACGACGACGAGACGGCGCAGGTCGTCACGATCCCGACCGGCACCGACACCGTCGTCGTCAAGTGCGGCGACGCGGCGTGCTCGGTGCCGGGCCTCCGCGACGGCTACTACATCCGCCTGACGACGACCCCGACCGGCGACGTGCACGTCGTCATCACGCCCGACGGTCTCGTTGACGTGGTCTCGATCAACGGGGTCGCGGTCACGCCGGACGACTATGTGGAGATCGGCGGCGACATCCCGTCGCGGGTGTTCCTGGGCAACCTCTCGTTCGCCGGATCGGCGATCACGCGGGCGAACGGCAGCGACACCGGCAGCTTCTGGGACGA
This sequence comes from Microbacterium sp. Soil_C_42, assembly GCF_057656735.1. NCBI lineage: Bacteria > Bacillati > Actinomycetota > Actinomycetes > Micrococcales > Microbacteriaceae > Microbacterium > Microbacterium sp. Soil_C_42. The sequence goes on from NZ_JBDGJU010000023.1 coordinate 57,484, forward strand.
CGGCCTCGCCGTCGGCCAGCGTCTGCGGTTCGCGGCGTGCACGGGCATCTACACCGTGCAGTCGATCTCGGTCGACGGCAAGTCCTTCACGGTGTCGACGCCGCTCGTCGGCTGCAGCGGCGCGGCGACCGGCACGTCGATCAACGTCCTGACCCGGCGAGGGATCTGGGACGGCTCGGCGGCGCTCGCCACGGCGGTCGGCGATGACCTGCTCACGCACTTCCGGCTGACGCGCGCCGGCGGCGGCTGGCTCGCCGACGGATTCCTCGAGGGCCAGTGGGTGCTCGTGTGCGACGGGGACGGCGACTGCGTCCGTGCCAAGATCCAGAACATCCGCGGCACCAACCTCGCGCACGACCAGCAGCTCGAGTTCCGCCCCGACTCGTACGACGACTTCTCAGCGCTGTCGGGCTCGGCGTTCAGCGTCGTGAGGATCGCCGCGCAGGCGACCTTCACCGCCGCCGACTGGTACCTCGACCAGAAGGTCGAGCTCGAGGCCGACCTCGGCTATTACCAGCCGATCGTGCGCCAGGGCGTCAAGAACTTCCCGGCGTCGCAGCACCTGCTCACGCGGCTGCGCGGCCCGCTCGCGGTCGAAGGCGGTGTGACGGGCGCCGACCGCTCGCTCGAGCTCGGGCTGAAGCTGCCGGGCGAGCAGGACGGCCCGCTGTTCGCGATCGCCACCCAGGCGCCCGAATCCAAGCAGATCGACGTCCTCAACATCTACGGCGACGGCAGCGTGGCGCACAACTGGGGCGTCATCACCTCGACGACCCTCCGCGGCCTCGGCATGGCGAAGGACCTCGACTTCGGAGCGGCCTACGGCGGATCGCAGAACGAGACGTTCGGGGAGCCGCAGATCTTCCCCGGAGGCATCAGCTTCGGCTCGGTGTCGTTCGTCGACGGCGAGTACGAGACGTCGGCCGGCCGCAGCTCGATCGAGGTGCTCAACCTCTTCCTCGGCTCCGGCAACGACCGCCTCGACATCCAGGGCACGCTCCAGCCCGACGACCCGGTGAAGCTGAAGGGGCAGATCACCCTCGCCGCCGCGCAGTCGTACCCCGGATTCACGGCGCCGCCGGCCGGTGCGCTCCAGCTCACACGACCGTCGCCGTTCGACTGGAAGGCGCAGGGCTTCCTGATCGGGCAGCCGGTGACGATCAGCAACCAGCCCGGGCGCGTGTTCAAGGTCGTCGGCTTCGCCGACTCCGACCCGAGCGACACCACCGACAACACAGTGATGTACCTGCAGCTCGTGAGCGGCGGCGCTCCGACGCCGGGCACGTCGGGCTCCGGCGTCAACGCCCCGACCGTCGTCGCGCAGGATGTCCCGGTGACGATCACGGTCCCGGTGACCGTGGTCGGAGGCCCCGCCGGCGGCACGGTCACCCGTGCGAGCGGCAGCTGGATCGCGGACGGCTTCGTCGTCGGCCAGCTGGTGCGGATCGCGAACATCGCGGGCCAGTGGCGCCTGGTCGCGGTGACGGCCACGACGCTGACGCTCGACCGCGGCGACGTGCTCCCGTCGATCGCGGCGCCCACCTCGCAGAGCGTCTTCGTCCCCGGACCGCACGGCGGCCTCACGGCGGTGCACGGCGGCGGCAACACGCCGATCCAGACGGTGTTCGAGATGACGCGCACCGCCCCGACGCCAGCTCAGGCCTCCGCGTTCCCGGGTGCGGCACTCGTCCTCACGCGACTCGACGGACTCAATTGGGCGTTCAACGGCCTGCTGCCCGGCAGCGGGTACTACGCGGGCGACCCGTACCTGCACGCCTCCCAGCACGTGCAGCTCGTTGGCGAGAACTTCACGCGGATGATCCTCGGCTTCCTCGATCTGCCGTTCGCCCAGTGCCCGTACGGCGACCCGTTCCCCGGCTGCGGCAAGGGATCGATCATGATCCTGGGCGGGCCGAACATCGCCCCCACCACGCCCGTGACGCTGCCGCTCGGCAGCGGACTCGCGACCGATGTCCGCGTCGCGCAGCCGGTGAAGATCGAGGTCACAACGCCGGTGCAGGTGAGGACGTCGAGCCTGACGCGCACCGACGGCGCGAGCTGGAGCGCGGCGGGCTTCAAGGTCGGCATGCAGGTGCGCATCAGTGGCTTCGCGGGTCCGTTCACCATCTCGAAGTTCTCGGGTGCGAACGACAGCGTCGTGGAGTTCGCGAACGTCGCGTGGGCGCCGAGCATGCACCTGAACGCGGCGGGCGTGGCGATCTGGGATGCCGTCACCCTGACTCTCACCGCGTGGGACGAGTTCCGCGCGTCGAACGGCGTCATGATCGGCGGCGACGTCATCACCGTCTGCAACCGAGCGGTGGACAGCCTGCTCTTCAAGATCGCCGCGCAGCCGGACGGCCTCGTCGACGATCCGGTGCGCTGCGACGCGACGCACACGGCCGGCCCCGGCTCGCCGCTCGTGGTCTACGGCGACACGTCGCAGGACGGCGTCTGGTACTCGGGCACGCCGGGCGACAACCTGGGCATGGAGTTCGGTCCCAAGCCGTTCGACCCGTTCACCCACATCCCCGACGGCGAGAACGAGGACGACGAGTGGGTGTTCGGACTCGCGAACCCCTACGACTACAGCGGCAACGACATCATCGACGCGTCCGGTCTGTTCGCCGACCTCCTCCCGGCGAATCTGCCGACCGTGGGCTTCACGGCCTACGGCGGACTGGGCGACGACCTCATCATCGGCAGCCAGGCCGGCGACCACCTCGCCGGCGGCTCGGGCGACGACGAGATCCGCGGCCTCCGGGGCGTCGACCACATCTACGGCGACTCGGGCGTCAACGTCGACGTGCTGACGCGTGCGCTCGACATCGCGACGATCAACCGCAGCCCGCGGCCCACGGTGACCGGTGCGGGCTTCATCCCGAACGGCACGACCCTCACGCCGATCGTGGGTGGCGTCATCGGCGTCGTCGACGACCTGCTCGTCGCCGGGTACGACCTCATCTACGGCGACGGCGCGCCGGGCCTCGGCCTCGGGTCGTTCGCGGTGAACGCCAATGGGCAGCCCGAGTGGGCGTACGACGACATCGTCTTCGGCGACCACGGCGCGATCGACCAGAACGTGGCCGACCCGAACGAGCCCGACCCGCGGCTGCAGAAGATCCAGACGACGGCGCTCGCCTCGATCCTGCGGATCCGCAGCGTCAACCTCGACAAGGGCGCGGACGACATCGTCTTCGGCGGCCTCGGCCGCGACGTGCTCGTCGGCGGCGCCGGCAACGACATGATCGACGGCGATCAGTCCGACGACATCCTGTTCGGCGACGCCGTGTGGTTCGACCGCACGCCGGGCAACTGGACGAGCCCGCGGTTCCAGTCGCTGTGCGGCACGCTCCTCTACAGCCGCAGCGACATCACGGACGCCTCGAACCTCTGCAACGGTGCGCCGACTCCGACCGAGAACAACTCGGGCGTGCTGCTCGTCGACGGCACGCCGCGCCCGTACCGCGACCCCGACGGGGCGCCGTGGTGGGCGGAGTACGACGTGACGAACCTGTTCCACGACGTGGCGTCGGACCGGGGTGACAAGTGGGCCGCGACGTGGGGGAACGACTACCTCGCGGGCGGCGCGGCCCACGACATCCTGTTCGGGCAGCTCGGCGACGACGTCCTGCAGGGCGACGGCGGCATCGAGGGGGCCTTCCGCCGCTGGATCGACGACCACCCGTCCGTCGTCAACGGTGTGGCCGATGCGGCGACCTCGGCCTCCCACGTGGGCGCCTCGCGCACCCCCCTCGGCTGCTACGACAACGACCCCGGCGCGGGCGTGGCGATCCTCTGCGACTACACGGGCGTTCTCGTGGTCGTGCCGTCGTTCGAGGCGGCGACGGATGGCGAGGACTACATCGAGGGCAACGCCGGCAACGACGTCGTCTTCGGCGGCCTCGGCCAGGACGACATCGTCGGTGGCTCGAGCGACTTCTTCAGCCTCATCACGGCCGATCTGCGTCCCGACGGCCTGCAGAACCCGGCGCTCGACTACCAGCCGGGCCACGACCGCGGCGCCGACATCCTGTTCGGCGGGGCAGGCGGGCGCATCGGCATCAACGACGAGACGTCGGGCGGCACGAACGCCAGCACGCCGTCGACAGGCGGCACCCTCGCCGGTGGCACGGTGCCGGCCGACATGGACGCGCGCGACGCCGACACCATCGTCGGCGACAACGGCCGCATCATCCGCATCGTCGGCATCAACGGTCAGGACGGCATCGCCGGCATCGGCACCGGGCAGACCACCGCCGCCCAGGCGCCCGACAACTACGTGAAGTCCCGGTACGACCAGAACACCGGTGCGCAGCGCCTCGTGGTCCGCGGCGTCACGCTCCTGGACTACACGCTCGGCGGGCCCGACTTCCGGCCCGAGAACTTCGGCCTCGGCCTCGGCAGCGACTGCACCAACGGCTCGCCGACGCAGCCGACGTGCTCGAACGTCCTGAACACCGACGTCGGCGCCTGGCGCAACACATCCTCCGGCGGCACGCCGTGGCAGACCGGCGGCCGCGACGAGGTGCACGGAGAGACCGGCGACGACACCGTCTACGGCGGCGCCGACCACGACATCATCTACGGTGACGCCCAGAGCGACGACCTCATCGGCGGCTGGGGCAACGACTGGATCTCCGGCGGCACCGGTCAGGACGGCATCCTCGGCGACGACGGCCGCATCTTCACCAGCCGCAACGGCTCCACGGGGGTCACGCTCACGGGCGCCGCGTGTAACGGCAACTCCGCCGTGCCCGGTGCTCCGACCGCCTGCTACAGCGAGCGCCTGTTCGGCATCACGGCGCTGCTGGCGACCGACCCCGACACCAAATACTCCAACGGCAACGTGCTGAACGAGTTCATCTACACGCCGGGTCAGGGCCAGACCGCGACGATCAACCTCGCCGGCGCGCTCAACAAGGCCGCCGACCTCACGATCTACAACCTCGGTCCCGATGTGAACGCCGGCAACCAGCACGTGGCGAACTCGCCGCTCTACGACGCCAACAACTCCGACGACATCATCTTCGGCGGCTGGGGCTCCGACTGGATCCACGGCGGCGCGGGCGACGACGCGATCTCGGGCGCCGAGGCGATCGGCACCGACCCCGACGACCTGCGTGCCACCGGCGGCACGAACGGCCCCGTCGCCGCGGCATCCGGATTCGCACAGCACTTCACCTCCGACGGCTCTCTCGCCGGACTCGAGTACATCGACTTCGCCCACCCGTGGAACCCCGGCGACGTGCTGCACTTCGGCGCCGACACCAACCCGTGGCACGCCAACAACCACAACGAGATGCGTCTGGGCGAGTTCCTCCTCTACGACGAATACGACCCGCGCCGCGCGATCCTGTTCAACGGCGCCGGACAGACCTGGGGCTGCACCTCGTGGTCGCCGAGCGGGCACACGTGCACCGGCAGCTCCGACCGGGCCCTGTTCCCGAACCACTTCTTCCTCAACAACGAAGACAAGTTCGGCGACATCCTCGTGAAGACCTGCGTGTCGGTCGACAACCAGGGCAACTGCCTCGCGTGGAAGTACGACCAGGCCTCCGACGGCGACGACGCGATCTTCGGCGATCTCGGCAACGACTGGCTCGTCGGCGGCACCGGTCAAGACACGCTGTGGGGCGGCTGGGGCAACGACCTGCACCAGGCTGACGACGATCTGCACAACGGATGCCTCGTCATGGCGAACAACGGCACGTGCCAGCAGTACGGCGACACATGGCTGAACGACATCGCCGACGGCGTCAACTCGAGCTTCCAGGATCGCGCGTACGGCGGTGCCGGTCTCGACATCCTGATCGGCAACACCGCCGGTGACCGTCTCATCGACTGGGTCGGCGAGTTCAACAGCTACCTCGTGCCCTTCGCCCCGTTCGGCATGGCCACCGTCAGCCGCCAGAACAACCCCGCCCTGCCCGAGTTCCTGTACGCGCTCAGCCGCAGCCAGGGCGCCGACCCGACGCGCTGGAGCGACGAGGGCAGCGACCCCGTGCGCAACGGCGAGCCGTTCGGCGAGCTGGGGCTCATCCGCCAGGAGGACCACGGCTACTGGCAGACGCAGACGGGCGGCCCGACCGACCCGCAGGCGGGGAACATCCCCGGCGGCAAGCGCGACAGCGTGCGCGGCGCGGACTTCAACGACGGCACGCTGCAGGGCTTCCTCACCGACTCCGGCACCTTCACGATCACCCAGGGGGTGCTCACCGTCACGGCGGCGAGCTCGCAGGGCGACGCGGTCGCCGTCTGGTACTCCGACGCCTACCAGACCGTCTACTACGAGGTCTCGGCGCGCATCTCGATGGACAAGCCGACCGGGGGCTGGAAGGCCAACGCGTACATCATCTTCGACTACTTCAGCCCCACCGACTTCAAGTTCGCCGGCATCGACCAGTCGACCAACAAGATGGTGATCGGTGAGCGCACGGCCACCGGCTGGTGGGTCCGGGCGCAGGGGAGCGTGCCCGGCGGCGTGAAGGCCAACACGTTCTACAACCTCAACGTCGTGATCAACGGCCTGGTCGTCACGGTCACTGCGGACGGCAAGAACGCCTTCAGCCACACCTTCGCGCCGCGCATCATCGGCGGCCAGCAGGTCGCCCTCAACCGCGGCCTCACCGGCTTCGGGTCGAACCAGGCGAAGGGTCTCTTCGACAACATCGCCCTCACCGTCATCTCGCCCGAGATCACGATCGACCGCACCGAGTTCTTCGAGGGCGGCGGGCCTTCGGCGAGGCAGGACGTGACCGGCACCTGGACGACGGTCGGCGGGCGACTGCAGGGGGCGACGGATGCTGCGGGCACCGCGACGTCGCTCATCGGCGTCCCCGTCGGCACGGGCTACAGCAGCGTGCCGCAGTTCGACGCGACCAGCTACGTGCAGCTCACCGCGACCCTGCGGGCGGCGGGGATCACCGGCATCCTCTTCGACTGGTACTCCGCGAAGGACTACAAGTTCGTCGGGATCGACGTCGCCGGCCAGCGCGTGGTGATCGGACATGTGGCGAAGGGCGTCCGCACCATCGACCTCGCCATCGCCCGGGCACTCGCCGGCGGCACCGACTACGTGCTCGACATCGTCCTCAAGGCGACGGTGGTCACCGTCACGCTCGGGGGCCAGGTGCTCGCCTCGTTCTCGTACAACTCGCCGCTCGCCGACGGCCGACAGGGTCTGTTCGCGTTCGGGGCCGGGGTCACAGCATCCGCTGCCGACTATCGCCTGCGCACCGACGAGGACGCGTACACGGGGTCCCCGCCCACGGCGCAGGCCGTGCGGATCTCGGACGCGACGGTCAGCGAGGGTGCGGCCGGCACCACCAAGACCGTGACGCTCACGGTCACCCGCGACCAGGCGGGCTCGGCGCTGTCGATCGGGTGGAGCGTCGACACCCTCATCGCGAACGGTGTCACGTGGGGCGTCGATGTGACCGGCGCCACCTCCGGCGTCGTGACGTTCGCCGCCGGCGCCACCACCGCCACCATCACCTTCACGGTCCGCGGCGACGCCGCGAAGGAACCGGACGAAGCATTCATCGTGACTCTGCAGCCGGCGCCCGGCGCCAACCTCGCGGACGCGCAGGGGCTGGTCACGATCAAGACCGACGACGGGTGACCGTCGCCGGCGCCGGCGGGTCGGGTCTCACTCTCCCCCGAGGGACCCGACCCCGCCGGACATGGACGTCAGTGCGGGGGCGAGCACCACGACCGGCGTCTCGCGGCTGCGCAGCGCCGCAAAGGCGTCGAGATCCGCGTCGCCCTCGACGGTGCGCCACACCGCCCACAGTCGTTCGCGCTCCGCGCCGGTCGCCTCGTGGGCGAGCACCTCGCGCGTGCCGTCGGGAAGATCGACGAATGCTGCGGGCCGCGCCTGGAGGTTCAGCCACCACGCCGGCGGCGGGTCGCCCCAGCCGTTCATCGCGAGAGTGACGAGATCCGGGCCGTCTTCGAAGTAACCCAGGATGGCGACGCGGGGCGCGCCCGACCGGCGTCCGATCGTGTGCAGGCGCATCATCCCGTAGACCGTGGGGGACGGATGCCGCAGCCCCATGCGTCCGCGGGTCACCCGGTACAGCGCCCGGTGGACGACCCATGCGGTGCGGATGAACCAGCGCGGCGGGATCCGGGCCGGATCGCGGCGCGCCGCAGTCGGGGGCGATTCGGCGTTCATGCTGCGATCCTGTCGCGCCGCGGTCCCGCCGGCAATCGGCCGATCGGCCACTGTTCGGCCGCCGATCGGACGAGCTGCCGCCCGCCCCCGATGATGCCTCGGGGTTTGGGGCGCGTCGCGTACGTTCGGGGCGCGCGCGGCGCGCCCCGAACGTCGCTTCCGCGCCCCGAACCCGAGAAGACATGGCGGAGCCCCGGCCGGGAGGCGGCCGGGGCTCCGAGAACGAGCGGGGTCAGGCGGTGGCGGGCGCCGCCTTGAGCAGCGCGCGCGCCGAGGTGCTGCGCCGGCGCGCGACCGCGAGGATCGTCGCGCCGAGGGCGAGCAGCGTCCATACGACGAGGCCGGCGATCGCGGCGCCGAGTCCCGACGCCGAGGTCAGGGCAGCGAGCATCCCGTTGTAGGCGGGCCCGGTGGGCAGCAGCGCCGCGACGCTCGAGAGCACACCGGGCACCGTCGAGACGACGCCGGTCGCGACGGCGAACACGCCGATCAGTGCGGCGATCCAGCGCCCGGCGCCGCCGAACACGGCGATGAGCGCCTGGTTCACCGCGGCGAAGGCGATGCCCGCGACGACCGAGACCAGGGCGAACAGCCACCAGTCCGCCCACGCGTACGACGCGGCGAGCTGCACGACGCCGGCCACCAGCATGCCCTGCACGGCGCCGAGCGCCGCCGCCGGGGCGAACGAGCGCAGCGCGAGCAGCGCCGAGGGCTGGCGCGACGTGAGCGCGCGGCGCGACACCGCCTGCAGCGCGACGAACGTGCCGAGTCCGCCGAACCACAGCGCGAGCGTCGCGAGCAGCGGGATCGCGGAGGCTCCGAACAGCGACGTGCCCACGCCCTCCGCTTCCACGGGGTCCGCCACCACGGTGGCGAGGTCGGTGGCCTGGTCGTCGGTGTACGACGGGAGGGAATCGGATGCGGTGGCCAGCCCGCTCGCGAGCTCTCCGGTGCCGTCGGCGAGCTGCGCCACACCGTCGGCGAGGCTTGTCGCGCCGTCGGCGGCCTGGGTCGCGCCGGACGCGAGCTGCGATGCGCCGTCGGAGAGGCCGTCCGCGCCGCTCTGGATGCCGGCCACGCCGGTCGCCAGCTGCCCCGCGCCCGCCGCCGACTGGTCGATGCCGCCGGCGAGCTGGGTGAGGCCGCCCGCGAGCGTGCCGACGCCGGTGCCGATGGTGCGGAACTGGGCGACGAGTTCCGCTGTGCCATCGGTGTTCAGCTGGGCCAGTCCGCCTGCCGTGAGCTGCGTCAGGCTCGCCGCACCGGGATTGGTCTTCGGATCAGTGCCGTTGAGGATCGCCGAGGTCTTCCCTGCCGATGCCACGGCTGCTCCGAGCTGCGTGCAGAAGTCCCCAGGCTGCGCGCACGATGCCGCGAGCTTCTGCAGAGCCTCGAAGTTCGACTTCGCTTCCGCCGCCGCCGCACCGGTCGCTGCGGACGCGCCGTTCGCGGCCTGCGTGAGTCCGTCGGGGACGAGCCCGGTCTGCTCGAGCGCGGTCGCGCCGGCGTTCACACCGTCGGCGATCTGCTGCGCCCCCGCAGACGCTTCGCGCGTCTTGCCCGCGATCGTCGTCAGCCCCGACTGCAGCGACGTCGCGCCGCCGGCGATCTGGCCGGCGCCGCTCGCGAGCTGCGAGGCGCCGCTCGCCAGCTGCTCGTTGCCGTCGGCGATCTGCGAGATGCCGTCGGGCAGCTGCGCCGCGCCGTCGGCGGCCTGGGTCGCGCCGTCGGCGAGCTGCTGCGCACCGTCGGCGGCGGTGCCGAGCTGGTCGCCCAGCGTCGTGAACCCGAGGAAGACGTTCTCGAGGTACACGGTCGACAGCTGCGTGCCCATGGTCGAGGCGGCGGCGGAGGCGACCTGCGCCGTGATGGCGTCGTCCACGATGAGGCTGTCGGGCGGCGTCGTCACCTCGATCGTCGCCTGCTCGGGCGTCTCACCGGGGCGGGTCGACAGCGCGGCGGCCGTGAAGTTCTCGGGGATCGTGATGACGGCGGCGTACGTGCCGTCGGCGAGACCTGCGGCCGCGTCATCCGCGTTCGACAGCGTCCAGGTGAGGTTGCTGTCGAGCTCGTCCGAGCCCTCGACGAGCCCGGCGGTGAGCTGGCGGCCGAGCGGCACCAGCTGGCCGTCGACGGTGACCGGCTCGTCCTCGTTCACGACGGCGGCGGTCAGGTTGTCGAGCCGCTCCACGGGGTTGTACAGCGCGGCCACCAGGATGCCGCCGATGACGACGGGCAGCAGCAGCACGCCGATCAGCGTCAGCCACGTGACGGGCCGGGTCGAGCGCGCACGCTCGACGGCCGTGGTGATCCAGTTCGGGGTCATGCGTTCACCTCTGCGGTGGGGGTGGTCTGAGCGGTGGCGGAGCGCAGCGTGATCGAGGTCACGTCGGGGCGGTGCGCGTCCGCGAGGAGGGCGAGAGCTGCGCTCTCGGTGCGGCCGGTCACGACGAGCGTCAGACGCTCGTCGCCTGCCGCGAGCGCCGCGGCGGCGTCGCGCAGCAGCGCGGCGGCCTGGTCGCGCTCCGCGTGATCGAGCGCGTCGACGCCTTCGATCACGACGAGGCTCGCCTTCCCTGCGAGGGCGCGGCGCAGCGCCCGCACGCGGTCGTCGGCGTCGGCGAGGAGCGCGAGCCCGACGTGCGCACGCACCCAGGCCCCGCGCTCGGGGAGCAGATGGCCGGCGACGCGCAGGCGTCCGTCGGTCGGGGCCAGCCGCGCCGCGATCGTGAG
>NZ_JBDGJU010000024.1:0-65726 GCF_057656735.1 Microbacterium sp. Soil_C_42
TCCACTCTCGCAACGGGAGGCCTTCGCCCGTCAGCAGATCACACGCGATTCACGCAACAACGTCCCTGGACATCACACTTAGGCCCCCAGCAGCGTCCGCACGCGCGCGACGTGACCGGTGGCGCGCACGTTGTACAGCGCGTGCGTGAGGCGGCCCTTCTCGTCGATGACGAAGGTGGAGCGGATGACGCCCATGAAGGTCTTGCCGTAGTTCATCTTCTCGCCCCATGCGGCGTACTTCTCGAGCACCTTGTGGCCGGGGTCGCTCAGCAGGTCGTATGTCAGGCCGTCGCGCTCCCGGAACCGGCGGAGCTTCTCGGGCTCGTCGGGAGAGATGCCCAGCACCGTGTAGCCGGCCGCCTGCAGCGGAGCGAGGCTGTCGCGGAAGTCGCACGCCTCCTTGGTGCAGCCGGGCGTCATCGCCGCCGGATAGAAGAACAGGATCACGCGCCCGCCCCGCAGGTCCTTCAGCGTCACGGCCTGCTCGTCCTGGTCGACGAGCGTGAAGGCGGGGGCGAGGGAGCCGGGTTCGAGGCGTGTCGTGGTCACCGTCCCACTCTAGGCGCCGGGCTCCTGGCCCTTCTTGGCGAACGTCTCGAGCAGTCGCTGCAGTGAGTCGAGTCGGGCGGCGCCGCCAGGGCCCAGCCGGCCCTCCTCGACGGCCTCGACGATGGCGCAATCCGGCGCGTCGGGGAGGTGCGTGCACCCGCGGGGACACTCCTCGGCGATCGCGTCGAGATCGGTGAAGGCCCGCAGGATGTTCGCGGGATCGACGTGGCCGAGGCCGAACGAGCGCACGCCAGGAGTGTCGATGACCCAGCCGTTGCCGCCCTCGCCGCGGTAGCGCAGCGACACGGTCGAGCTGGAGGTGTGCCGCCCGCGACCGGTCACGACGTTGACGTGGCCGGTGGCGCGCTTCGCATCGGGAACGAGCGCGTTGACGAGCGTCGACTTGCCGACACCCGAGTGTCCGACGAACACCGTCGAGTGGCCGACGAGCGCCGCGCCGATGCGCTCGAGCGGCATCTCCTCCCGTCCGCTCGTGAACACGTCGAGGTCGAGGCCTTCGAAGTGCGCGAGGAACTCCGCCGGGTCGGCAAGGTCGGTCTTGGTGACGACGAGGAGAGGGCGGATGCCGGCATCCAGCGCCGCGACGAGGTAGCGGTCGACGAGCCGCGGGCGCGGCTCGGGGTCCGCGGCGGCGACCACGACGAGCATCTGGTCGGCGTTGGCGACGACGACGCGCTCGACCTGGTCGGTGTCATCGGCGCTGCGTCTGAGCAGCGAGGTGCGCTCCTCGATGCCGACGATGCGCCCCAGCGTGCCGTCGTCGCCCGACGCGTCGCCGACGACGCGAGCGCGGTCGCCCGTCACGATCGGCGTCTTGCGCAGCTCGCGCGCCCGGGCGGCGAGCGCCGTGCGCTCGGTCGGCAGGTCCTCGTCGACCAGCACGGTGTACCGGCCGCGGTCGACGCCGAGCACGCGCGCGATCGCGGCGTCGCTGTGGGCCGGACGGCGTTTCGTCCGGGGGCGGTTGGCCTTCGGATTGGGCCGCACGCGTACGTCGGCCTCGTCGAACTCCGGCTCGTCGTCGTCGTCGAGGTCGTCGAGCCAGCTCACGGTGTCATCCCGCTCATCGAGTCATCCCGGATCGGTTCACGCTGGTCATCCCGATCGCTCCGAGAAGGTGTCCACGCGCCGTCTCACGAGGCGCGCATCGTCTCCTCGGAGACCCCGCCGTCGGCGTGCTCGCCGTCGAGCATCCGTTGCCAGATCTGCGGGAACTCGGGCATGGTCTTCGCGGTCGTGCCGATGTCGTCGACCTCGACCCCGGGCACGGCCAGGCCGATCAGGGCGCCCGTGGTCGCCATGCGGTGGTCGTGGTGCGCGTGCCAGGTTCCGCCATGGAGCGGGCGGGGGACGATGCGGATGCCGTCGGGCAGCTCTTCGGCCTCGCCGCCGAGGCCGCGCAGCTCCGCGACGAGCGCCGCGATGCGGTCGGTCTCGTGGCCGCGGATGTGACCGATGCCGTGCAGGGTCGAGGGGGAGTCCGCGAAGGCGGCGAGCGCGAAGATCGTGGGTGTCAGCTCGCCGGCGGCCGACAGATCGAGATCGACCCCCTGGATGCCGGCTCCGGCGGTCACGGTGAGCGCGCCGCCGCGGCGCACCACGCGGGCGCCCATGAGCGACAGGATCTCGGTGAGCATCGCACCGGGCTGGGTGGAGTGCGCGGGCCAGCCGGTGACCGACACCGCACCGCCGGCCACCATGGCCGCAGCCAGGAACGGCGCTGCATTCGAGAGGTCGGGCTCGATCGCGACGTCCTTGCCGCGGATCGGACCGGCCGGCACGATCCACTCGCCCACGCCCGGGCGCTCGACGTGCACGCCGCGGTGCCCGAGGGCTTCGACGGTCATGTCGATGTGCGGGATGCTCGGCAGCCGCTCGCCGGCGTGACGCAGTTGCAGCCCGACGTCGAACCGCGGCGCGGCGAGCAGGAGACCGGAGACGAACTGGCTCGACGCGCTGGCGTCGATCGTCACTTCGCCGCCGCGGACGTGGCCGTGGCCGCGGATGATGAAGGGGAGCGCCCAGTGGCCGCCGTCGTCGATGTCGACGCCGACGTCACGCAGCGCCGTGATCATGGCGCCCATCGGGCGGTGCAGCGCGCTCTCGTGCGCCGTGAGGGTGACGTCGCCGCGGGCGAAGCCGCCGAGGCCGGCCACGAACCGCATGACGGTGCCCGCCTGCCCGCAGTCCACGACGGTGTTGCCGCGCAGCGGCCACACCGGCGTCACCTCGATGTCGTCGCCGTACAGTCCGTTGCCTTCGACGAGCTCGATGCCGACGCCGAGCGAGCGCAGCGCGTCGATCATGCGGGCGGAGTCGTCGGAGTGCAGCGGCGCGATCAGGCGGCTCGGGGCGTCCGCGAGCGCGGCCAGGATCAGCTCCCGGTTCGTCAGCGATTTCGACCCGGGGACAGTCACCGTGGCGTGCAGTGCTCCGTCCGCGACGGGCGCGGGCCAGTGACCGCGCTCGATCGGCGCGGAGGGCGGGGAATACGCGTCGGCTGTCATCGGGTTCTACCCTACTGAACCCGGTGGGCACGAGCCGGGAGCAACCTACTGAGCGGAGCCGGATGTTCGCCACCCTCGAGCGCCTCGATCGTGAGGCGCCCCTCCTCGCCGAGCGCGACGCACGCGTTCCAGGCAGCCTGGAACAGGCCGCCGTAGACTGGCGCGTGATGAGCGACTCGACCGACCAGGCTGCCGAGGCGGACCGCGATCAGGACCCCCGCGCGCAGTTCGAAGAGCAGGCGCTGCCCTTCATGGACCAGCTTTACGCCGCGGCCATGCGCATGACCCGCAATCCCGCCGACGCGGCGGATCTCGTGCAGGAGACCTTCGTCAAGGCGTTCGCCTCGTGGAAGACCTTCACGCAGGGCACCAACCTCAAGGCGTGGCTGTACCGCATCCTGACGAACACGTATATCAACACCTACCGCAAGAAGCAGCGCGAGCCGTACCAGGGCACGATCGACGACCTCGAGGACTGGCAGCTCGGCGGTGCCGAGTCGACCACCGCGACGAGCACCCGCTCGGCCGAGGCCGAGGCGATCGACCACATGCCCGCGTCGGTCGTGAAGGACGCGCTGCAGTCCATCCCGGAGGACTTCCGGCTGGCGGTGTACCTCGCCGACGTCGAGGGCTTCGCCTACCAGGAGATCGCCGACATCATGAAGACCCCCATCGGCACGGTCATGAGCCGTCTGCATCGTGGCAGGCGGATGCTGCGTGAACTGCTGGCCGACTACGCAAAAGAGCGCGGCATCACCCCTGCCGCCACGAGGAGCACGAAATGACCGACTGCGGCTGTGAGAAGGCGCGGCGCGACCTGGAGGAGTACCTGCGCCACGAGGTCTGCAAGACCGAGCAGAGCGACATCGCCGAGCACCTGGCCAACTGCGAGGGCTGCCGCGACGAGGCGCTCGTCGCGACCACGCTGACCGAGGTGCTCGCCCGGGCGTGCAAGGAGAGCGCGCCCGAAGAGCTGCGCGACCAGGTGCTGGCCAAGCTGCGGGCGGTCCAGGCGGCGCACTGAGCCGCTGCCCGCCGGGTCACCCGGCGGGTGTGAAGATCGTGAGCGCGCCGGGCGCCACGTCGACGGTCACTGGCAGCGCGCCGATCGGGTCGCCGTCGGCGTAGGCCGTGACCCCCGGTGACGACAACCGCACCGAGCGCACACGTCGCATGGCGACCTCCGGCACGCCCGCGTGCGTGCCCTTGTACACCCGGGGGAGCAGCCGCAGCAGGCGCAGCCTGCCGGCAGGCCGCACGAGCACGACGTCGAGCAGTCCGTCGGCCGGGTCGGCATCGGGACAGATCGGGATGCCGCCGCCATAGGTGCGCCCATTGCCGACGGTCGCCATCACGAGGTCGCCGTTCACAAGTTCGCGCGTGCCGTCGGCGAGCTCGAGCTCGACCTCGTACGGGATGCCGGCGAGCGTCAGGAACTCGACCAGGATCGCGATGTTGTAGCGCGAGCCGCCGCGCGGCCAGCGCATGGCGTTGGCGCGGTCGTTGACCTTGGAGTCGAACCCGCTTGCGAGCACCGATCCGAAGTACCGGGTCGATCCGTCCTCGCGGGTGACGCGAGCCAGGTCGATCGCCCGGGTGACGCCCGCGGCGATGGCGTCGGCCGCCGCGGTGACGTCGAGCTCGCGCAGCCCCAGCGTCGCCGCGAAGTCGTTGCCGGTGCCCGAGGGCACGATGCCGAGCGGAATGCCGGTGCCGGCAAGCTCCTGGATCGCGAGGTTCACGGTGCCGTCGCCGCCGGCGACGACGACGGCGTCCACGCCCACCTGGATCGCGGCCCGCAGCAGCGCGGACGACTCCGCCGCGCTGCCACCGCTCAGGATCGACGTCTGGACGCCGTGCGCGCGCAGGCGCTCGGCGGCGTTGGTCGCGGCGCCGGTGTGGGCCCCCGCCCGGGCCGCGGGGTTGACGAGCAGTGCGACCTTCATGGGCGCTCCTGCGCAGAGGCGGCCGGCTCGACCAGTGCGCCCGGGTTCATGATCCCGCGCGGGTCGAGCACGTCCTTCACCGCGCGCAGCACCTGCACGCCGAGCGGTCCGATCTCGGCCTCGAGATACGGTCGATGATCGCGCCCCACCGCGTGGTGATGGGTGATCGTGCCGTGGGCGTCGCCGATCGCGCGGGACGCGGCATCCTTCGCCCTCATCCACTGGGTCTGCGGATCGTCGGTGAGCGCCGCGACCACCGTGAAGTAGAGCGACGCGCCCGCCGGGTACACGTGCGAGATGTGGCACAGCACGAGGGGCTTCGTGCCCGCGGCGGCGAGGCTCTCGGTGAGCGCGGCGGTGACCGCGGCCTTGAGGGTGGGCAGGTTCGCCCACGTCGTCGCGGTCTCGAGGGTCTCGGCGAGGACGCCGATGTCCATGAGGGTGTCGCGCAGCGCGGGTGAGGCGAAGCGGCCGCGCTCCCACGACCGCGCCGGATCCTCACCTCGTGACGTCGCCCCGTGCGCACGGAAGACCGCGTCGAGCGCATCGCGTGTCGCCTCGGCCTCGGCGGACGTCGCCCCCTCGAAGGTGGCGACGGCGAGGCATCCGCGCATCCGCGTGAGGTGTCCGCCCATCGCGGCGTTCACCCGCGTCTCGGTCTCGTCGCTCAGCCGCAGGACGGTGGGACGGATGCCGCGCTGCGTGGCTTCGCGGACCGCCGACGCCCCCGCGGTGAAATCGGGGAACGACCAGGCGCGGTACGCGGTCGCCGCGGGGATCGGGCGGATGCGCACGGTCACCTCGGTGAGGACGCCGAAGGCGCCCTCCGAGCCGAGGAGCAGCTCGCGCAGGTCGGGGCCGGCGGCGCTCGCGGGGGAGCGCCCGAGATCGAGACCTCCCGCCGGGGTGGCGACGCGCAGCGCGTGGACGATGTCGTCGAAGCGGCCGTAGCCGCGCGAGGCCTGGCCGCTCGACCGTGTCGCCGCGTACCCGCCGAGGGAGGCGTAGAGGAAGCTCTGCGGGAAGTGCCCGAGCGTATAGCCGCGGGCGCCCAGAAGCTCCTCGGCCTGCGGGCCGGTCGTGCCGGCGCCGAACGTCGCGAGAAGCGACACCTCATCGAGCGCGAGGAGCGCCGCGGTGCGGCTGAGGTCGAGGGCGATCACGGCGCGCTGCGCGCCGCGCACGGGGTCGACGCCTCCGACGACCGACGTGCCCCCGCCGAAGGGCACGACGGCGATGCCGCGCTCGCCGCACACGCGGAGCACGGCGGCGACCTCGGAGTGATCCGCGGGGGAGACCACCGCGTCGGGCGCGGCCTGCAGGTCGTCGAGCCGGCGGCGCAGCAGGTCGGGCGTGCTCTTGCCGCCGAGGTGCATCATGCGCACCGCGTCGTCACGCGTCGCCGCGCCGGCGCCGACCACGGCGGCCAACGCCTCGAGGTCGCCGTCGGGCAGCAGCGAGGGAGTGAGGACGGGCGTGGTGCGGTGCGAAACGGGGTGCGCCTTGCCCGACAGCAGCGTCGCGACGATCGCCTTCGCCGGCGCGGGCAGACGCGCAGGCTCCGAGCCCCAGGCGTCCCAGTCGCCGCGGGGGCGGGGCGTCGGGGCGGCGAGCGGACGCACCGGGTCGCTCGAGGGATCGGTGGGCACCGTCGCAGCCATGGCGACAGTATGACACATTCTGTATGGTTGTCACATGGCCGATGGAGTGCCCGATACCGAGACCGCGATCCTCGACGCCGCGCTCGCCGAGGTGCTGGCGCACGGCATCCGCCGGACGACGGTCTCCGACATCGCCCGGCGCTGCGGGATCGCCCGCCAGACGCTCTATCGCTACTGGCCCGACGCCCAGGCGGTGTTCGCCGCACTCGTGACGCGCGAGCTCGTGGCGGCGCTTCCCGCCGCGGCCGGGGAGTCCGCCGACCTCGACGAGCTCGTCGCGCTGCTCGTCGAGACCGCAGACCGTGTGCGGCGCCTGCCTCTCGTCGACCGGCTCCGCGACACCGATCCCGAGCTGTTCGCCCGGTACATCCTCGATCGGCTCGGCACGAGCCAGCGGGCGATCCACGCCGAGACCGCCCGTCGCATCGCCGGGGGGCAGCGTGCCGGCTTCGTGCGCGCGGGCGAGCCGCCGCAGCTGGCGGCCATGGTGCTGCTCATCGCCCAGTCGGCGGTGCAGTCGGCGCCGCTCGTCGCCGAGTGGCTGCCCGAGGACGCGTGGCGGGACGAACTCGCGCACGCGCTGCGCGGCTACCTCGCACCGATCGTGGAGGAGCAGCGATGACGACGCGCATCGTGGGGCGTACGCCCGGATCGTCCGCGCTCTCGGCGGGGCGGCGCCGGCGCGAGCTCGACACGCTCGCCGACCGTGGCGAGATCGACGTGCTCGTCATCGGCGGCGGCATCACCGGAGCCGGGATCGCGTTGGATGCCGCGAGCCGGGGCCTGCGCACGGTTCTGGTCGAACGGCACGACCTCGCGCACGGCACCAGCCGCTTCAGCTCCAAGCTCGTGCACGGCGGCCTGCGGTACCTCGCGTCGGGCCAGATCGGGATCGCGCGCGAGAGCGCGACAGAGCGTCACATCCTCCTCACGCGCACGGCGCCGCACCTCACGCGCGCGCTGGCGCAGGTCGTGCCGCTGCACGGGCCCGGGCACCTCGCGCGCGGTGCCTACATCGGCATGGGCTACGAGCTCGGCGACGGCCTGCGCCGCGCCGTCGGAACCCCCGGGTCGCTGCTGCGGCCGCCCGGCCCGATCGGCCGCGACGTCACTCTCGCCCTCGCGCCCGCTGTTCGCGCCGAGGGCCTCCGCGGCGGGGTGCGGGGCTGGGACGGACAGCTCATCGACGACGCCCGGCTCGTCGTCGCCGTCGCGCGGACGGCCGCCGGGTACGGGGCATCCGTCCTCACCCGTGTCGAGGCGGTCGCGGTCACCGGCCGCGAGGCGACCCTGCGCGATCTCGTGACGGGCGAGACGCTCCACGTGCACGCGCGCGCCGTCGTGAGCGCGACGGGCGTGTGGGCCGGAGAGCTCGACCCTGACGTCGGCCTGCGGCCGAGCCGCGGCACGCACCTCGTGGTGTCGACGGCCCGCCTCGGCGGTTCCGATGTGTCGCTCACCGTGCCGGTCCCCGGGTCGTCGAGCCGATTCGTGTTCACTCTGCCTGCGCAGCACGGTCGCACCTACATCGGCCTCACGGACGTGCCCGCCGACGGGCCGATCCCCGACGTCGCGCACGCGACCGAGGCCGAGATCGACATGCTCCTCGGTACGGTCAACACCGTGCTCGAGGAGCCCCTGGTCCGTGCCGACGTGCTCTCGACCTTCGCCGGGCTGCGGCCGCTGCTCGCCGGCACCGACGGCAACGACACCAGCGACCTGTCGCGCCGTCACGCGATCATCGAGTCCTCCAGCGGCGTGCTCAGCATCGTCGGGGGCAAGCTCACGACGTACCGGCGGATGGCGGAGGACGCCGTCGACGCCGTGATCCGGCGCGACCCCGGCTTCGCCTCCCGTCCGTCGCGCACGCGGTCGATCCCGCTCGTCGGCGCGTGGCCGCGGCACCGCCTCGGCGAGATCGCCGCGGCACCGCGCCTGGTGCGCCGGTTCGGCGCCGAGGCGCCCTACGTGGCCGCCCTCCCGACGGGAGCGACCGCCGCGTGCGCCGTGACGGCCCAGGAGCTCCAGTGGGGGGTCGCGGTCGAGGGCGCGCTGAGCGCCGCCGACCTCCTCGACCGGCGCACCCGCCTCGGTCTCGTCGAGACCGACCGTGTGCAGTCGACGGATGCCGCCGCCGCCGCCTTCGCGCGCGCCGGCGTCGACCCCGTCGAGGTCTGAGCGGCCGTCGCCTCCAGGCTCCTCATTCGAGGGTCTGCGCGGCCGTCGTCTCCAGGCTCCTCATCCGAGGATCTGCGCCGAGATGAGGGGCCACACGCCGGATGTGTTCCGCATCTCGGCTCGCGTCCTCGGATGAGGCCGAAAGGGAGGTCGGGGTGGCAGGAGTCCGCTCCAGGACCGCCGCGCAGACGGGTCGGGCCGAGAGCGGTCCCGGCAGAACGGAGTTCGGCCCTGGAGTCCTCAGCGCCGAGCTGAGTCCTCCAGGGCCGAACCGGCGGAGAGATCCGCCTACAGCGTGAGCGCCTGCTGCATGATCGCGGCCTGCTCGGCGGCGTGCACCTTCGGCGAACCGGTCGCGGTCGACGCCGCCGACGCGCGCGAGACACGGCTGATGGTGCGACCGTTGAGGTTCTTCACGACCTCGAGGGCGATGAAGGGCCATGCGCCCTGGTTCTCGGGCTCGTCCTGCACCCACACCAGCTCGGCGTTGGGGTACGCGTCGATGACGGCGTTGAGCTCGTCGATCGGGGCGGGGTAGTACTGCTCCAGGCGCACCAGGGCGATCTCGGGGTTCGGGTTCTTGTCGAGCTCGGCGCGGAGATCCCAGTGGATCTTGCCGGCGTGCAGCAGCACGCGCTTGACCGCCGACTTGTCGAGACCGCGGTTGTCGTCGATCACGGGCTCGAAGCGGCCGGTGAGGAAGTCCTCGACCGGGCTCGTCGCGCCGCGCAGGCGCAGCATCGCCTTCGGGGTGAAGACGATCAGCGGACGGCGCGGACGCGCGTACGCCTGGCGGCGCAGCAGGTGGAAGTACGACGCCGGGGTCGACGGGCGCGCGACGGTCATGTTGTCCTGCGCGCACATCTGCAGGTACCGCTCGATGCGTGCCGACGAGTGGTCGGGTCCCTGGCCCTCGTAGCCGTGGGGGAGCAGCAGCACGACGCTCGACTGCTGGCCCCACTTCTGGTCGGCCGCCGAGATGTACTCGTCGATGACCGACTGGGCGCCGTTGGCGAAGTCGCCGAACTGGGCCTCCCACAGCACGAGCGAGTCGGCGCGCTCGACCGAGTAGCCGTACTCGAACGCCATCGCCGCGTACTCGCTCAGCAGGGAGTCGTAGACGTAGAAGCGCCCCTGGTCCTCGCTGAGGTTCGCGAGCGGGATCCACTCCTGGCCGTTCGAGCGATCGTGCAGCACGGCGTGGCGCTGCACGAAGGTGCCGCGACGCGAGTCCTGGCCCGCGAGACGCACGTTGGTCTTCTCGAGCAGCAGCGAGCCGAACGCCAGCAGTTCGCCGAAGCCCCAGTCGATCGAGCCGTTGCGGCTCATGTCGAGGCGCTTGTCGAGCAGCTGCTGCAGCTTGGCGTGGACCGTGAAGCCGTTGGGCTTGTTCACGAACGTGTCGCCGATCAGGCTCACCATCTCGCGCGAGACGCCCGTGGTCGCCGGCTCACCGGCGGCCGGCGCATCGCCCGCTTCGGGCTCGAGGATCGGCGAGGAGCCCGTCTCGGCCGCGTGCGTCTCGGCGAACGCGATCTCGAGGCGGTTCTGGAAGTCCTGCTTCGCCTTCTCGTACTCTTCCTCGGTGATGTCGCCGCGACCGACGAGAGCCTCGGTGTAGAGGCGGCGCACGGAGCGCTTCGCCTCGATGAGGTTCGTCATGAGGGGCTGGGTCATCGACGGATCGTCGCCCTCGTTGTGCCCGCGACGGCGGTAGCAGACGACGTCGACGACGACATCGCGGTGGAACCGCTCGCGGTAGGCGAAGGCCAGCTGCGCCACGCGAGTGACGGCCTCCGGGTCGTCGCCGTTCACGTGGAAGATCGGCGCCTGGATCGTCTTGGCGACGTCGGTCGAGTACACCGAGGTGCGGGCGTCGGTCGGCGTCGTGGTGAAGCCGACCTGGTTGTTGACGACCACGTGGACGGTGCCGCCGGTGCGGTAGCCGCGCAGCTGCGACATCTGCAGCGTCTCGACGACGACGCCCTGGCCGGAGAAGGCCGCGTCGCCGTGGACGAGGATCGGCAGCCACGTGAACGTGCCGATGGGCTTGCGGTCCTGCTTCGCGCGGACGATGCCCTCGAGCACGCCGTCGACGGTCTCGAGGTGCGACGGGTTCGCCGCGAGGTACACCGGCAGCTCGGACTCGTTGTCGGCGACGAACGTTCCCTCGGTGCCGAGGTGGTACTTGACGTCGCCCGAGCCGCTCTTCGAGCCGATCGCGACGGAGCCCTCGAACTCGCGGAACACCTGGCCGTACGTCTTGCCGGCGATGTTCGTCAGCACGTTGAGGCGACCGCGGTGCGCCATGCCGATCGCGGCGCCGTCGAGGCCGGCCTGGGCCGCGCCCTGCAGGATCTCGTCGAGGAGGGGGATCAGCGACTCGCCGCCCTCGAGGCTGAAGCGCTTCTGGCCGACGTACTTCGTCTGCAGGAACGTCTCGAACGCCTCGGCCTGGTTCAGCTTGTCGAGGATGCGCAGCTGCTCGTCGTGGCCGGGCTTCTGGTACTTGACCTCGACGTTCTCCTGGAACCACGCGCGCTGCGTCGGGTCCTGGATGTGCATGTACTCGATGCCGATGGTGCGGCAGTACGAGTCGCGGAGGACGCCCAGGATGTCGCGGAGCTTCATCTGGCGCTTGCCGCCGAAGCCGCCGGTGACGAATTCGCGGTCGAGGTCCCAGAACGTGAGGCCGTGCTGCTCGATCTCGAGGTCGGGGTGCGTGCGCTGCTGGTACTGGAGCGGGTCGATGTCGGCCATCAGGTGGCCGCGCACGCGGAACGAGTTGATGAGCTCCTGCACGCGCGCGGTCTTGTCGACGCGCTCGGCGAGGTCGACGTTGATGTCGGACGCCCAGTGGATCGGCGCATACGGGATGCGCAGTGCGGCGAAGATGTCCTCGTAGAAGCTGCGCTGCCCGATGAGCAGCTCGTGCACCTTCTTGAGGAACTCGCCCGACCCGGCACCCTGGATGACGCGGTGGTCGTAGGTGCTCGTCAGGGTGATCGTCTTGCCGATCGCGAGCTCGTTGAGCGTCTTGTCGCTCGCGCCCTGGAACTCGGCCGGGTACTCGAGGGCGCCCGCGCCGACGATGCAGCCCTGGCCCTTCATGAGACGCGGCACGGAGTGCACCGTGCCGATGCCGCCGGGGTTGGTCAGCGAGATCGTGGTGCCCTGGAAGTCGGCCGCGGTGAGCTTGTTGCCGCGTGCGCGCGTGACCAGGTCCTCATAGGTCGTGAGGTACTCGTTGAACGTCAGCTGCTCGGCGCGCTTGATGCTCGGAACGAGGAGAGCGCGGGTGCCGTCGGGCTTCGGGAGGTCGATCGCGATGCCGAGGTTGATGTGCGCGGGCGCGACGAGCGACGGCTTGCCGTCGACCTCGGCGTAGAACACGTTCTGGCTCGGGAACTCCTTGAGCGCCTGGATGATCGCCCACCCGATGAGGTGCGTGAAGCTCACCTTGCCGCCGCGCGTGCGCGACATGTGGTTGTTGATGACGATGCGGTTATCGATCATCAGCTTCGCCGGCACCGTGCGCACGCTCGTCGCCGTCGGCACGGTCAGCGACTCGTCCATGTTGGCGGCGAGGGCCTTCGGCATGCCGCGCAGCGTCGTGACGACATCGGCGTCGGCCTCGCCGTCGGCTGCCGACGGCTGTGCCTTCGGCGCCTGCGCCGGGATCGGCTGCGGCGCGGCCGGGCGCGCGGTGGTGCGCGCCACCGGCTGCGTGCCGATCACCGGGATCGGCGCCGTCACCGGACGCGGCTCGGATGCGGTCGCCGCGGGCGCGGTCGCTGCAGGGGCGCTCGCCGCAGGCGGCGCAGTCGCTGCAGGGGCGCTCGCCACAGGGGCGCTCGCCGCGGGCGCGGCCTGGGTGGGTGCTGCTCCGTCGACGGGGTGGTAGGCCTCGAGAACGGGCCACCACGCCTTGTCGACGGAGTTCCGGTCGATCTTGAACTGTTCGTACAGCTCCTCGACGAGCCACTCGTTGGCTCCGAACTCTCCCTCGTTCGAAACCCCGACGCCCGTCACCTGGCTCGACACGCTGAATCGCCTGCTTTCATCGGTGAAGTTCTGGGATGCGCGGGGGGCGCGAACCGCCCTCACACACGACGGTTAAGCCTAGCCCAGTCTGGGCGGGAGGTTCGGGCCCTCCGCGGCCGCGAACCTGAAAGAACCCGCATGATTATCCGCACAGGAACTGTCACTAACCTTGGCGGTCATGGAGTTCTACGGCGAAACACCCGACGTCGACCTGACTTACTCTGACGTCTTCCTCGTCCCGCGGCGCTCGGCGATCACGAGCCGCCTCGATGTCGACCTCGCTCCGGGCGACGGCACGACGGCCACCCTCCCGCTGATCTCGGCGAACATGAACTCGGTCACGGGGGCGCGCCTCGCGGCCACGCTGGCGCGCCGCGGCGGCCTCGGGGTCCTCCCGCAGGACATGCCGCTGCAGGAGCTCGACGCCGCGATCCGCTGGGTCAAGGCGCAGCCCGTCGCGTGGGACACCCCGCTCGTGCTGCCGCCCGATGCGACCGTCGCCGACGCCGCGCGGCTGCTCCCCGCGACGGAGGGACACGGCATCGTCGTCGCCGACGCCTCGTCCGGTCACGTCGACGCCGATGAGATCCTCGGCATCGTCCCGGCCACCCGGCTCGGCACGGCCCTGCCCGACGCACGCCTGGGTGACCTCGCGCGTGGGCGCGCAGCATCCGTCGATGCCGATGACATCGAAAGCGCGCGCCACGCGTTCGATGTGATCGTCGCCGCGGAAGCCGAGACCGTGTGCGTGCTGCACCACGGGCACCTCGTCGGCACCCTCTCGCGCCGCAGCGCACTGCGCTCGACGCTGTACCGCCCGGCCGTCGACGCGTCGGGCCGCCTCATCGTCGCGGCGGCCGTCGGCATCAACGGCGACGTCGCGTCGAAGGCGAAGGCGCTGGCCGGCGCGGGCGTCGACGTGCTGGTCGTCGACACCGCCCACGGGCACCAGGAGGGCATGCTCCGGGCGCTGCGGACCGTCGCCGACCTCGACCTGGGCATTCCGATCGCGGCCGGCAACATCGTCAGCGCCGAAGGCGTGCACGACCTCGTCACCGCCGGCGCCACCATCCTCAAGGTCGGCGTCGGCCCCGGCGCCATGTGCACGACGCGCATGATGACCGCGGTCGGCCGTCCGCAATTCTCCGCCGTCCTCGAGACGGCCGAGGCCGCCCGCATCATGGGTGCGCACGTGTGGGCGGACGGCGGTGTGCGCTACCCGCGCGACGTCGCGCTGGCGCTGGCGGCGGGTGCGGCATCCGTCATGATCGGCTCGTGGTTCGCGGGAACCATCGAGGCGCCCGGCGAGCTGCAGATCGACGACGCCGGCCGGGCCTACAAGGAATCGTGGGGCATGGCCTCGACGAAGGCCGTGCACGAGCGCTTCGGGCGTCTCGATCCTTACGAGCTCGCCCGCAAGGAGCTCTTCGCCGAGGGCATCTCGTCGTCGAAGATCTACCTCGACCCGCTCCGCCCCGGCCTCGAGGACCTGCTCGACATGATCACGTCGGGCGTGCGGTCCTCCTTCACGTACGCGGGCGCGTCGACGGTCGCCGAGTTCCACGACCGCGCGCGCGTCGGGCTGCAGTCGGCGGCCGGTTACGAAGAGGGCAAGGCGCTGCCGGTCAGCTGGTGAGGATGCTCCGGATGCTGCGGCCCGCGGCATCCTGAACCCCGCGACTTTCGCGCGGCGCGGTCGCCCGTGGTCGGCTCCGCGCTGTCGGAATCGGCATCCGCGGCCCATCTCGTCATGGTCTCTTGCTGTGCGCGGTCGAAATCGGCACGTGCTGCCGTCCCGTTCGTGCGCTTGTGCCGATTTCTGCAGCGCGATGCGGGAGCACCCGGTCGAGGAGCATCGACGCCGTCCTGCTCATGGTCGTTGCAGGGAGCTCGGCAGCCCGTCGGCGGTCAGGATGTCGTACACGTGCCGCGGATTGTCGAAGTCGGTGGCCTCGAGCCGGGAGAAGCCGCGGACTTCGCGGCGGATCTCGTTCTCGCGGTTCTTCTCGTCGATCACGATCTCGTCCGGATCGCGGCCGTCGCCGAACTCGGGGCTGAGGTACTTGCCGCGGCCATCGATCTCGAGCCAGTGGTCGAACCCGGGGAAGTAGCGATCGCCGAACACGAGGCGCCCGCTGCGGAGCACTCGCCGTTCCTGCGACCGTGATTCCGGGAAGCCCAATCGGCGCAGCACGTGTGCGGCCTGTGTTTCGCGAGGGTTCGCCGCCCCGGTGTCGGCGAACGCGACGACGCGGCGGGCCCGCACGTCGCCCCGCCGCCGAGGCTCGCTGCTGAGGAGCCGGAGCAGTTCGTCGACCGTCGTGAGCGGCCCGCCCTCGCGGCCGGTCCACACCGCCTGGTCGACGGCGGCCGCCGCGACGAGGAACGGGGCCATGCGGGCGAGGTCGAGCGCCGTCTGGGCGGGTGTGGTGAGTTCGTGCCGGCCGAAGGGGGCTCGCTCGACCACTTCGAGACCGAGGGCGTGCCGCCTCACCGCCCCACCGGATCGGCCGCCCGTCGCGCGTTCGATCATCACGTCCACCTGACGCGGCCACCGCCCGAGGATGTCGATGCCGTGCTCGGCAGCGGCGGCGAAGTGCGACAGCACCGCACCGGGTTCGAGCCGGCGCGCGACCTCCGAGACGACGATGCGATGTCGTTCGAGGGGGCGGAGCCTGCGCCATTCGGCGTTCAACACGTAGGAACCCGCGGTGACACGGGTCCACTCGCCCGACGCCAGGTTCTTGCGAATGCGACGGTCGTCAGCGAGGTCGAACTGATCGCGCCGGCGGAGGATCGCGATGTCGGGCGTGATTCGTGGATATGCCGTGGACGTCACTGTTCCACGGTGGGTGCGGCGGCGCTGGGCGGAGCGCGATACCGCCGGTTCGGTGGATACCGAGACGCGACGCCGGCCTGGGGAGAAGTCTCGGCCCGTGTGCCCCGGATCGGCATCGGCTGCTCATTCGGCCTACGCACGTGGTTGCGCGCTGTCGAAATCGTCGTGAGCTGTCGTGCTGTCGGGGCGCGGACGCCGATTTCGGCAGCGCAGCCAGACAAAGCGAGCGAGAGCAATCGCGAAGATGACGGATGCTGCGGCCCGCGGCATCCGTGATGCCAGGTGGTCGTAGGTGTACACGACGTCGTAGCCGACGTGCTCGGCCCACCGGTACCACCGCTCCTGTTCGCGCCATGCTCCGACCGGCGGAACCACGAGGCTGATCCTGTCCAGTGCCATAGCGCCATGGTGGCACCATCCCCGGATCGTGCGGAGATGCCTGCCGTAGACTTGTCGGCACGATGGACGACCCTCCTAGTTGCAGACAATCGCCCCACCGACCCTCCACCCCGATGAACGGGGGTGATGCGTGATGGATTACGTCATGTTGGGCGTGGGGCTTCTTCTCACAATCGGCACCGGCCTGTTCGTCGCCAGCGAGTTCGCGCTCGTGAATCTCGACCGGGCGGACCTCGAGGCCCGCCAGGCCGCGGGTGAAAACCGGCTCTCGCTCACGATCAGCGCGCTGCGCATCACCTCGACCCACCTGTCGAGCGCGCAGCTCGGCATCACCCTCACCACCCTGCTCACCGGTTACACGATGGAGCCGGCGATCTCGAACCTGCTCGCGCCGGTGTTCGACGCGTGGGGCATCCCGAGCGGGGTGTCACGACCCCTCGCCGCCATCATCGGCGTCTCGATCGCGACCGTCTTCTCGATGATCATCGGCGAGCTCGTCCCCAAGAACTTCGCACTCGCGGTCCCGCGTCAGACCGCCAAGCTCGTCATGCCGTTCCAGGTGGCGTTCACGACGGTGTTCCGCCCCGCGATCGTCGTGCTCAACGGCAGCGCCAACGGCGTGCTGCGCGCCGTCGGCATCGAGCCGAAGGAGGAGCTCTCCGGCGCCCGCACCGCCGAGGAGCTCTCGAGCCTCGTCCGCCGCTCGGCGAGCGCCGGCGTGCTCGAGGAGGACACCGCGTCGCTCCTCGACCGCAGCCTCACCTTCGCGCGGCTCTCGGCGGCCGACGTCATGACGCCCCGCCCGAGCATCCACGCCCTCGCGGCCGACGACTCCGCCGAGGACGTCATCCAGCTCGCCCGGCGCACCGGCCACAGCCGGTTCCCCGTCTACGGCGAGGACATGGACGACATCACCGGCATCGTGCACCTGAAGGCCGCGGTCGGGGTTCCCCGTGAGCGCCGGGCCGACGTGCCGGCCGCCGCGCTCGCGACCGAGCCGCTGCGCTTCCCCGAGGCGGTCCACCTCGACGTGCTGGTCGCCGAACTGCGTGCCCGCGGGTACCAGATGGCCGTCGTCGTCGACGAGTACGGCGGCACCGCCGGCGTCGTCACCCTCGAGGACCTCGTCGAGGAGATCGTCGGCGAGGTGCTCGACGAGCACGACCGCCGTCGCGCGGGCATCGTGCGGGTGCAGGACTCCGTCATCTTCCCCGGCGAGCTCCGCCCCGACGAGGTGCGCGACCGCACCGGCATCCGCATCCCCGAGGGCGACGTCTACGACACCGTCGGCGGGTACATCATGAGCGTGCTCGAGCGCATCCCGGTCGTCGGCGACAGCGTCGAGATCGAGGACGGCACCATCGAGGTCCAGCGCATGCAGGGCCGCCGCGTCGACCGCGTGAGGTTCACACCCACGCCGATGCCCCACGAAGACGCGAACGAGGGGGGTGATCGCCGATGAACGACTGGGCAGGAATCGCCTGGCTGGTGGTGCTCCTCATCGCCAACGCCTTCTTCGTCGGCGCCGAGTTCGCCGTCATCTCGGCACGACGCTCGCAGATCGAGCCCCTCGCCGAGAAGGGATCACGCGCGGCCAAGACCGCGCTGTACGCGATGGAGCACGCGACGCTCATGCTGGCGACCAGCCAGCTCGGCATCACGATCTGCTCGCTGCTGATCCTGAACGTGTCGGAGCCCGCCATCCACCACCTGCTGGCCGAGCCGCTGGGGCTCACCGGCTGGTCGGAGGCCGTCGTCGACGGTGTCGCCTTCGCGGTGGCTCTCATCGTGGTGTCGTACCTGCACGTCGTGTTCGGCGAGATGGTGCCGAAGAACCTCGCGTTCTCGGTGCCCGACCGCGCCGTGCTCATGCTCGCGACGCCGCTGGTGTGGGTGTCGAAGATCTTCCACCCGGTGATCGTGACCCTGAACTGGATCGCCAACCACATCGTGCGACTGTTCCGCGTCGAGCCGAAGGACGAGGCCGCCTCGACCTTCACGCTCGAAGAGGTCGCCACGATCGTCAATCAGTCCCGCATCGAGGGCGTGCTCCACGACGCATCGGGCACGGTGGCCGCGGCCGTCGAGTTCACCGACAAGAAGGCCGCGGACGTCGCGGTGCCGCTGTCGCAGCTCGTGACGCTCCCCGAGATCACCACTCCCGACGAGATCGAGCGCGCGGTCGCCAAGCACGGCTTCTCGCGCTACGTGATCGTCGACGGGGCGGGCCTGCCGCTCGGCTACGTGCACCTGAAAGACATCCTCCGGGCGGCCGAAGGGCCGGATGCCGCGACCGATGTCGCCCTCCCGATCGCGACGAAGCGCATCCACCACATGGTGCCCGTGCTCGAGTCGACCGATCTGGAGGACGCGCTCGCCGTGATGCGCCGGGCCGGACGCCACCTCGCGCAGGTGCGCAACGAGTCCGGTGAGATCACCGCGGTGCTGTTCCTCGAGGACATCATCGAGGAGCTCATCGGAGAGGTGCAGGACGCGACGCGCCGTCGCGGCTTCTGACGAACGACATGAGCGGATGCTGCGGCCCCGGGCCGCGGCATCCGCTCATCGCTTCCGGCGTCAGAGGCGGGCGCGGAGGTACTGCGCCGGCCAGTAGTCGATGTCGGCGCCCAGCTCGGCGGCGGCGCGCAGGCCGTAGTGCGGGTCGCGCAGCCACTCGCGGCCGGCCATGACCGCGTCGGCGAGGTCTTCGGCGAGCACGCGCTCCGCGTGGGCGGCGTCGTCGATCATGCCGACCGCATTGACCGGGACGCCCGCCTCGCGCCGCACGCGCGCCGCGAGCTCGACCTGGTACCCCGGCCCGGTCGTGAGCTTCTGGTGGGCGACGAGTCCGCCGCTGGAGATGTCGAAGAAGTCCGCGCCGCGCTGCGCCGCCCACCGGGCGACCGTCGCGGTCTCTTCGGGATTCCAGCCGCCGTCGGCCCAGTCGGTGGCGGAGAACCGCACGATGATCGGAACGCCGGGGGCGGCATCGGTCACCGCCTCCAGCACGCGCAGCAGCAGGCGCGCCCGATTCTCGAGCGGACCGCCGTACTCGTCGTCGCGCAGGTTCGACAGCGGCGACAGGAACTGGTGCAGCAGGTACCCGTGGGCGCCGTGCAGCTCGAGCACCTGGAATCCGGCGGCGACGGCGCGGCGCGCGGCCGCCGCGAAGTCCGCCACGATGCGGTCGATGCCCGCGAGATCGAGGGCGACGGGCTCGGCGTAGCCGTCGAACGCGACCGCCGACGGGGCGACGGTGACCCAGCCGCCGTCATCTGCGGCGACCGAGCCGCGGCGGCCGGAGAACGGCGACCAGGTGGAGGCCTTGCGGCCCGCGTGGGCGAGCTGCACGCCCGCGACGGCGCCGCGGCTGCGGATCGCGGCGACGATCGGCGCCCACGCGCCCTGCTGCGCGTCGTTCCACAGCCCGGTGTCCTCGGGCGAGATCCGGCCCTCGGGCGACACCGCCGTCGCCTCCGCCATGACGAGTCCGGCGCCACCCGACGCGAACTGCGCGAGGTGCGTGTGGTGCCACTCCTGCGGCACGCCGTCGATCGCGCTGTACTGGCACATCGGCGAGACCCAGAGGCGGTTGCGCACCGTGACGTCGCGCAGGGTGAGGGGGGTGAAGAGGCGGCTCATCTGGTCTCCGGATCGGATCGGGTGGGCGGTACTGTGGCCGCATGGTGAGGACGTGGACGCGCGCCGATGCCGCTCGCGCCCTGCGGAGGCCAACCGCCGACGACGACAAGTATTCCCGAGGCGTGCTCGGCATGCGGACGGGGTCCGAGGCCTACCCGGGGGCGGCGGTCCTCGGTGTCGAGGCCGCGTGGCGCACCGGCCTCGGCATGGTGCGCTACCTCGGACCCGCCCGTCCCACCGACCTGGTGCTGGCACGCCGGCCCGAGACGGTGACCGCCGACGGGCGCGTGCAGGCGTGGGTGATCGGATCGGGAACGGATGCCTCGGCCCGCACGCCGTCCGACACCGCGGCGCTGCGGGCGCTGCTCTCCGACACCGACCCGGTCATCGTCGACGCCGGGGCGCTCGACCTCGCCGCGGAGGCCACGGCCCCCCGCATCCTCACGCCGCACGACCGCGAGCACGCACGCCTGCGCTCGGCGCTCGGACTCGGGCATGCCCCGGCCGACCGCGTCGCCGCCGCCCGCGAGACCGCCGAGGCCACCGGCGCCGTCGTCCTGCTCAAAGGCGCCGTCACCGTCGTCGTGGCGCCCGACGGATGGGCGGCGACGGTCGAGGCCGGCACACCCTGGCTCGCCACCGCGGGGACGGGTGATGTGCTCGCCGGCGTCATCGGAGCCCTGGTCGCCGGTGCGATGGCGGAAGAAGGACGCACGGATGCGACCCTCGCCGCCCTCGCCGCCTCCGGCGCATGGCTGCACGGGCGGGCGGGGGCGATCGCCGCGCAGGCCGCGAGCATCGCGGGGGCATCGAGCTCCCCGCCGTTCGGCGACGGGCCGATCACGGCGCTGGATGTCGCGGACGCCCTGCCCCGCGCCGTCGCCGAGGCTCTCGCGCACTCCTGAACCAGCCCCGCTGCGGGCACAGAATCGCAGGTCGCGCGCGACCCGCCGCGTCGCAGCATCCGTTTCCGGCGTGTCGGGCATCATTTCCGATGCTGTGCGCGTCCAGGACGTTGCGCGGGCGCTCCCTAGGATGAAGGGGTGTTGCGGCGGACGTGGGTGTGGATCGCGTTCGTCCTCGTCCACGCGGTCGTCATCTGGCTCGGCTTCTTCGACGACCACGCCTCCTCGTGGGACGTCGACCAGCTGTACCGCTGGTGGGCCGGGCTCACGCTCGGCGGGGATGCGATGCCGGGCATCACCGAGGACTGGATCTATCCGCCGCTGGCGCACCTGCCGATCCTTCTCGTCGGGGTGCTCCGCAGTGTCGTGGACTACACCCTGGGCTGGGGACTGCTCGTGACGGCGCTCGATGCCGCGGCCTTCGCGGTGCTGGTCGGCCGGGGCCGCTCGCGCGGCCGCATGATCGCGGCGTGGTTCTGGCTGGCGGCGATCCTCGCGCTCGGCGGTGTGGGCATGTTCCGGCTCGACGGCGTGACGGTGCCGATCGCGGTCGCCGGGTCGCTGTGGCTCGTCGGCCGGCCGTGGCTGGGCGCCATGCTCCTCGCCGCCGCCACGTGGATCAAGGTGTGGCCGGCGGCGCTGCTCGCCGCCGCGGTCATCGCGGTGCGTCGCCGGCTCGCGGTCGTCGGCGGCGCTGCCGCCGTCTCGGCGGTCGTCGTGGGGGTCGTCCTGCTCGCCGGCGGCGGCTCGCACCTGCTCGGCTTCGTGGGGGACCAGACCTCGCGCGGCCTGCAGATCGAAGCGCCGGTGAGCAGCGCGTACCTGCTGCTCGCGCTGGCGGAGGTGCCCGGTGCGCGGATCTTCTACGACCCCGACCTGATCACCTTCCAGATCACCGGCCCGTCGGTCGACACCGTCATCATGCTGATGACCCCGGTCCTCATGCTCGGGATGCTCGCCATCGCGGTGATCGGCGCCGTCAAGGCGTGGCGCGGGGCGTCGTTCGTCGTGCTCTTCCCGCCGCTGGCCCTCGCGCTGGTGCTCGGCTTCATCGTCCTCAACAAAGTGGGGTCGCCGCAGTACATGACGTGGCTGATCGCGCCGGTCGTCGTGGGTCTCACGATCGATCGGCGGCGGTGGCTGCGCCCCGCAGCCCTGACCGTGGCGATCCTCGCCCTCACGCAGTGGCTCTTCCCGTTCGTCTACGACTGGCTGCTGGTGCTGTCGCCCGCGGCCGTCTGGCTCGTCGTCCTGCGCAACGCGATGCTCGTCGCGCTGTTCGCGTGGGTCGTCGTGCGGCTGGTGCGGCTCCCGGTGCGCCAGTCGGCGCGGCTGCGCGTGTCAGAGTAGATCTCGTCCCCCTCGAGACCCGGAGGTCACTATGCTCGTCGCCTTCTCTGTCGCCCCCAGCGGAACCGGCCGCGCCGACGGCTCGGTGCACGACGCCGTGGCCGCCGCCGTGAGAGTCGTGCGCGACAGTGGTCTGCCGCACCGCACGACGTCGATGTTCACCGAGATCGAGGGGGAGTGGGACGAGGTCTTCGACGTCGTCAAGCGCGCGACCGACGCCGTCGCGCCGTACGGCTCCCGCGTCTCGCTCGTGCTCAAGGCCGACATCCGGCCGGGCTACGCGGGCGAGCTGGACGGCAAGATCGAGCGCCTCGAGGCCGCGATCGACCGCCAGGAGGGCGACGCCGGCGCCGTGTGAGCTCCTCCCGGTGCGTTCACGCCACTCCGCGACCAGGGACCTCGAATCGATTCGACAGGATCGTGCGGCCGCCGGTAGCATGACGCCGTGACCTCCTCGAATCTCACGAGGGGGGCGGCGACGTGGGCGCTCCTTTCCCTCGCCGTCGGCAGCTTCGGCATCGGCATGACCGAGTTCGTCGTCATGGGCCTGCTGCCGAACATCGGCTCCGACCTGCTCCCGTCGCTCTGGCAGCTCCGCCCAGAGGACGCGATCTACCAGGCCGGCTGGCTCATCTCGCTCTACGCCCTCGGTGTCGTGGTCGGTGCCCCGACCATCGCGGGCGCGGTGGCGAAGTATCCGCGCCACCGCGTGATGATCGGACTCGCGCTCGCCCTCACGATCTTCAACGCGCTCACCTTCCTGGCGCCGACGTTCGAGTGGGTCGCGGCATCCCGGTTCCTCGCAGGGCTCCCGCACGGCGCGTACTTCGGCATCGGGGCGCTCGTCGCCGCCGACGTCCTCGGGCCGGGCAAGCGGGCGAAAGGCGTCGCGTTCGTGCTCACCGGCCTCACGGTCGCGAACGTCGTCGGCGTGCCCCTGGGCACCTACCTCGGCCAGCAGCTGGGATGGCGTGCGGCCTTCATGGTCGTCGCGGCCATCTTCGCGGCGGCCACGGTGCTCATCGCGTTCTTCGTGCCCGAGCATCCGGGGGATCCCTCCCGCACGCTGCGTGCGGAGCTCAAGGTGTTCCGCATCGGGCAGGTCTGGCTGGCGCTCGGCGTCGGCGCGATCGGCTTCGGCGGGTTCTTCGCGGTGTACAGCTACGTCGCGCCGCTGGTGACCGAGGTCGCGGGATCGCCGGAGTGGGTCGTGCCGATCGTGCTCGTGCTCATCGGGCTCGGCATGACCGTCGGCAACCTCGTCGGCGGCCACCTCGCCGACGTCGACCTGAAACGGACGCTCATCGGGGGCCTCGTGGGGCTCGCGGCGGTGCTCGCGCTGCTCGCGCTGACCGCCCACTGGATCTGGGCGCTCGCGTTCTTCGTGTTCGCGGTGGGGTTCGTGGCGTCGGCGCTCAGCCCCACGATCCAGACGCGGCTCATGGATGTCGCCGAGGACAACCAGTCGATCGCCGCGGCGCTGAACCACTCGGCCCTCAACATCGGCAACAGCCTGGGCGCCTTCCTCGGCGGCGTCGTCATCGCGGCCGGATGGGGGTTCGGCGCGCCGGCGTGGGTGGGCGTGGGCCTTGCGCTCGCCGGGCTGGTGCTGGCGTCGGCGAGCCTGATCCTCGAGCGGCGCCGGGTGCCCGTCGCTGTCTGAGCTCCGCGCCGCGGGCTGCGGCGATGGATAGAGTGTGCGGATGCCGGAACCGACGTCGTCCTCCGACCGCGCCCTGCAGGCGCTGAGCGACTCGATCGGCGGCGCTCGCACGCGCCGCCGTGAGGACGCCATCGACCCGGCCATCCCCGTCGCCGCCACCGTCGTGCTGCTGCGCGACGCCGGGGACGGGCTCGAGGTGCTGATGCTCGAGCGGCCGGACCGCGGGTCGTTCGCCGGTGCGTGGGTGTTCCCCGGCGGCAAGCTCGAAGACGCCGACCGGGACGCCGACGGCGATCCGGAGGAGGCCGTGGCCCGTCGCGCCGGCGTGCGCGAGACGCACGAGGAGACCGGGCTCGCACTCGACGTGGACGCGCTCGTGACGCTGTCGTGCTGGGACCCGCCGCCGGGGCTCGCGCTGCGCATCCGCACGTGGTTCTTCGTCGCACCGGCCGCGGCAGGCCCCATCACGCTGTCGGCCGACGAGGCTGTGGCCGCCCAGTGGCTGCGCCCCGCCGACGCGCTCGCGCGACACGGGCGCGGCCGGTTGACGCTGTATCCGCCGACGTGGGTGACCCTGCACGGCCTGGCCGAGCACCCCGATGTCGACTCCGTGGTCGGGGCCGCGCGCCTCCGCGGCGTCGAGCGCTTCGAGACGGTCGCGCGCCGCGGTGGCGCGGGCCCGCTGCTCATGTGGCAGGGAGACGACGAATGGGAGGCGGACGCCGAGGGCGCAGCATCCGGTTCCCGTCATCGCCTCGAGATCGGCGCCCTGCCGTGGCGCTACGAGCGCACGGACTGAGACCCGAGGATCAGGCTTCGAGCAGCCGCCGCAGGTGCGCCCCGACGGCGTTCGTCTCGATGAGGAACCCGTCGTGGCCGAAGTCGCTCGACAGCACCACGGCGCGATCCCCGTCGAGCGTGCTGCGGATGCCGCGCGCGATGCGGTGCTGACCGTCGATGGGGAACAGGCGGTCGCTGTCGATGCCGAGCACCAGGGCCTTGGCGGTGATCAGGGCGAGGGCGTCCTCGACGCCGCCGCGATCGCGGCCGACGTCGTGCGAGTTCATCGCCTCGACGAGCGTGATGTACGAGTTCGCGTCGAAGCGGCGCGTGAACTTGTTGCCGTGGAAGTCGAGGTAGGACTCGACGGCGAAGCGCCCGCCATGCCCGAGCGGGCTCACGCCGGATTGCCACGTGCGCTGGAAGCGCTGGTTGAGCTCGGTGGGGGAGCGGTAGTTGAGCAGCGCCATCCGCCGGGCGAGCGCGAGGCCGCGGTTCGGACCGTCGCCGTCACCCGCGTCGTAGTACTCGCCGCCCTGGAACCGCGGATCGATGCGGATCGCCTCGAGCTGCACCGAGTTGAGCGCGACCTGGTCGGCCGTGTTGACGGGCGGCGACGACAGGATGCCGACGCGCTCCACGCGGTCGGGGAGCATGACGGACCACTCGAGCGCGTGCATGCCGCCCATCGATCCGCCGACGACGGCGGCCCACACGTCGATGCCCAGGGCGTCGGCCAGGCGCACCTGCGCGGCGACCTGGTCGCGGATCGTCAGGTACGGGAAGCGCGACGCCCACTCGTAGCCGTCGGGACCGATCGATGCGGGGCCCGTCGATCCCTGGCATCCGCCGAGCATGTTCGGGGCGACGACGAACCAGCGATCGGTGTCGATGGGCGCGCCGGGGCCGACGATGTCGTCCCACCAGCCCGAGGTCGGATGCCCCGCGCCGGCCGGCCCGCGCACGTGGCTGTCGCCGGTGAGGGCGTGCAGCACGAGCACGGCGTTGTCGCGCGCGGCGTTGAGCTCGCCCCAGGTCTCGTAGGCGAGGCGGTACGCGGGAAGCTCGCGGCCGCCCTCGGTGTGGAACGCCCCGAACGCGGCGAAGTGGCGCTCGCCCACAGGATCGCCGTCGCGCCACGCGCCGGTCGCCGGAGGGCGGCCCAGCAGCAGGCGCGCGTCGGCCTCCGTCACGGGTGCGCTCGGCACCGTGTCTTCGGAGGTCTGCCAGTCCATCCGTCCATTCTCGCCTGAGCATGCGCCTGCATGCTGTCTGTTACGGGTATGGGAATGACGGATGCCGTGTGCCGGCGCAGTGCGCAGGCACACGGCATCCGTGTCCCGAGGAGGGGGTCAGGCGCGAGCAGCCTCCGACACGCGGCGCGCCGCGGCCAGTGCCTGCTCGAGGTCGGCCTTGAGGTCGTCGATGTTCTCGAGACCCACCGACAGGCGCACGAGGCCCGGCGTGACACCGGTCGTGAGCTGCTGCTCGGGGGTGAGCTGCGAGTGCGTCGTCGACGCGGGGTGGATGACGAGCGAGCGCACGTCGCCGATGTTGGCGAGGTGGCTGAAGAGCGTCAGCGAGTTGACGAACTCGCGGCCCGCCTCGACGCCGCCCTTGAGCTCGAACGACAGCACCGCGCCGACGCCCTTCGGGGCGTATGCGTTGGCGGCCGCGTACCACGGCGACGTCGGCAGGCCCGAGTAGTTGACCGAGGCGACGTCGGAGTGGTTCTCGAGCCACTCGGCGATCTCCTGCGCGTTCTGGACGTGGCGCTCGACGCGCAGCGAGAGCGTCTCGATGCCCTGGATCAGCAGCCACGCGCTGTTGGGGGAGATCGCCGAGCCGAGGTCGCGCAGCAGCTGCACGCGCGCCTTGATGATGTAGGCGAGGCCGTCGCCGACCGCGGCCGTGTACGACGCGCCGTGGTACGAGGGGTCCGGGACGGTGAGGCCGGGGAACTTGTCGACGTTCTTCGACCACTCGAACGTGCCGCCGTCGACGATCACGCCGCCGATGGTCGTGCCGTGGCCGCCGAGGAACTTCGTGGCCGAGTGGACGATGATGTCGGCGCCGTGCTCGAACGGCTTGATGAGGTACGGGGTCGCGATCGTGTTGTCGACGATGAGCGGCACGCCGTTCTCGTGGGCGACGTCGGCGACGCCGCGGATGTCGAGCACGTTGATCTTCGGGTTGCCGATCGTCTCGCCGAAGAACAGCTTCGTGTTCGGGCGGACCGCGCGGCGCCACTCCTCGAGGTCGTCCTGGTTCTCGACGAACGTGACCTCGATGCCGAGCTTGGCGAGCGTGTACTTGAAGAGGTTGTAGGTGCCGCCGTAGATGGAGCTCGACGACACGATGTGGTCGCC
The DNA here is from genome assembly GCF_057656735.1 of Microbacterium sp. Soil_C_42. Classification (NCBI taxonomy): domain Bacteria; kingdom Bacillati; phylum Actinomycetota; class Actinomycetes; order Micrococcales; family Microbacteriaceae; genus Microbacterium; species Microbacterium sp. Soil_C_42. The sequence goes on from NZ_JBDGJU010000024.1 coordinate 26,854, forward strand.
CGCCTCGGCGATGTTGAGAACCGCGAACGTCGCCGCGGCCTGTCCGCTCGCGAGCAGCAGGGCGCCGGTGCCCCCCTCGAGCGCGGCGAGGCGCTCCTCGACGACGGCCTGCGTCGGGTTCTGGATGCGCGTGTAGATGTTGCCGAACTCGGCGAGCGCGAAGAGGTTGGCCGCGTGGTCGGCGTTGTCGAAGACGTACGACGTGGTCTGGTAGATCGGCGTCGCGCGAGCCTTGGTCACCGGGTCGGGCTGGGCCCCCGAGTGGATCTGCTTGGTCTCGAAACGCCAGTTCTCGGGTGCGGACATGGCCTGCTCCTGCGGGATCGGATGCCGGGAGCGTGCCCCCCAGCCGGGTTCGAGAGTACGGAGAACCCCGGGTTGTCAACAACGTGGGGGAAATGTGACGTAACGCAGTCGGGTCTCGCGAGTCCGGTCGGGCAGTGCCGCCGGGCGCGACGTGAGTAGCGTTGTGGTCATGGCGAACAGACGTGCAGTGGTGACCGGGGCGAGCTCGGGGATCGGCGAATCGGCGGTGCGGGCGCTGCGGGCGACCGGGTGGGACGTGGTGGGCGTCGCCCGACGCGCCGATCGGCTCGCCGCCCTGGAGGCGGAGACGGGTGCCGTCGCGTTCGCGGCAGACCTCACGGCCGGCACCGACGTCGAGGCGCTCGCCGCCTTCCTGGCGGACTCCGGCCCGGTGCACGCCCTCGTCCACGTGGCCGGCGGCGCACGCGGCACCGACCGCGTCGAGGACGGCCGCGTCGAAGACTGGCAGTGGATGTTCGACGTCAACGTGCTGTCGGCACAGCGGCTGGTCGCCGCCCTGCTGCCGCAGCTGCGGCGGGCAGCGGCATCCGACGGTCACGCCGACACGCTCTTCGTCACCTCCACCGCCGCGCAGACCGCGTACGCCGGCGGCGCCGGCTACAACGCCGCCAAGGCCGGTGAGGCGATGATCGCGCACGCGCTGCGGCTCGAGCTGAACGGCGAGCCGATCCGCGTGATCGAGGTCGCCCCGGGCATGGTGCGCACGCCGGAGTTCACCCTCAACCGCCTCGGCGGCGACAGTGCGGCGGCCGAGCGCGTGTACGACGGCGTCGAGAAGCCGCTCACCGCCGACGACGTGGCCGACGTCATCGCCTACGCGCTCAATGCACCCGGCCACGTCAACCTCGACCTCATCACCATGCGCCCGGTCGCGCAGTCGGCGCAGTTCCTCCTCGCGCGCGGTCCGCTGCGCGCGCGCGGCACGGAGGAGCTGTGACCCTCGCCGACGGCACCGTCGTCACCTATCCGGCCGGCGCCACCTCCTCCCGCGGCACAGTCGTCCACGTCACCGACGCCGGCGACGGGCGAACCGCCGTCGTCCTCGACGAGACCGCGTTCCACCCGGTCGACACCGCCTGGCCCGATCAACCCGCCGACCGCGGCACGCTGGGCGTGGGCGGCGCCGAGCTCGTCGTGGTCGACGCCGTCGTCGGCGCGACGCAGGGGGACGGGCTCCTGCTCGGCCCCGACGTCCCCGTGCGCACGGGCACCGAGGGCTGGACGTTCGTCGTCGCCCACCTCGTCGCGAACGGTGCCGCGGTGGCGGCGGGCGACACGGTGGACGTGACGGTGGATGCCGCCTACCGCGCCGCGCTCTCGGCAGGGCACACCGCCTGCCACCTGGCCTCCCTCGCCCTCGACGCGGCACTCGCCGACGCGTGGCGCAAGGACGCGCCCACCGATGCGCTCGGCGCCCCGGCCTTCGACGCCCTCGCGATCCAGCAGTCGCGGATCCTGCCGGACGGCTCTCGCGACGTCTACCGCATCGGCAAGTCGCTGCGGCGCAAGGGGTTCGATCCCGACGCGCTCGGCGACCTCGACGCCCTCGCGGCGCGGGTGGACGCGCAGCTCGCGGACTGGATCGCCGCGGGCGGCGCGGTGCGCATCGAGCGCGACGGCGACATGCTCGCCGACCGGCGCACCTGGGTGTGCGAACTGCCCGGCGCCGAAGCGAGGATCCCCTGCGGCGGCACGCATGTCACGTCTGTGCACGAGCTGTCGGCGGCGACCGTGGTGTTCACGTCCGCGACGGTCGAGGGGGGCCTCGAGCTCGTCATGACCACCACGGTGGAGCGCGCCTGAGATGGCGATGACCCTGCCCGAGCTCGCCGCCGCCGGCCTCATCGACCCGGAATGGTCGGCGCAGCTCGAACCCGTCGCCGCGGACATCGCGGCGCTCGACGAACGACTCCGGGCCGAGGTCGACGCCGGACGCCCGTATCTGCCGGCCGGCGACCGCGTGCTGCGGGCGTTCCAGCGCCCGCTTGCCGACGTGAAGGTGCTCATCGTCGGGCAGGACCCGTACCCCACGCCGGGGCATCCGATCGGGCTCTCGTTCGCGGTCGACGCGCATGTGCGACCGCTGCCGCGCAGCCTCGGGAACATCTACCAGGAGCTGGAGAGCGACCTCGGCATCCCGCGCGCGCCGCACGGCGACCTGTCGGCGTGGAGCGACCAGGGGGTCATGCTGCTGAACCGCGTGCTCACGGTCGCGCCGGGCGCGCCGGCATCCCATCGCGGCTGGGGCTGGGAGAAGGTGACCGAGCACGCCATCCGCACGCTCGTCGCGCGCGACCGGCCGCTCGTGGCGATCCTGTGGGGACGGGATGCCGCGAACCTGCGACCGCTCCTCGGCACGACGCCGATCATCGAATCGCCGCACCCGTCGCCGCTGTCGGCGAGCCGCGGGTTCTTCGGCTCGCGGCCGTTCTCGCGGTCGAACGAGCTGCTCGCCCAGCAGGGCGCCGACCCCGTCGACTGGCGCGTGCCCGCGTAGGGCCGCCGGCCGATCGCAGACATCGAGGAGGAGCTCATGCTCGAAGAGGAATACGACAAGGACCGCCGCAAGCTGCCGCGCCATCTGCAGCGACAGCCCGAGCCCGAGCGTCCGTTCTCGTTCACGATCCGTCCTGTCGAGGACCGGGACATCCCCGACATCCGCGAGATCTACAACTACTACGTCACCAACTCGGTCGTGACCTTCGACGAAGACGTGTGGTCGGTGGCGCAGTGGCGAAAGAAGCGCGACGGCCTCGCCAAGCAGGGGCTGCCCTTCCTCGTGGCGGAGTCGCCGTCGGGTCAGGTCCTCGGGTACGCGCTCGTGCAGCCCATGTCGAGCAAGTCCGCGTACCGGTTCTCGGTCGAGAACTCGATCTACCTCGGCCAGGCTGCGACCGGCAAGGGGCTCGGTCGCGCGTTGCTCGCAGCCCTCATCGAGGCGTGCGAGGCAGCCGGGATCCGGCAGATGGTCGCGGTGATCAGCGATAAGGGCGCCGAAGGGTCGGTCGCCCTGCACGAGAGGATGGGCTTCGTCGAGGTCGGCCGCATGGGCCGCGTCGGCTTCAAATTCGGCAGGTGGCTCGGGACGATCTACATGCAGAAGGCGCTCAAGCCGGCGAAGAAGAAGGGCCTCTTCGCGCGCTGAGCGTCAGCGGCCCGGCCGATCGGGGTCGGCACTGTGGCGGTTCCAGTCGCGCACGGCGTCGACGAGTTCGCGCCACGCGCCCACGACCTCGTCGTCGGGCAGCTCCGCCTCGAGGGGGCCGGTCCCCGACCACGTCGCGCGGATGAACCACACGAAACCGTCGGGCATCGGTTCGCGGCGCCGCGTCGCCGGGCGCGCGGGCGCGGCGACTAAGTCGTCGGAGGCCGCTCCTGCCGCGCCGCCCGCCTCGCTCCACGGGCAGCGGTCGATGAGGGTGATCCACTCGGACGCCTCTGCCTCGGGCGGCTGCGCCGACCACCGTCGCGTCATGCCGGCGATGCCGCCGGTGCGCGCGACATCGACCTCGACCGCGGGCGGTGCCGCGGAAGGTGCGGTCGGGTCAGGATGCGGCTTCTCGGTCATTCGGGATCACGCCGACGCCCGTCCACCCGGCGCGGACGGCGTCGACCTCCTCCGACTCCTCACCGTACTCCGCTGCCGCCGCGGCGAGGGTGGCACGTGCGAAGGTGATGAAATCGGCCGTGGACGGGAGCGTCCCCGACGTCAGGGCGCGGTACCAGATGAGCCCGGCGCGCTCCCACGCATGGCCGCCGAGCGCCTGCGCCGTGAGGTAGAACGCGTGATTGGGGATGCCGGAGTTGATGTGCACTCCGCCGTTGTCGTCGCGGGTCTCGACGTAGTCGCGCATGTGCGCGGGCTGCGGGTCCTTGCCGAGCACGTCGTCGTCGTACGCCGTGCCGGGGGCCTTGAGCGACCGCAGTGCGACGCCCTGGACGGCGTCGGTGAAGATCCCCTCGCCGATGAGCCACGTCGCCTCGGCGACCGTCTCCCCATCGCGGTGCTGCTCGGCCAGGGCGCCGAAGACATCGGCGATCGACTCGTTGATCGCGCCGGACTGGCCGCGGTACACGAGGCCCCCCTCGTCTTCGATCACGCCGTGCGCGAGCTCATGCGCGATCACGCTGAGCGACCGGGTGAACCCGCGGAACACCTCGCCGTCGCCGTCGCCGAAGACCATGCGCTCGCCGTTCCAGAACGCGTTGTCGTACTCGCGGCCGTAGTGCACGGTCGCCAGGAGCGAGCTGCCCGAGCCGTCGATGCTGTCGCGGGCGTAGGAGTCCCACCAGAAGTCGTACGTCGCGCCGAGCCCGTCGTGCGCCTCGTCGACGGCGGCGTCGCCCGTAGCCGGGTCGTCCTCGCCGCGCACCCGGGTACCCGGCAGCACTTCCCGGTGCTTCGCGTCGGAGATCTCGCGGTCGGGTGCGGGCGTCGCCTCGGCGACGAGCGTTCCCGGCTCCTGGATCGACAGGCGCAGGCGGGAGCGCACCGGACGGTACTCGCGCGGCGCCGCGAGGGTGCGGTGCGCCGCGTCGGCCGCCCGAGCCCAGTTCTCCTCCTGCACGGCGGCGATGCGGGCGAGCAGGTACGGGGGGACGATTCCGGGGCTCATGCTCCGAACCTACTGGCCGTCACCGACAGGGCGGGGTGCCGACGCACGCGCGCGCCACGCACCTCACGCGCACGGTTGTTCTGCTGGAGATGCTCCTGGGGATAAGGACGTCCCATCTCACCCCGGGGAGGAGTGGTCGCCGCATCACCCTGCGGTCGCGCGACGATCGCGGCATCCGTCGCCCGAGGATCTCTCGCGGGTCCTGACCCAGCGTCCTTATCCCCAGGACTGTTTCTCCCAGGACGGGTCGTTCGTCGCGAACCACCAGCGGGAGACCGGGAGCGGCCGGGACGAGGCGAGCCCTGCGCGACTACCTGCCGTTCTCGATGACAGGGATGGAGGCCAGCAGTCGCCGCGTGTACGAGACCTGCGGCTGCAGCAGCACCTTCTCGGTCGGGCCCTCCTCGACGATGCGGCCGTCCTTCATGACGACGACCTCGTCGCACAGGTTCTGCACGACGCCGATGTCGTGCGACACCATCAGGAGCGTCAGGCCGTCGCGCACGCGCAGCTCGCCGAGCAGCTCGAGGATCTGCGCCCGGACCGTGACGTCGAGCGCAGACAGCGGCTCGTCGCCCACGAGCAGACGGGGGCGGTGCACGATCGCGCGGGCGAGGGCGATGCGCTGCCGCTGGCCGCCCGAGAACTCGTGCGGGAAGCGGTCGGCCATGTCCGCCTCGAGGCCGACGTCCTCGAGCACCTCGCGCACGCGCGCGCGGCGGTCGCCGTCGATCCCCAGTGCCCACAGCGGCTCGCCGACGATGCGACCGACGCTCATGCGCGGGTCGAGCGACGCATACGGGTCCTGGAACACGATCCCCGTCTGCTTTCGCAGCCAGTGCAGCGACCGTGCCGAGGCGCTCGCGTCGACCGGTCGCCCGTCGAACTCGAGGGTGCCGGCGGAAGGGGTGTCGAGCGCCAGCAGCAGGCGGACGAGCGTCGACTTGCCGGAGCCCGATTCGCCGATGAGGCCGACCGCAGAGCCCTCGCGCACGTCGATGTCCGCGTCCTCGAGTCCCGTCGTGAACGCCTGCCTCTCGAACAGGCGCGTCTTCGGCGCGGGGTAGCGCCGGGTGAGCCCGCGGCCGCGGATCAGCACGCTCACTCCGCGCCCCCTGGCCGCCACAGCGTCGCCGTCGCGTCGCGCAGCAGCTCTTGAGTGACGGCGGATGCCGGAGCCGACAGCAGCTGAGACATCCGAGCCTCCTCGACGACACGTCCCTGCTCGAGCACCACGCCGTGCGTCGCGATCTGCGACAGCACGGCGAGGTCGTGAGTGATGAAGACGAGGGACATGCCGTCGTCGCGCACGAGCGACAGCAGCAGCTCGAGGATCTCGGCCTGGATCGTCACGTCCAGAGCCGTCGTCGGCTCGTCGGCGATCAGCAGCCGCGGACGGCAGGCGAGCGCCATCGCGATCGCGACGCGCTGGCGCTGGCCGCCTGACAGCTGATGGGGATAGCGAGCAACGATACGGTCCGGATCGGGGAGGGCGACACGGGATGCCTCGGCAACCGCGCGGGCGGCAGCATCCCGTTTCGAGAGCCCCTCGTGGATGCGGATCGACTCGGCGATCTGGCGTCCGACGGTGCGGATCGGGTTGAGCGCGGTGCGCGGCTCCTGGAAGACGATGCCGATCTCGTCGCCGCGGAGCTCGGCGAGCTCGCGCTCGGGCAGGGCCAGGATCTCTCGTCCGTTCCACCGCACGCTGCCCGACGCCGTCGCACCGTCGGGCAGGAGGCCCAGGATCGCGAGGGCGGTGAGCGACTTGCCCGACCCGGACTCGCCGATGAGTCCCACGCGGGCGCCATCGGGCACGGCGAACGACACCCCGTCCACGACACGGCGGTCGCCGATGTCGATCGTCAGGCCCTGCACCTCGAGGCTCACGAGACCACCTCCGGGATGTGCAGCCGTGCGCGCCGGGTCGCGAACGGACTGCGCGAGAGCGTCGGGTCGGTCGCCTCTCGGAGGGCGTCGCCGAGGAGGTTGAGCCCCAGCACGGTGATGGTGATGGCGAGACCCGGCCACACGACCGACAGCGGGTGCACTCCGATGAACTGCTGCAGCTGCGCGAGAAGCAGACCCCACGACGGCTCGGTCACCGGCGCGCCGAAGCCGAGGTACGACAGGCCGGCCTCCGCGAGCACCGCGACCGCCATGCCCCACGAGAGCTGCACGATGAACACCGGCGCGACGTTGGGAAGGAGGTGCCGCCAGAGGTTCTGGGCCGGCGTGAGGCCGGAGGCGCGTCCCGCCAGCACGAAGTCGCTGTGCAGAACGCGGCGCAGCTCGGGCCGCGTGACGCGGCCGATGTTGACACCGAAGCCTATGCCGACCGCCCAGATCACGACCCACAACGACCCGCCCCACACCGCCGAGATCATCATCGCGATGATGAGCACCGGGAATGCGATCAGGATGTCCACGAACACCGCTACGGATTCGCGCACCCAGCGCACGGTGAGGGCGCCGAGGGCCGCGAGGGAGATGCCGATCAGGGTCGCGATGACGCCGGCGCCGATCGCGACCAACACCGTGGTGCGGGCGCCGGCCATCAGGAGGCTCAGGATGTCGCGCCCCGATCCGTCGGTGCCGAGCAGGTGCGGCCAGCCGGGAAGAGCCCAGCGGTCGGCGATGTCGACCTTCTGCGGGTCGAACGGCGTCCAGAAGCGCGCGACGACCGCGGTGATCCCGACGACGGCGACCACGATGAGCCCGAAGCGGCCTGTCGACAGAGCCCACAGCCGGCCGAGCCACGCCCAGCGCGAACGACGCCGCGGGCTCACGATGCCTCCCGCTGCCGGGGGTCGATCACGCGGTGCACGAGGTCGACGACGAAGCCGACGATCAGCACGAACCCGGTGAGGGCGAGGAGCTCGCCCTGCACCTTCGGCAGGTCGCGCGCGGCGACGTCGGCCACGAGCATGCGGCCGATGCCGGGCAGGGAGAAGAGCTGCTCGATGACCACGGCGCCGACGATGATCCCGGCGACCTGCAGGCCCAGCACCGTGATGACCGACAGTCCGACGACGGGCAGGCCGTGGCGGAGCAGCGCCTGGTCGCGCGTGAGCCCCTTCGCGGCCGCGGTGCGCACGAAGTCCTGCCCGACCGCCTGCAGTGTCGCGCTGCGCACGAAACGCAGCAGCATGGCGCCCTCGACGATGCCGATCGTGAGGGCGGGGAGGATGAGGGCGCGCAGCGCCGCCCACGGGTCGCTCCACCCCGACCGCGGGAAGCCCTGCGCGGGCAGCCACCCGAGCCACACCGCGAAGACGACGACGAGCATCATGCCCGCCCACACCACGGGCACCGCGGCGAGGGTCTGCGCGCCGACGCTGAGTCCCGTGCCCGAGGCGCGGCCGCGCCGCATGGCCGAGAGCACGCCGAGCGGAACGCTGATCACCACGGCGATGAGGAGGGACAGGATGCCGAGGGGCACGGTCACCTCCGCCTTCTGGGCGAGCTCCTCCACGACGCTCGTGCCCGTGAGGAGGGAGGTGCCGAGGTCGCCGCGGAACAGTCCGCCGATCCAGGTCAGGTACTGCTCGGGGAGCGGGCGGTCCAGGCCCAGCCGCTCCCGGATGGCGTCCTGCTGCTCGGTCGTGGACCCGACACCGGCGATGAGGTGCGCGATGTCACCGGGGAGCACCCGGAGTGTGAGGAAGATCAGCACGCTGGCGACGACGAGCCCGAGCAGGAGCAGGGCGAATCGGGTCAGCGTGTACCGGATCACCCGTTGCTCTTGGCGATCTCGGCGACGTTCAGACGCTCGTTCACGTTGATCGAGGGCATACCGGCGATGTTAGTGCCGACGGCGACGACGGAGGCCCCGTTGTAGAGCCAGTCGGCCGCGGCGTCCTCCGACACGATGCGGGCGGCCTGCTTCCGCAGGTCTGCGGCTTCGGACTCGTCGGTGGCGGCCAGCGACTGGGCGTACAGGTCCTGCACCTCGGGGTTGTCGTAGGTGAAGTAGTAGTCCGGGTTCGCCCAGTTCTCGAAGTCGCGGGCCTCGGTGTGGAGCACGAAGCTCAGGTCGTAGTCGTGGTTCGTGTAGACATCGGTGAGCCACGTGGTGAAGTCGACCGAGTCCACGTCGAGGGTGATGCCGACCTCGTCGAGTTCCGACACGAGGATCTGCGGGATCGTCGTCGAGTAGAAGTTCGGGATGGTCAGGGTGAGCTCGAGGTCGTCCTCGTGACCGGCCTCCGCGAGAAGCTTCTTCGCGGCCTCCGGGTCGTACGGCGCGACGTCCGACAGGTCCTCGTAGCCGGGGTCGAGTTCGGGGATCGGGCCGTATTGGGTCTGCCCTGACGCGAGGGCCTCGATGATGGCGTCGTGGTCGATCGCCTGACGGATCGCCTGGCGCACGCGCTTGTCGGCGAGCGGACCGGAGGTCTGGTTGAACGCGAGCGTGCCCTTGTCCGTGGACTTGCCGAGCACGAGCGCGAAGTCGCCGTTCTGCTCGACCTGCTCCTTCAGATTCGCGTCGAAGCCCGTCAGTACGTCGACCTCGCCCGCGAGCGCCGCGTTGAGGGCGGCCTGGTTGTCGGGGATGTACTCGAACACGACCTCGGCGGCGCCGGACGCGTCGCCCCAGTAGGCGTCGTTGCGCTCGAAGGTGATGCTGTCGCCCTGGCGCCACTGGGTCAGCACGAACGGACCCGTGCCGTTCGCCTTGGTCTTGTAGTCGACGGTGTCGCCCTCCTTGAGGACGATGCCGGCGCGCCCGGTGAGGTTCCACAGCAGGCTCGAGTCGGGCTCGCTGAGGGTCAGCGTGATGTCCTGCCCCTCCGCGGCGATCGAGGTGACGTTCGCCAGGCGCGCCGCGTCGCGCCACGCCGGCGTGTCGCGGCGTGTCGTGAGCGACCACACGACGTCCTGCGGAGTCAGCGCCTGGCCGTCGTGGAACGTCACCCCCTCGCGCAGCGTGAAGGTGTAGGTGAGGCCGTCGGGCGAGACGGTCCAGTCGCTCGCGAGCGCGGGGACGATGTCCTGCTCGGGCGTGCGGGCGACGAGGCCCTGGTAGATGTTGTCGACGAGGATCTGGTCCAGCGCCGACCCCGCGGTCTCGCGGATGTCGAGGTTGCCGGGCTCGAGCACCAGCCGGACCGCGACCGACGCATCGGGGTCGGGTTCCCCGGGCGAGGTGGGCGCGGCGTCGCCCCCGCCACCGCTGCAGGCGGTGAGGACGAGCAGACCGGCGGCCAGCAGCGAGGCTGCGGCGAGAGCGGTACGACGGAGCATGAAGGTCCTTTCGGGGAGGGTCCCGTGTGCTGTGCGGGGCCCCGGGCTGCCCAGGGGGCAGAGCTGCCGGATAGGTATCAGCCTAGGGATATCGCCGAGGCACGCGGCAACTCGGTACCCGGAACGCAACAGAAGCGTCGATGCTTCCCGACCGGCGCCGCAGGGGTCACGGGACCGCGGCCATCGCACGCAGGCGCGCGCCCAGTTCCCGCGGGATCTCCTCCTGCACGTTGTGCCCCGAGGAAACGACGGCGACGGATGCTGCGGGCACGCGTCGTGCGAACTCCGCGGCGTCGTCCTCCGTGACATACCCGCGCTCGCCGCGCAGGAGCGTGGTCGGGGCCGTCACGGCGGCGAGATCCGCCCAGCCGGACTCTCCGAGCACCGCGGCGACGGCGTCCTGCCCTTCGACGGGCTCAGAGACCTTCGGCTCGGCGGCCGCCGCGTTCGCGAGGCGGGCGAAGTGGTGCTTCCACTCGACTCTGCCGTCGGGACGGACACGGGAGTTGAAGTACACGCCGCGCTCGGCCTTGCGGCGGGTGCCGCCGCCGAGCCCGAAGGAGAGGGCACGGTCGACGAGCTCGTCGCGCGACCCCCAGTCGGCGGGGCCGGCGAAGAAGTCGCGGATCTGCCGCGCCCCCGCGTTGGGGTCCAGGCCCGGCGTGATGTCGATGACCACCAGCTCGCGTACGAGATCGGGTCGGGATGACGCCACGGCGGCGGCGGTCAGCCCGCCGAGGGACTGCCCCACGAGCAGCTGCGGGGCGTCCGTCCAGGTGTCGATGCCCGCCGCGACGTCCGGCGCGAGCGCCCGCGCGACGTAGGCCATGTCGCCGCGCCACGACGAATCGCCGTGCCCGGGCAGGTCGATCGCGAGAGCGGGGAGCCCGAGCGCGAGGATCGTGGTGTCCCACGTGTGCGCGTTGAGGCCTGCGCCGTGGAGGAACGTGACCACGGGGGCGGCGCCGGGGGAGTCCGCGGGCGTGTAGCGCAGCGCGCTGAGCGTGCGGCCGTCGGCCAGCGTCAGCGACAGCCGCTCGCCGTGGGGGACGAGAGCCTGGATGCCGGCCTCCGCGGCCTGCTCGGGAAGGAACGAGAACTCGTCGATGGGGTCGCTCACCCGCTCATCATGCCCCACCCCGGTGACGCCCGGCCCCGCGCGAGCCGGCCCTGGGTAGTCTGGCGTCATGACGGCAGAACACCGCGTGCATCTCTCGCGAGCGGCGCGACCCGCCTATCAGGCGCTCTCGGCCTTCTCGAAGACCGTGGGCGGCATCGCCGCAGAGAACGGCATCGACGACCGGCTCAAAGAACTCGTGCAGATCCACGCCTCGCAGCGCAACGGCTGCGCCTACTGCGTGCGGGTGCACGTCGAGCGGGCGCTCGCCGCCGGCGTCACGGCGGACGACATCGCGCAGCTGCCGGTGTGGCGCGAGTCGGGCGTCTTCTCCGACCGTGAGCGGGCGGGCCTCGAGCTCGCCGAGGCGTATGTCTACATCCACGAGGACGGCATCCCCGACGACGTGTACAACCGCATCGGCGGCGTGCTCAGCGAGAAGGAGTACGTCGCCCTCAGCTGGATCCTCGTCTCGATCAACGCGTTCAACCGGATCGCCATCGCGGGCCGGTACAGCACGCCGCCCCGCGACGACCTCGTCGGCGAAGACAAGGACGCCGCCGCGGGCGCCGCCTGGTGACCGTCCCCACACCCCCTCTCGATCCGGCACCGGCCGAGCCCGTCGTCCCGGGCGCGGTCAACCTCCGCGACGTCGGCGGCCTGCGCGCGGGTGACGCGGCCACGCGGTTCGGCGTGCTGTTCCGCTCGGGCAACCTCGCCCGGCTCGATCCCGCCGGCACCCGGGCGCTGGCGGATCTTCACCTCCGGCGCATCATCGACCTGCGCGCCGACGACGAGGTCGCGCGCGAACCCAGCCGCATCGCCGGTCTCGACGTCGTGACGCAGCGCGTGCCCCTGTTCCTCGGATCGGTGGAGTCCTTCTTCCGCGACGACATCAGCCTCGACGAGATGTACCGCCGACTCGTCGACGACTCATCCGAGGGCGTCACCGCGGTGGTCCGCGGCATCCTCGTCGACCAGCCGGTGCTCGTGCACTGCACCGTCGGCAAGGACCGCACCGGCGTGACGATCGCACTCACCCTCGCCGCTGCCGGTGTCGACCCCGACGCCGTCGTCGCCGACTACGCCCGCACCGAGGGGCTGCTCCCGCCGCAGCGCAATCGCAAGATCGTCGAGATGCTGCGCGCGATGCACCCCGACGCCGTCCACCTCGAGGATCTCGCGACCAGGTCCCCGGCGCCCGTCATGCGGGCACTGCTCGACGATGTCACGCGGCGGTACGGGTCCGCCGAGGAGTACCTGCGCGCCCATGGCCTGGCCGACGACGAGATCGCCGAGCTGCGCCGCGTGCTGCTGCACCGCAGCGCGTAGAGACGAGGCATCCGCTCTTCACGGTCGGTAATGAGGTAAGGCAACCCTTCATCAGCGGTTATAGTGGAGGGGTCATGGTCCAGAACATCCAGCCTCAGAGTGCCGCGCACAGCGCGTCGGCGTGCCGTGCTTCGCGTCACACGCGCGTGCAGCACCTGATCACGGCCGACGAGTCGTCGCTGGCCGAGCTCGAGGCCGTGCTCGCGACCCTGCCCATCTGCTCGACGGGCCGGGTGTTCATCGAGATCCCCGATGCCTCGTGGCTGGCCGAGATCACCGCTCCGAGCCGCATGATCGTCACGTGGCTCGACCGCTCGCAGCGATCGGGCGCGCCCGGCACCGGCCGCGGCTGCGCGTCGGGCGAGGCGCTGACGCGTGCGGTCACCGCGTGGGCCGACGAGATGCTGTGCACCGACGACGACGAGACCCGCATCCACCTGCTGGGCGGCTACCTCGGCACCGCCGACATCGTCGACCACCTGGTCGAGCTGGGCATCCGCGCGGACGCGATCCACACCCCCGCGCAGTACGGCCTCACCACCGCGCGCTGAGCCGCCGCGCGGCTCCTGCGCCGCGATGCACGCTCCCTAGGTACTGCCCCGGTATTCACCTCATTGACGGGGCCCGAGCCTCGGAGTTCGATGAGCGCGGGCGAGCTCGCTGCTGCCCTGTCGACTGGAGGGGGCGCATCATGCGCAGGAAGATCATGCTGGGGATCGCGGTGGGGGCTGTGCTGGTGCTCGGTTCCGCGGGCGGAGCGTTCGCGGGGGAGTACAACGCCAACGGCGAGGCGACCGGCGCGCGCAGCAACGCGAACTCGCCGTGCGCGTTCTCCGGCCTGGAGGACCACGAGACCGACGGCTCGGGCGTGGAGCCCGGGGCCACGCAGAACTGGGGCCAGTTCGACCAGGAGGTCCGCAAGGCCGCCAGTCTGCACGGCGGCGGGGCCTCCGAGGTCAACATCCCGGGCCTCGGGGAGTGGGGCTGCAACGGTCACACCCAAGGGCAGAAGTGATCTGAGGACGCGGTCGGGGTATCCGGCCGCCTCCTTCGTGCTGTCGTCGCCTCGTGCGATCAGGTCGCGCCGCGCGGCACGTAGTTGCCGTCGGCGAGGCCGGCCTCGATCTCGAACCGGTTGCGAAGCGGGTTGCGGCCGGCCAGCAGGTAGAGCACGGGCATGAGCAGCCCGTAGCGCTGCCACTGCCGCTTGTGCACCGCCTCATGCCGCAGCAGCGCATCCGTGAGGCGCCCGTCGCCGGTGAGGAAGCACGCGCCGACGCACGAGCCGCCGCGCGGGAACGTCCAGCGGGGCATCCCGCGGAACACCCACAGGCCCTCGCGCTTCTCGACGCGGCCGGTGCTCCAGAGCGTGCCCCAGACCCATCCCACCGCGCAGCCGTACCAGTAGCCGATGCGGCTGATCGGCGAGTCGAGGAGGATCGACGGGATGGCGTCGTCGATGCGGCGCCCCCTGATGACGGCGCGCTCCGCGGCGGCGCGCCACCCGGCGGGCGGGGCGGGGATGGGACTCACGCCAGCGCCCCGATCACACGCAGGATCGCGCCCAGGTCGTCGGTCGCCGCCGCGATCGAGGCGGGCGAGTAGCCGGCGAGGGATGCGCCGACCAGCGGCACCCGCTCTCGCAGGCGCGCGACCGCCACGGTCAGCTCCGCCACGGTGACCCCGAACGGCTCGGGGTGCGCGTTGCCCGCGATCTCGGCGGGGTCGAGCGCGTCGATGTCGATGTGGATGTACACGGCGTCGGCCCCCGTCGCGAGCACCGCGTCGGCGAGGGCGTCGGCTTCGCGCAGCGCGTCCACCGTGAGTGCCGCGATGCCGAGTTCCGCAACGACCTCGAGCTCGGGGTCGTCGAACGACCGAGCCCCGCCGACGATCACGCGGCCGGCGGCGATCGTGCCCGCGGGCAGCGCCAGGCCGGGGTCCCCGTCGCCGATCACCGCGCGCAGCGCCATGCCCGCGAAAGCGCCCGACGGCGACGAGTCCGGCGAGTTGAGATCGGGGTGCGCGTCGATCCAGACCACCGCGAGCCCGGGGAAGCGGCGGGCGGCGTGAGCGATCGGTGCCAGCGCGACGCCGCAGTCGCCGCCGATCGTGAGCACCGGCTCGTCCGGCGCCGCGGCGTCGTACGCGTCGAGCGCCTGCGCGACCATCCCGCGCACGCGCTGCAGTGCGCTGAGGCGATGGATGCCGGTGCCCAGCGATTCGCCCGCTTCCATCGGCACGTCGAGCACGGTGGTCGAGGCCCGGGGGAGGTCTCCCGCGATCGCCTGGGCGCCGTCGATCAGCTGCATCGCGCGGGAGGACGGGCTTCCCTGCCACTGCGGGACCACGAGGTATCGCGTCATCTCCTCATCTTCGCGCAGTCCGGGGGTCAAGGCATCCGTCCTGCCGTCCGTTCGCTGGAGGCAGACGCGAGGGGCGCCGGATCCGTGCGGATCCGACGCCCCGAGGCGGTGAGCGGTGGGCTCAGTTCTCGATCGCGGCCTGCACCGGAGCGCCGGACTTGAGCGCGGCGAGGCGGGCCTCGACCTCGGTCAGCTCGCCGACGTCCTCGAGGGCGTTGAACTGCGCGTCGAGGGTCGACGCGGCCAGCTCCTGCTTGCCGGCGGCGAGGGCCTCCTGGCGGCGCACCTTGTCTTCGAAGCGGCCGAGCTCGCTGGTCGGGTCGAGCACGTCGATCGACTTGACGGCGTCGTGCACCTTGTTCTGGGCCTCGGCGGTCTTGGCGCGGGCGAGAAGCTCGGAGCGCTTGGCCTTCAGCTGCTCCAGCTTCTGCTTCATGCCATTGAGGCCCTCTTTCAGCTTGTCGACGACCTCGTTCTGCGTCGCGATGGTGGGCGCGATCGCCTTGGCCTCGTTCTCCTCGCTGATCTGACGCTGCAGCGCGATCTTGGCGAGGTTGTCGAACTTGTCGGCGTCGGTGGTGTTGCCGGTCTTGCGCAGCTCGTCGGCCTTGCGGCTGGCGGCGAGGGCCTTGCTGCCCCACTCGGCGGCGGCCTGCACGTCCTCCTGGTGGTCGCGCTCGAGCAGGCGCAGGTTGCCGATGGTCTCGGCGATGGCCGACTCGGCGTCGGCGATCGAGTTCGTGTAGTCGCGCACGAGCTGGTCGAGCATCTTCTGCGGGTCCTCAGCGGAGTCGAGGAGTGCGTTGATGTTCGCCTTCATGAGGGTCGAGATGCGACCGAAGATGGACTGCTTCGCCATCGGTTTTCCTTCCTATCGGACGTCAGTTCTGGGTCGGTGAGTCTGGTCTGGAGACGGATGCCGCGGCCCGCTGCCCGCGGGCGGTCGGGCGATTTCGGGTCAGAAGCGGCCACCTCCTCGACGTGCGCGCGTGCCGCCGCCTCCGAAGCTACCGGGTCGCATGCCGCCCGACGAGCGGCCCGGGCCGCCGCCGCCCAGCATGCCGCCGAGGCCGCCGCCCATGCCTCCCGAGGAGCTGCCGCCGCTCAGCACGGAGTTCAGCACGATGCCGCCGAGGACGGCGCCGAGCATGCCCCCGCCGGACTGGCCGCCCTGCTGGCTTCCGCCGAACATGCCGCCCACGCCGGCGTCGAACGCGCCGACGTCGTTCTGCGCGAGCTGGATCGCCTGCCCGGCGAGCTGGTCGGCACGCTGCGCCTGCTGCATCGCCTGCTGCGGGTCGCTCGCCTGCAGCGCCTGGGCGCGGGCGAGCGAGGCTCCGGCCTCGGCGAGGCGGGTGCGTGCCTGGGCGCCGACCGCGCCGCGCCGGGCGGTGATGTAGTCCTCGGCCGCCGACACCTGCGCCTGCGCCTGCATCATCACCTGGCCGACCATCTGCCGTGCGCGCTCAGCCTGGGCCTCGGCATCCCGGACGCCCTGCACGAGGGTGTCGATCTGCGTGTTGGCCGCTTCGAGGCTCTGGAGCGCTGCGAGGGGGCGCTTGGCGGTGCCGCTCAACTGGGCGCGCGCGGCCTCGAGCTGCTGGCGCGTCGACGCGATGACGCCGGCGATCCGCCCATCGGTGTCGGGGAGGGCCGATGCCGCGGCGATGTCGGATTCGAGCTCGGCGACGAGGGCGGTGGCGTTGCGCTCGCCCTCGGCGAGGTCGGACTGGAGCTTGTCGATGGCGTTCTCGAGCAGGGTCGCCTGGCCGACGGCCTCTTCGGCGGCACGGATCCCGACCGCGGCCTCGCCGCCGTCGCCCGCGCCGATGGCGGCCTGTGCGGCGGCGAGCTGTTCGTCGGCGAACGCGAGGCGCTGCCGTGCCTGCTCGGGATTGTCGACGACGGTCGCGAGCGCCTCAGGTGCGTACGCCGTCTGCAGGCTCTGCAGCCGGGAGGTCGCCTGGTCGAGGGATGCCTCGGCCTTCGCCTTCGCGTCGTGCACCCGCGCGAGCGCCTCGGGGGCGTTCTGCTCGAGTTTGCGCAGCTCGTCGAACGCGGCCGCCTTCTCGTCGAGGAGGGTGTTGGAGGCCTCGCAGAGCGCGATGATCCGCTCGTTCCAGGCTCGCGTGTCCTGCTCGGCGTCGGGGATGTGATCGTCGAGTCTCTGCTTGAGTCCGAACGCCTCGTCGAGGCTCTGCTGCGCGGTCGCGAGCGCCGCCTCGAACTCGGTCGTCGCGGCGTCGCCGAACTGCGCCTTCGCGAAGGCGAGCTCCTGCGTGCTCGTCTTGATCGCGTCGTCGGTCTCGACGAGCAGCGACGACGCGCGTCGCTCGAGTTCCTCGATGCTGGGCTGGGGCGGACCTGCCGGCCCGGCGGTCACCGCGCCGTTCTTGCGCCGGCGGAGGAACATCACGAGCAGCACGACGCCGACGCCGACGACGACGATGACGAGCAGCCACGTGAGCCACGCGCTGCCGCCGGCAGGGGCGCCCGGCCCGCCGACGGCGTTCGTGAGACCGTCGGCCGCCGCGTCCACCGCGCCGAGCCAGTCGTCCTGGGCGAGCGCGGGCTGGATCTGCTGCTGCTCGATGGTCGCGAGCTGCTCGTCGCTGACGGGGCCGGCCGGGTCGCCTGACAGGTAGAACGCGCGGCCCTGGGTCGCGACGGCGAGCAGGTACTGGCTGACGCCGAGGTTGTTGTCGTCGGCGGTCTGGTTCGCCCATTCGGCGGCGTTCGCCGGGTCGGTGAACTCGTCGACGTAGACGACCCAGAGGTCCAGGCCCGTGTCGGACTTGAGCTGTTCGAGGCGCGACTGCGCCTCGGAACGCTGCGCGGACGAGAGCACACCCGACTCGTCGAGCACGTACTCCGCGCTCGAGCCGAGCGTGACCGGCGGAGTCGCGAGCGCCGCCCCACCGCTGATCGCCGCGACCGCGACCACCGCAGCGGACGCCAGCGCTGCAGCCCAACGCAGTCGCATCGATCCCCCCTCTGGGACTCGGGTTCCCCCACCCGCGAGTCTATTCAGCCGCGGGGATACGACGATAGCCCACGGCCCCGACGCCACTTGAGTGTTCGCCGAGAACGTACGCAGGCGCCGCCGATGCGGGTCGCTCCCGCCCTGCGCACGCGGCGGCGGGTAGCCTTGCCGATCCGGAGGAGGACCATGGACGATCGCTACGGCGCCGATGTGCTGGCCACGGGGTGGAAGGGCCACGGGGTGCGGGAGCTGCCACGGGTGGCGGCATCCCGTGATCTCGTCGTCGAGGTGGCGGACGACGGCTTCTGCGGAGCCGTCGTGGGTGCGTCAGGCGGCATGGTGGAGCTCGAGGACCGCCTCGGACGCCGCCGCCTGTTCCCGCTGGGCGCGGGGTTCCTCATCGACGGCGAGCTCGTCGTGCTCGGTCCGCCCGCACCGGCCGCGGCGCCCGCCGGCCCGAAGCGCACCGCATCGGGCTCGTTCGCCACCGCCGACTCGCGCGCCCGCGTCGCGCGTGCCAGCCGCATCCTCGTCGAGGGGCGCCACGATGCCGAGCTCGTCGAGAAGGTGTGGGGTGACGACCTCCGGGAGGAGGGCGTCGTCGTCGAGTACCTCCAGGGCATCGATCTGCTCGATGCCGCGCTCGACGAGGAGCCGCCGTCGGCCGAGCGCCGCTACGGCGTGCTCGTCGACCACCTCGTGCCCGGGTCGAAGGAGTCGCGCATCGCCGACGCCATCGGGCGCGGCCGCCACGGGAAGCACGTGCTCATCGTCGGCCACCCCTGGATCGACGTGTGGCAGTGCGTCACGCCCCGCGCGGTCGGCATCGAGCGCTGGCCCGAGGTCCCCCGGGGCATCGAGTTCAAGGTGGGCGTGTGCCGGGCGCTCGGCTGGCCCGCGCGCGACCAGGCCGACATCGCCCGGGCCTGGCAGCGCATCCTCGCGTCGGTGAAGACCTACCGCGACCTCGAGCCCGCCTTCCTCGGCCGCGTCGAGGAGCTCATCGACTTCGTCACGGTCCCGCAGTGACCCGTCGGGGCCGGTCGCCCTGGGTAGCCTGGAGGGGTGACGAACCCTGCCACGCCCGCGCCCGAGCCCCGCACCTTCCGTGAGAAGCCGGTGTCGTTCGTCCGGCGCAGCGGCCGGATGTCGGACGCGCAGGAGCGCGCCTGGAGCGAGCTCGCCCCGCGGTACGTCATCGAGGTCCCCCGCGACCGTGCCGCCACGAGCATCCTGCCGGACTCGGAGATCGATCCGGGCACGGTGTGGGGGCGCGACGCGCCGCTCGTCGTCGAGATCGGTTCGGGCCAGGGGCACGCCATCGTGCACGCGGCGACGTCGCGCCCCGACACGGACTTCCTCGCCATCGAGGTGTTCCGGGCCGGGCTCGCCCGCACCATGCTCGACGCCGACCGCGCCGGGGCGCGGAACCTCCGCCTCGTCGAGGCGAACGCGCCCGAGGTGCTGCAGCACCTGCTGCCCGAGGCATCCGTCGACGAGCTCTGGATCTTCTTCCCCGACCCGTGGCACAAGAAGAAGCACACCAAGCGGCGCCTCGTCGCCGAAGGCTTCGGCGCGATCGCGGCGCGGGTATTGAAGGACGGCGGGATGCTGCGCCTCGCGACCGACTGGGAGGACTACGCGCGGCAGATGCGCGAGGTCATGTCGGTCGCACCCGACTTCGAGGCGACGTTCGAGGGGCAGTGGGCCCCGCGCTTCGACGGCCGCGTGCTGACCGCGTTCGAGCGCAAGGGCGCGCGCGTGGGACGCGACATCCGAGATCTGTCGTACCGCCGCGTCGCGAGGTCATGAAGATCCAGCACCCCCTCGACCACTGACTGTCCTGACCCCGACCGACCGGAGCGCCGAGCATGCCCGCACATCCCGACGCCGCGCCCGCGCCGGCCGTCCGCGCGTGGTCCTGGGCTCTCGCGCCCGCTCTCCTCGTCTGCCTCGCCGCCCCGGCGTTCTTCGTCGTGCGCGTCCCGTGGCTCGGGTGGGTGCTGCTGGCGGCGGGTCTGGCGGTGGCGCTGCTGACGGATCGGATGGTCCCCACGCCCCCTCCACACGCCGCCGGCACGCCGCGGGGAGCCTCCGGGAGCGGAGGCCCAGCTGCCACCCGGCCTCCGGCGCCGGGCGGCAGCATCCGTCCGCCCTCTCTGCTGCGCGATCTCTCGCTCATCGCCGTGGGACTGCTCATCGTGAGCGCGATCCCCCTCAAGGCGGAGCTCGACAACCTCGCGATCCTGCGGTTCGCGATGGCCCTCGGCGGCGCGGTCGCCGTGCCCTACGTGATCTCGCGGTGGGTCTATCGCGATCGCGCCATCCGGTTCCCCTGGCGCGGCGGCGGCCGGTGGACGCGGTTCCAGTGGACGTGGCTCATCGCCGTGCTGCTGCTCGGCTGGCTGATCTTGCCGTTCTACTTCATCACGTCGGGCGTCTACCTCAACTGGCCGGTCGTCGACACTCCCGAGCTCATCGCCCGCCTCTTCGTCGGCGTGGGCGCGGTCGGCATCTGGGACGAGCTGTTCTTCATCTGCACATGCTTCGCGCTGCTGCGGCGGCACTTCCCGTTCTGGCAGGCGAACATCCTGCAGTCGGTGGTGTTCGTCTCGTTCCTGTGGGAGCTGGGGTACCAGGCGTGGGGTCCCGTGCTCACCGTTCCGTTCGCGCTGCTGCAGGGCTTCATCTTCATGAAGACGCGCTCGCTCGCGTACGTGGTCACCGTGCACCTGCTGTTCGACGCGGTCGTCTTCCTCGTGCTCGTCCACGCGCACAACCCGGGGATGCTCGACTGGCTCTTCTTGGTCTGACCCCGGCGGGCGGGAACCCTGCCCAGGTCCTGCCCAGCGGGTGTGGCTAGGGTGGTCAGCGGATCCCCGACCGGATCCCCGGACGACGGATCAGTACCCGGTACGCGACAAGACTGGCCAGGAGCACAGTCATGGCGTGGGTCATCCTCATCGTTTCCGGCATCCTCGAGGCCGTGTGGGCCACCGCCCTCGGCAAGACCGAGGGCTTCACGAAGCTCTGGCCGTCGGTGGTCTTCGGCGTCGCGCTCGTCGCCAGCATGGGCGGACTCGCCTGGGCGATGCGCGACATCTCCACCGGCACCGCGTACGCGGTGTGGGTCGGCATCGGTGCGTCGCTGACCGTCGCCTACGCGATGATCACCGGCGACGAGGCGTTCTCGTTCGTCAAGATGCTGCTCATCCTCGGCCTGGTCGGCTGCGTCGTCGGCCTGAAACTCGTCGGCCACGAGTGACCTCCGGGAGACGGATGCTGCGCCCCGGCGACGACGCCCCCGGGTCGCAGCGTCCGCCCTGGTCGCGCCCCGATGATGAGAGCTCGATGAGAGTGACCGTCGTGGGACTGGCCGTGCCGATGCGGAGTGTGTGACCATCCCCGCAGGAAGCCGGTGACAGAGGGGTCGCCGGCGGAGAGGCACGACCATGCCCATGAGAACCAGGCGCGCCTGGGCTGTCGCTACCGCGACCGCCCTCGTCGCCACCGTCGCTCTCGCTACTCCCGCGTATGCGGCACCGAACAACAATTCGGTGAACAAGATCACGAAAGCCGTGACGCTCGCCGGCGTCATGAACCATCTCGAGGCGTTCCAGGCGATCGCCGACCAGTACGGCGACCGGGCCGCCGGCCGTCCGGGGTACGAGGCATCAGTCGACTACGTCGTGAGTCAGCTCACCGCCGCGGGGTACACGCCGGAGGTGCAGTCGTTCGAGTTCGACTATTTCGAGGAGAACAGCGAGCTCATCCGCGTTTCGCCGAACCCCACTTCGTTCGTCGACGAGTCGGACTTCCTCCGCAACAACTTCGACAGCGGCAGCCCCAAGGGCACCGCGACCGGTCCGCTCGTGCCGGTCGGTGTCGTCTACCCGTCCGAGGCGCTCCCGCCGAACAGCAACACCAGCGGATGCGAAGCGACGGACTTCACCGGCTTCCCGGCGGGCGGCATCGCGCTGGTCCAGCGCGGGTCGTGCGGGTTCGCGGTCAAGGTCCTCAACGCGCAGGCGGCGGGCGCCGCCGGCGTGATCGTCATGAACGAGGGGCAGGCCGGCCGCACCGGCCTCGTCGGCATGATCGGCGACGCCACCGGGCTCAACATCCCGGCGGTCTTCGCGACCTCGGCCACAGGGGCGAACCTGCTGTCGGTGCCGAACTCGATCGTCACCGTGACCGTCGACTACGAGGCCGACACGCGCACCGCGTGGAACGTGCTCGCCGAGACCACGGCCGGAAACGACGCCAACACCGTCATGGCGGGCGCTCACCTGGACAGCGTCCAGGACGGCGCAGGCATCAACGACAACGGCTCGGGCAGCGCCGCGCTGCTGGAGACGGCCATCCAGATGCAGAAGACCAAGCCCAGCAACACGGTGCGGTTCGCCTGGTGGGGCGCCGAGGAGAGCGGTCTGCTCGGTTCGGAGCACTACGTGGAGGCGCTGTCGGAGGAGCAGGCGGGCGATATCGCGCTCTACCTCAACTTCGACATGATCGGCTCGCCGAACTACTTCATGGGCGTCTACGACGGCGACAACTCCAGCGGGACGGCCGCCCCCGGCTTCATCCCCGAGGGGTCCGCGCAGATCGAGGACGTCTTCGAGCAGTACTACGCGAGCGTCGGAGAACCGTTCCAGGACACCGAGTTCTCGGGCCGCAGCGACTACGGGCCCTTCATCGCCGTGGGCATCCCCGCGGGCGGTCTGTTCACCGGTGCCGAGGGGGTCAAGACCGCCCAGCAGGCGGCGATCTTCGGCGGCACGGCCGGCGTCGCGTTCGACCCGTGCTACCACGCTCCCTGCGATGACATCGACAACCTCAACGAGCACGCGCTCGACGTGAACTCCGACGCGGTCGCCGCGGCGGTCATGACGTTCGCGTTCGACACGTCGACGGTCAACGGCGTCCGCACACCGGGCAAGTCGCACGGTGCGGGCAAGAGCATGGACGCGTTCACGGGCGACGCCGCGCAATGATCGAGCGGATGCTGCGCCTCGGCGACGTGCGCCGGGGCGCAGCATCCCTCACCCTCAACCTCATGTCGAGATGACTTCTTCGTGAACTCTTGACGACGGGGTTCCCGAGGAGGACATTCGATCTTGCGAAGAGAAAACAGAGACGTAAGGCCCGAAAGGACCCGGAACACAGAAACCCCTTCGCATTGACGATCCCCCCGGCGCTTCGGCACCGAGGGGATCATCGTTTTGCGCCCGGCGTCGTCGGGGCCTCTCGTTCGAAGCCGGGGCCCCGGCGAGGCTCGCGCGACGCGCGCACCCCGCTCGTATCCTGACGACGTGGATTTCAGTCAGTTCCTGAGCACGCCGATCACGTGGTGGCAGGTGCTGTGGGCGATCCTCGCCCTGCTCGCCGGGTGGATCGCCTCGCGCATCGCCAAGAGGGCCGTCACCGACCTCCTTGGCCACGTGCCTACGGCGACCCCGGCCGCGACCAGGTTCGCCGCGCGATTCGCCCAGTACACACTGCTGCTCGTCGGCTTCGGGATCGCCCTCGCGTTCCTCGGGGCGAACGTGCAGCCGGTGCTGGCCGTGGTGATCGTGCTGGTCGTCGTCGCCGCGCTGGTGCTGCGCGGCGTCGCCGACAACTTCGCGGCGAGCGTGCTCATCGCCACTCGCAAGCCCGTGGTGCTCGGCGAGGAGATCACCGTCGAAGGACCCGACGGCAACCCCATCACCGGCACGGTCATCGAGCTCAATTCCCGCGCCGTGGTCTTCACCACACCCGACGGGCGCACCGCGCACGTGCCGAACTCGAAGCTCCTCGCCGAGACCCTGGTCAACAACTCGCGCCACGGCGGCAGGCGCAGCGAAGTGCAGGTGCGCGTCGAGCGCGCCGGCGCCGGGGTCGACGAGGTCATCGAGGCGCTCGCCGAGTCCGCCGCCGCGGCCGAGGGCGTGCTCGCCGATCCCGCTGTCGGCGTGCTCGTCAACGCCGTCTCGCAGACCCGGATCACCGGGCGCGTGCAGTTCTGGCACGATCCCGCGCGAGGTCTCTCGGTCACGTCGGGTGTGGTCGCCGCGCTCACCGCGGGACTGGCGCGGCGCGGGTGGTCGGCAACAGTGACGAGCGAAGCGGTCGTGCCGCCCCTCGTTCCCGGCGATCCCGTCTGACACCGCTCGACCATGCCAAGCTGGAGACGACTTTCCCCACGTATCCAGGAGCAGGAATGCAGCGACCTCTCGCCGGTCTGACCAGGCGGAACCTCGTCACCGAGCTCACCGCAGGGGTCACCCTTCTCGCGATCGCCATCCCGCTCAACATCGGGTACGCGCAGATCGCCGGCCTTCCGCCGACGGCAGGGTTGTACGCGCTGGTCGTGCCGACGCTGATCTATGCGCTGGTCGTGTCGTCTCGTCAGCTCGTGGTGTCGCCGGATGCGGCGGCGGCCGCCCTCGTCGCCTCGTCGATCGGCGGGCTCGCCACAGCCGGCAGCACCGACTACGCCACGCTCGCACTCGCTCAGGCGATCATCTGCGGCGTCATGTTCGTGCTGATGTCGGTGTTCAAGCTGGGCTTCCTCGCCAACTTCCTCTCCAAGCCGATCCTGATCGGATTCGTCGGGGGACTCGCCCTGGACATCCTGGTCAGTCAGATCGCGAAGATGCTCGGGGTCAAGATCGACTCGGGCGGCGAGTTCGTCGACAAGGTGGTCGGACTCGTGTCGAACCTCGACACGATCAACGCGTGGTCGCTGGCGATCTCGGCGGTGTCCGTTGCCGTCCTGCTGCTCGGCGCGAGGTACCTGAGGGTCGTTCCGTGGGCGCTCGTCGTGCTGATCCTGTCCACGCTGCTGGTGGTGCTGACAGGCCTCGACCACCGGGGCGTCGACGTTCTGGGAGCGGTGCCCTCTGGGCCGCCCACGCTCACGTGGCCCGTCATCGACTGGCAGATGTGGATGGCGCTGATCCCGTCGGCGATCGCGCTGACGCTCGTCACCACCGCCGAGGGCCTCCTCGTCTCGCGCTCGTACGGCGAGAAGCACGGCTACCCGTTCCACGCCAACCGCGACCTCCTGGCCTTCGGCCTCGGCAACATCGCCGCGGGGGCGCAGGGCAGCTTCGCGATGGGCTCCTCGACGTCCCGCACGGCAGCGATGGATCAGGCGGGCTCGCGCACCCAGCTTCCGTCGCTCGTGCTCGCCGTGGGCACGCTGCTGCTTCTGCTGTTCGGCACCACGCTGCTCGCCGACATCCCATCGCCCGCCATCGGCGCCGTCGTCGGTGTCGCGATCCTGCCCCTCCTGGGCATCCGCGAATTCCGCGTGCTCTGGCGCCAGGACCGCTTCGAGTTCGCGATCGGCGCGGTGTGCTTCCTCGTGACGCTGTTCGTCGGCGCGATCCCGGGCATCGTCGTGGCGTTCGTGCTCGCCCTCATCAACCTCGCCAAGCGCGCGGCGAACCCCGCGATCGACGTGCTCGCCGCCGATGACGACGCGAAGCAGTCGCTCCTCGAAGACGCGGCGGCCGGCGCGACGACCGCGCCCGGCGTGGTGGTGGTGCGGATGGCAGCGCCGCTGTTCTTCGCGAACGGCACCGTCTTCTCCGCCGCCGTGAAGCGCGCGGTGACCGGCGCCGAGGAGCCGGTGAAGCACGTGGTCATCGATATGGAGGCGGTGACGGACATCGACGTCACCGGCGCCGAGGCGTTCGCGGCGCTCGAGGAATGGCTCGATGAACAGGGGGTCAGCCTGGCGTTCAGCCGCGTGCGGGTGCCGACGAAAGCGCGCCTCGCCGAGCTCGGACTGCTGTCCGGGCAGACCGTCTACTCGACCAACCGAGAGGCTGTGGCCGCGCTGGAAGGCCGGGCGCCGCAGTACTGAGGATTCACGGCCGCCGGGCGTGCGCGATCAGGGCCACCGGCGTGTGAGGGCGCCTGAAACAGCCGGTGTGCGTGGGTCGCAGCATCCGTTCCCGGTGATCAGCCGACGAACGGCGGACCACCGCTGGACCAGATCGCATCAGGGCTGGGCGCGGGCAGCTCGTCCGGGATGGGGATGATCGCCAGCGGAACGCCCGGCGTCAGCAGGAGGTGGGCGACCCGCATCTCGCCCTCGCCGTCGTTGACCTCCAGCCAGTACGGGCCTGCGGAGATCCCCGCTTCGATCTCGTCGCGCAGATCCTCGAAGCGCCGGCCTCCGATGCTGTAGTGGTCCCCGCCGTAGTAGATGTCGATCCTCTTCATCACCACTCCCATCGCTGCCGCCCATCTCACTGGCGCCGGGCGCCGCCGCGAAGCGCCTTGACAGGCCGGCCCCGCGAGGTCTACGAAGTCGCTTCAGCCGGCGAGGTCGTGCTCTGCGGCGCCCTCGACGTGCGGCATCGCCGGCTCCGGCACGAGATAGAGGCCCGTGGGGGAGTTCGCCGTGTACGCCAGCGCGTCGATCCACGCCGGATTCAGCTGGGGTTTGCGGCTGCCGTAGAACTTGTAGACCAGCGAGCATCTCGGATGGATCCACACCGTCGTCCTGCCGTCGCCGATGCTCGCGTCGTCGCGCCAGGTGAAGTGGAAGGGCTCGCCCCGCCGCAGCTTCGTGCCGATCACGAGCTGCAGGTGTGCAAGCGTCCGGTCGTCGAAGTCGACCTTCACGGTCCCTTCGTACATCAACTTGCCCATGAAGGCCTCCGTGGGAAGGGGTCGACGGCCGAAGCGCTGAGAGCCGCAAAGAGGAGGTCGTCGATCCGCTCCGCCCCCATGCTCCTCCGACGGGAGGATGCGGGCCAGCCCTTGACATCCGCACATCCCGCAACGGCGGACGATCCGCCTGCGAACCCGCGGCCGGGGGCCCCGGGGAAGAGCAGAAGGACCGCGAGGCCTGATGACCCGCGGTCCTTCTCACTGCTTGTGGTGGTGGTGACCGAGACAGGAATCGAACCAACGACCGCCGAAGCGTCACCGATGTGTTGACCCACAACCGTTACCGATGTCCTGAGACATGACAGTGCGGTCTCGCGATCGGCGCGATTTCGCCGCGATCGTGCATGTTGTTACTGATCGGAAATATACCGCTAGAGTATATTTGCGATAAGCAAAGGAGGGGGGTGGACGGGTGGCCACCGACACAGAGATCGTTCGCCAGGTCGCGCGCGCCCCGATGCGAACCGCGCGGTTGAAGGACATCCGCACGGACGAAGCTAACCTGTGGCGTGTCGTCGACCGACTCGTCGACGAGGGAGCTCTCACCAGGCTCGTGCACGGGATCTATGCAGCGCCTCCGGATGGACGCGACGGCCGCACTTGGCGACCGCCACTGGAAGCGGCGGCCCTCGCCGTCGCGACAGCCAGGTTCGGTCAGCGACAAGCTGCCCTCATGGGTGTGAGCGCGGCTCGCCACTGGGCTGCGATCCCGCGTGCCATCGGAGTCGCCACCGTGGCGGTGCCGAGAGCCGGCTACGCCCCGACGGCGCTCGACACGGGTGGACGCATCAGATTCGTGCCTCGAGACCTCGATCAACTGGACCTGGTCGTGGAGCGCACAGCGCTCGGCGAAGGCTTCGTCACGACCCCAGCCCAGACTCTGTTCGATCTCCTGAGCAGGCCGCAAACGAATGACGTGCCGATGGAAGCAGGCGCGGCCGTGCCGAACCTGGCTGCGCGCGTGAGTGCACCGGAGTTCGAGGAGATTGTGGTCGCGGCGCGCAAGACCACGACCGCAGCGCGGCTCATGCTGAAAGAGCTGAAGGAGCGAGATGGCCCGGGATGAGAGCAAGCATCGACGAGATGGTGCTGGCAGGTTCGGCGAGAAGATGAACAGCGAGCCGGAGGCCTCATTGCGCGCCCCCGTTCCCGGCGTGCTCGACGACGACGAACGGATCGCAGTCGAGATGCAGTTCGGGGTGGACGAGGAGCAGGTGATCCGAGACCACGCCATCTCCCATGCTCTCGCTGCGATCGCCAGCATCGGTACCGACGAGGTCGTGTTCTTCGGCGGCACCGCGCTGTCTCGCACGCATCTCACGGAGGTGCGGCTGTCTGAGGACATCGAGGAAGCACTCGGCCACCAGTGCATGACTGAGGTGGGCCCAAGAGAGGCCGCTCGTGTCGTCCGTGAGGCTCTCGCCGCGCTCTGACCTCGGTCAGCCGCCGGGGCAGTCGCAGGGGGCTGCCGCTGTAGGAGGCACAGCCAACTGGCCCCGCCGGCTCAGGCTCCCCGACGTACTCGAAGCGCATGACGTCGTGGTAGCCGGTTCCAGCGCAGCCGCAGGCAAAGCGTCTGAGGAGCTTCTGTTCGGCGATGGCCGTCGGCACGTCAAACTGCCGGCCTCGCGGAATGGCTGGTTCACCCAAGCAGTGCGCGCAGCGCAAGCCGAGGACCCGACCTTCCCCCGCATCACGCCCCACGACCTCCGTCATACCGCTGCGTCGCTTGCCGTCAGCAGCGGTGCGCATGTCACAGCGGTGCAGCGGATGCTCGGACACGCGTCCGCTGCAATGACGCTCGATGTCTACGCGGACCTCTTCGACGACGATCTGGACGCCGTGGCGCCCGCTCTCGATCGCGCCAAGCGCGCCACAGATGTTGTCAAAGTGTTGTCACGAGAAAGGGATCGAGAGTCCTGATGACTCTCGATCCCTTGTCCCGACTGGTGCCCCCGACAGGAATCGAACCTGCGACCTTTGGTACCGGAAACCAACGCTCTATCCCCTGAGCTACGGAGGCGTGCCGATCGAGACTACCATCCAGGTGCCCGTGGCCCCGCCACCTCAGGGCGTCGGGGGAGTGTCGTCGAGCGGTGCGTCGGCGACGATCGCGGGCTGCTGCTCCATCCGCTCGATCGCCGTCGCGACGCGGTCGGCGAGGTACGCGTGGCCGTTCGTCGAGGGATGGTCGCGTCCGATGGGACCGGTGTCGATGACATCGAGGTAGTTGGCGTCGGTGATCCAGTCCTCAGCGATGGGGGAGATGTACCACCAGCCGCGCGCGCCGGCGAGCTCGCCCAGGTCGGCGTCGATCCTGCGCGTGGCGTCCTGCACCGGCAGCACCTGCGGCGACGGGCCGAGGATCACGATCTCGGCGTCGGGGTAGCGGGCCTCGAGGGCATCCCAGACGGCGGTGACGGCATCCCGGTATCCGGTCGGATAGAGCTTGCGGTCGTTGATCGACCCCTCGACGATGATGAGGTCGGGGTCGAGAGCCGGATCCAGCGCGCCGATCCGCTCGCCGTAGGCGGGGCCGTCGAGGCCGGGCTTGAGGTAGCCGCTGCCGCGCACGCCGTCCACGACGGTCTCTACGCCGAGCTCGTCGGCGAGGAGGTAGGCGAAGCCGAGCGTCGGCACGGTCGCGGCCGAGCCATAGACCCACGAGTCCCCGAAGACGAGAACGCGCGCGTCCTCTTCCAGCACGAGAGGAGCGGGAGGGACGGATGCTGCGACCGCCGGCTCGCCCTCGGCCACTGCCGCCGGAGCGACGGGTTCGGGGACGCCCCACGGGCGCAGCACCGCCACGGCGCATACCGCCGCGACGGCCAGTGCGGCGCCCGCCAAGGGGAGCCACGGCCGCCGGTCTCGGGTGCTGCCGGGCGCGTGCATAGAGAGAGGGTAAGTCATGCACGGGCGAGGTCGTCTCATGGGCCGTGAACTGGGGAAAAGAAGGGCTCGATCCTGAGGGTGGGAATCGCTTCCAGAACACTCGCAGCAAGACGTTGTCAACCCCGCACGATCGCGCCCTCGCGGCATGCGAGGATACTTCGGTGCAACGCGTCGTGACCGCTGAGATGGACCTCGAATTGGGGGCATCCGTCGACCTCATCTTCCAGATCGCAGCCGCTCAGGCGGTGCCGATCTCGAATGAGCAGCTGACGTTCACCCAGGGCGATCGCGTGTACACCCCGACCGAGATCGTCGATCAGTCGGGGAGCAGGCTGCACCGCCTCACGGGCGAGCCCGGGCACCTCGAGATCCGCTACGAGGCGACCGTCGACGGACAGGCGGCGAGCAGCCGCACGAGCGATCTCGAAGCCATCACCTACCTGCGCCCGAGCCGTTACGCGCAGTCCGACGAGGTGTTCCAGCAGGCCCGCCGCCAGTTCAAGGGGCTCTCGGGCCACGACCTCATCGCGGCGGTGTCGGAGTTCGTCTCGACGAGCACCACGTACACGCCGGGTCTCAGTCAGGGCACCGACAGTGCGGTCACGACCCTCATGACCGGCCAGGGCGTCTGCCGGGACTACGCGCACGTCGTCATCGCCCTGCTGCGCGCGATGGACATGCCGGCCCGCTACGCCGCGTGCTTCGCGCCGGGACTGCGCCCGATGGACTTCCACGCCGTCGCCGAGGCGTATCTCGACGGCGCCTGGTATGTCATCGACGCGACGCGTCTCGCGAACCGCAATTCGCTGGTGCGCATCGCGACAGGGCGCGATGCCGCGGACTGCGCATTCCTCAGCTACCACGGCGGCTACGTCGGTCTGAAGCGCCTGCACGTCGACGCGTGGGTGGTCCCCGAGTCGGCGACCCTCGACGGACTCGACACCCTCCCGGGAGTTCTGCCCGAGGCATCCGATCCCGCCGCCGACGACTTCGGCGCCCTGGTGCAGATCTCTTGACCCCGCGCAGGGGCGGAGCGGGCCGCGCCCGTAGACTTGACGGGCTATGAATCCCGAAGCCCTCTCCGCCGCCCTGCTCGCCGTCGTCGCCCCCCTCGCGGAGGCGCGACGACCCGGTGCGGCCGAAGGGCTCACGGTCGCCGATCTGCCGCTCGAGCGGCCGAAGAACCGCGACCACGGCGACTGGGCCTCGAACGCGGCGCTCAAGCTCGCGAAGGCCGTCGGCGCGAACCCCCGCGAGTTCGCCGCCGACATCGCGGCCGGTCTCGCCCAGGTCGACGGCGTCGCCGATGTCGAGGTCGCCGGTCCTGGCTTCATCAACATCCGACTGGATGCCGCCGCCGCCGGTGCGCTCGCGAAGACCATCGTCGATGCGGGCGCGGCGTTCGGAACGAACGAGTCGCAGCGCGGCAACACGATCAACCTGGAGTTCGTGAGTGCGAACCCGACGGGTCCGATGCACATCGGCCACACCCGCTGGGCGGCACTCGGCGACTCGATGGCGCGGCTGCTGCTCGCGAGCGGTGCGACGCTGGTCCGCGAGTTCTACGTCAACGACGCCGGCGCGCAGATGGACCGGTTCGGCCGCTCGGTGCTCGCCGCCGCCAAGGGCGAGCCGACCCCCGAAGACGGCTACCCCGGTTCGTATATCGACGACCTCGCGCAGCGTGTGCTCTCGGCGGTGCCCGAACTGCTCACGCTGGCGGAGGACGAGCAGCTGCGGATCGCGCGCGACCGCGCCTACGAGCTGCAGCTCGGCGACCTGCAGTCGTCGCTCGAGAAGTTCAACGTGCACTTCGATGTCTTCTTCAGCGAGCGCACGCTGCACGCGAAGGGGGCCGACGGCGAGCCGAGCCTCGTGGACGAGGCCGTCGACCGCCTGCGCGAGCAGGGCCACGTGTTCGACGACGAGGGCGCCGTGTGGGTGCGCACCACGGACTTCGGCGACGACAAGGATCGCGTCATCCGCCGCTCGAACGGCGAGTACACCTATTTCGCGGCCGACGCGGCGTACTACCTCAACAAGGGCGACCGCGGCTTCGCGCACAAGATCTATCTGCTCGGCGCCGACCACCACGGCTACGTGCACCGCCTCAAGGCGCTGGCCGGTGCGGCCGGCGACGACCCCGAGAAGGACATCGAGGTGCTCATCGGGCAGCTCGTGTCGGTCAACGGCGCGCGGCTCTCCAAGCGCGCGGGCAACATCATCGAGCTGGACGACCTGCGGGACTGGATCGGCACCGACGCGCTGCGTTATTCGCTCGCGCGCTATCCCGCGGACTCGCCGCTCACGCTCGACCCCGAGATCCTGCGCAAGCGCACCAATGACAACCCCGTCTTCTACGTCCAGTACGCCCACGCGCGCACGCACAACGTGGCGCGCAACGCCCACGGCTCCGGCGTCGACCGTTCCGAGTTCGCCCCCGAGCTGCTGACCCACGAGACCGAGTCGGCCCTCCTCGGTGCGCTGCAGGAGTTCCCGCGCATCGTGGCGTTCGCCGCCGAGGTGCGCGAGCCGCACCGCGTCGCGCGGTACCTCGAGGAGCTCGCAGGGCTCTACCACCGCTGGTACGACAACTGCCGCGTGATCCCGCTGGGCGACGAGCCCGTGGAGCCGGTGCACCGCACCCGGCTGTGGCTCAACGACGCCACCGGGCAGGTGCTGCGCAACGGACTCGATCTCCTGGGCGTCACGGCACCGGAACGGATGTAGCAAATGGCCAGAGGCGACACGCAGGCGACCGAGCCGATCCCCGACGGGACGCTGTCGACCGCACCGGCGCAGCCGCGCCGCGTGTGGCCGTGGATCGTGGCGTTCGCGATCGTCGCGGTGCTCGCCGTGGCCGCGTGGTTCGCCGCCGAGGCGATCGCCCGGCAGATCGTGACCGGCGTCGTCCGCGACCAGGTGCGCACCCAGCTGTCGCTGCCTGCCGACCACCCGGTCGACGTCGACATCGCCGGCGCCGTGATCCCCCAGCTCATCTCGGGCTCCATCGACGACCTCACGATCTCGTCCGACGACGTCACGCTCGGCGGAGTCACCGGCGATGTGACGGTGACGGCGCACGATGTCGCCGTGCGCGGCACCGGAGAGATGAGCGGCGCCACGGCGACGGTCTCGCTCGACGAGGCGCAGCTGCGCACGCTGCTGGCGACGGTCGAGGGCTTGCCGTCCGACACCGTGGGCCTCGCCGCGCCGAACGTGACGACGTCGATCGACCTCCAGCTGTTCGGCGTGTCCGTCCCCGTCGGCGTCGCCCTGGCACCGTCCGCGGTTGACGGCGCCATCGTCCTGACGCCCGCAGGGTTCCGCCTCGGCGAGTCGGAGGTGACCGCCGACGCCCTGCGCAGCCAGTTCGGAGGTCTCGCCGACATCGTCCTGCGCGAGTGGAACGTGTGCATCGCGCAGTACCTGCCGGCCGGCGTGACCCTCACCTCCGTCGAGGTGACCGGCGACGTGCTCGTCGCCGACTTCGACGTCGATGGGGCCATCGCCACCGATCCGGCGCTGCAGGCGAACGGCACCTGCGCCTGAGCCGCCGCAGGGCGTCACACGGCGCGGGGCCCTGGAGCCGTGTGCCCTAGACTGCTACCACCGCCAGGTGCGTGACCCCCTCCGGCCTGGCAGAGCCGCACCCGGACTCCCGGACGGCCAGCGTCGAAGCTCCCACTGATTGGTCCACCGTGTCCGCCGACCCGCACCACCGTTCCGTCGCTCCCGCGTGGCTCGAGCGCCCCGCCGACGCGAACGTGCTCGCCCCGGCCGTCTGGCCGGCGGCCGCGGCGCGTGATGCCGACGGCGTGCTGGAGCTCGGCGGCATCCCTGCCACCGCCCTGCGTGAGCGGTTCGGCACCCCTCTCTATGTCGTGGACGAGGACGAGGTGCGCCAGGCCGCACGCCGCACGCTCGACGCCTTCCGCGCGGCTGCGGCGCTGCACGGCGTCCAGGCCCGCGTCTACTACGCGGGCAAGGCGTTCCTCAGCACCGAGGTCGTGCGCTGGGTCACCGAAGAGGGGCTCGCCGTCGACGTGTGCAGCGGCGGAGAACTCGCCGTCGCACTCGCGGCGGGCGCCGATCCCGCGCGACTGGGCTTCCACGGCAACAACAAGTCGGTGGCCGAGCTCGAGCGGGCCGTCGAGGTCGGCATCGGCTCGATCGTGATCGACAGCCTGATCGAGATCGAGCGTCTGGCGGCGATCGTCGAGCGCCGCGGAGCGACGCAGGCCGTGCTGCTGCGGGTCAACAGCGGCGTGCACGCCCAGACGCACGACTTCCTCGCGACGGCTCACGAAGACCAGAAGTTCGGCTTCACGCTGACGGAGGCCCCGGCCGCCGTCGCGCGCATCCGCGAGCTCGGCGGGCTCGAGTTCGTGGGCCTGCACTGCCACATCGGCTCGCAGATCTTCGGCACCGCCGGGTTCGAGGAGTCCGCCGCACGCCTGGTCGAACTGCACGCCGAGCTCCGCGAAGGCGGCGAGCTGCCGGTCCTGAACCTCGGCGGCGGGTTCGGCATCGCCTACACGTCGGTCGACGACCCCACTCCCATCGAGCAGCTCGCGCTGGGCATCGCCGAGTCGGTCGCGCGGCAATGCGAGGTGCGGGGCATCCCCATGCCGAACCTGGCGTTCGAGCCGGGCCGCGCCATCGTGGGCCGCGCGGGCGTGACCTTGTACGAAGTGGGCACGGCCAAGCCCGTCGCGCTCGAGAGCGGCGACACCCGCCTGTACGTGAGCGTCGACGGCGGCATGAGCGACAACGCCCGCCCGGCCCTGTACGGGGCGCAGTTCTCGGCCCGCATCGCGTCGCGCACCAGCGACGTCGAGCCGGCGCTCGCGCGCGTGGTGGGCAAGCACTGCGAGTCGGGCGACATCGTCGTCGACGCGGAGTACCTGCCGGGCGACGTCTCGCCCGGCGACCTGCTCGCGGTCCCCGCAACGGGCGCGTACTGCTTCTCGCTCTCGAACAACTACAACTACGTCCCCCGTCCGCCCGTGGTGGCGCTGCGCGGGGGAGAGGCACGCGTCATCGTGCGCGGCGAGACGATCGACGATCTGCTCGCCCGGGACGCGGGCCTCAGTACCGTGCGCGACGGGCGTGAGCTCGCCGGAGCACCGACGGAAGGAAGACAACGCATGCCTGTACCGAGCGAGCGAAGCGAGTCGAAGTGACCGACTACCGCCGCCTCCGCGTCGCACTGCTGGGAGCCGGAGCCGTCGGCTCGCAGGTCGCCGCGCTGCTGCGTCAGCACGCCGACGAGCTCGCCGACCGTGCGGGTGCACGACTGGAGCTGGTGGGCATCGCCGTGCGCGACGTCGACGCCAAGCGCGAGACCGATCTTCCGCGCGAGCTCTTCACGACCGACGCGGACTCGCTCATCGTCGGCTCCGACATCGTCATCGAGCTCATGGGCGGCATCGAGCCGGCGCGCGAGTACCTGCTCCACGCGATCAACTCGGGCGCCGACATCGTGACGGCCAACAAGGCGCTCCTGGCGACGCACGGCCCCGAGATCTTCGACGCCGCCGATCAGGTGGGTGCCGAGGTCTACTACGAGGCGGCCGCTGCGGGTGCGATCCCCATCATCCGTCCGCTGCGCGACTCGCTCGCCGGCGACCGCGTCCAGCGCATCATGGGCATCGTCAACGGCACCACGAACTACATCCTCGACCGGATGGACACCGAGGGCGCCGAGTTCTCCGACGTGCTCGCCGACGCGCAGCGCCTCGGTTACGCGGAGGCAGATCCGACCGCCGACGTCGAGGGCTACGACGCCGCGCAGAAGGCCGCGATCCTGGCGAGCCTGGCCTTCCACACGACCGTGCCGCTCGATGCGGTGCACCGCGAGGGCATCACCTCGATCGACAAGTCGATGATGGATGCCGCACGCCACGCCGGGTACGTCATCAAGCTGCTCGCCGTGTGCGAGCGCCTGACCGAGGCATCCGGTGAATCCATCTCGGTGCGCGTGTACCCGGCGCTCATCGACCGCGCGCACCCGCTCGCGAGCGTGCACGGCGCCAACAACGCGGTGTTCGTTCAGGCCGAGGCCGCCGGAAACCTCATGTTCTACGGCGCGGGCGCCGGTGGCGTGCAGACCGCGTCTGCGGTGCTCGGCGACGTCGTGTCGGCGGCGCGCCGCCACATCGCCGGCGGCGTCGGCGTCGGCGAGTCGACGCTCGCGAACCTGCCGATCGTCCCCGTCGGACGCGTCACCACGCGGTACCAGATCACGCTCGAAGTCGACGACCAGCCGGGCGTTCTGGCCACGGTCGCGGGCATCCTGAGCGAGGGTCGCGTGTCGATCGCGACCGTCGAGCAGACCGTCGTCGAGTCGGCCGAGGGTGAGAGCGGCGTGGCGCGACTGGTGATCGGCACGCACAAGGCTTTGGAGCAGGACCTGAGCGAGACGGTCGACCGCCTCGCCGCGAGCGGCGTCGTCGAGCGCGTCGTCTCGGTGCTGCGCGTCGAGGGCAATTGAAGACTTTTCTGAAGGAGAACTGACATGGCACACGTTTGGCGCGGAGTCCTCCGCGAGTACGCAGATCGACTGGGCGTCACGGATGCCTCGACCGTCGTCACCCTCGGGGAGGGCGGCACGCCGCTCCTGCCCGCTCCCGCGCTGTCGCGCCGCACCGGCACCGACGTCTGGGTGAAGTTCGAGGGCATGAACCCCACGGGCTCGTTCAAGGACCGCGGCATGACCGTCGCCGTCTCGCGAGCGATCGAGCACGGGGCGAAGGCCGTCATCTGCGCCTCGACCGGGAACACCTCCGCCTCGGCGGCCGCGTACGCCGCCCACGCCGGCATCACCGCCGCGGTGCTCGTGCCCGAGGGCAAGATCGCGATGGGCAAGCTCAGCCAGGCCGTGGCGCACAACGGCCGTCTCATCCAGATCCGCGGCAACTTCGACGACTGCCTCGAGATCGCGCGCGAACTCGCCGACAACTACCCGGTGCACCTGGTCAACTCGGTCAACCCCGACCGCATCGACGGTCAGAAGACCGCCGCGTACGAGGTCGTCGAGCAGCTGGGCGACGCCCCCGACTTCCACTTCATCCCGGTCGGCAACGCGGGCAACTACACCGCCTACACGCGCGGCTACCGCGAAGAGGCCGAGGCCGGCGTCTCGACCCGCGTGCCGCGCATGTTCGGCTTCCAGGCCGCCGGCTCGGCGCCGCTCGTCACCGGTGAGGTCGTGAAGAACCCCGAGACGGTCGCCAGCGCCATCCGCATCGGAAACCCCGCGTCGTGGGAGCTCGCCCTCGAGGCGCGCGCCGCCACCGACGGGTACTTCGGCGCGATCGACGACGACCGCATCCTCGCGGCCCAGAAGCTCCTCGCGGGCGAGGTCGGCATCTTCGTCGAGCCCGCGTCGGCGATCAGCGTCGCCGGTCTCCTCGACCGTGTGGAGGCGGGCATCGTGCCGCAGGGCGCGCGCGTCGTGCTCACGGTGACCGGCCACGGCCTCAAGGACCCGCACTGGGCACTGCGCAACGCCGACGGCTCCGAGGTCGAGCCCACCGTGGTCGACGCCACGACGTCGGAGGTGGCATCCGTCCTGGAGCTCGCTCCCGCGGCGGCGACCGCGTGAACGCAGCCGTCGCTCCGGCCCCCGGCCGCCGCGTGGTGGTGCGGGTTCCGGCGACGAGTGCCAACCTCGGACCCGGGTTCGACACCCTCGGCCTCGCGCTGAGCGTGTACGACGAGCTCGACGTCACGGCGCTGCCCGAGGGCGAGCTCGAGATCGAGGTCGAGGGAGCCGGTGCGGACGACGTGCCGCGCGACGCCTCGCACCTCGTGGTGCGGGCGATCGCGTATGCGTACGAATCGGTCGGACGACGGATGCCGGGCCTCCGCCTGGTCGCCAAGAACGTGATCCCGCACGGGCGCGGCCTCGGCTCGTCCGGTGCGGCGGTCGTGTCCGGCCTGCTGGCCGCGAAGGGCCTGCTCGAGGGCGACGTCGAGCTCGGCCCCGACGCCCTGCTCCGTCTCGCGACCGAGCTCGAGGGCCACCCCGACAACGTCGCGCCGGCGCTGTTCGGCGGACTCACCATCGCCTGGGTGGACGAGGACGGCCCGCAGCACAAGAAGCTGCTCGTGCACCGCGGTGTGTCGCCGCTCGTCTTCGTGCCGACCTTCACGATGTCGACCGAGCTCGCGCGCAGCCTTCAGCCGATGCATGTGCCGCGAGAGGACGCCGTCTTCAACGTCTCGCGCTCCGCGCTGCTGATCGCGGCGCTCACGCAGAGCCCCGAACTGCTGCAGGCGGCGACGGAGGACAAACTGCACCAGAACTACCGCGCGAGCGCCATGCCCGAGACCGACGGTCTTGTGCGGGCGCTGCGCGCGGCGGGCTTCGCGGCGGTCGTGTCGGGGGCGGGACCGAGCGTGCTCGTGCTCGCCGACGGCCCGGGACGACGCCTCGAGGCGGCGGCGCTCGCGGGCACCGCGACCGACACCCCGTGGGAGGCGCTCATGCTCGCCGTCGACTTCAAGGGTGGTACAGTGAGGGAGTACGCGGAGGGTTCCACGTAAGACGTGAATCTGGCCTCCGTCGCAAATCTGCGAAACCACCGCACGGCATTCTGACCTGCCGACGTCCGCTGAGCACCCTCGCGGTCCCTCACCCCGTCGGCGGGCGTTTCGACAGGCGTGACAACTGATCGAGACAGGCAGACGCCACCCGGCAGCGCCGTGCGATCGTGCACAATCGTTCCGTTTTTCACAAGGGAGAACTCGTGGAGTCCATCTCCGAGATCCACGCCGACGTTCCGGCCGACGAGCGCGCGGAAGCGCCCGAGGCCCTCGAGGGCGCCGGCAGCGTCGAAGCCCAGGCCGAGGCCGTGGCTGAGGAAGCTGTCATCGAGGCCGTCGCGGCCGAGGTCGTCGCCGAAGTGGCCGTCGAGGTCGCCGAGGCGGCCGACGCCGTCGCCGACGAGGCCGTCGTCGAGGCGCTCGCCGCCGAAGAGGTCGCCGAGGAGGCGGTCGCCGAGGCGATCGTCGCCGAGGAGTCCGGTGACGCCGCCGCCGCACAGGCCGCCGAAGAAGCGGCCGAGGAGGCCGTCGCCGAGGCGATCTTCGCCGACGCCGTCGCCGAAGAGGCCGTCGCCGAGGCTGAGGTCGCGGACGCGGTCGCCGAAGAAGCGGTCGCCGAGGCCATCGTCGCCGAGGTCGTGGCCGAAGAGGTCGTCGCCGAGGTCGTGGCCGCCGAAGCAGCTGCCGAGGCGCCGGTCGAGGCGCCCGCCGCGCCCGCCAAGGCCCCGCGCAAGCGCGCTCCTCGCCGTGCCAAGAGCACCGACGTCGCG